>NZ_LT629772.1:1530207-1836249 GCF_900105385.1 Microlunatus soli | reverse complement strand
CTATCTCGAGGTCGGCGCCGAAGGCTTGGTGCTCGGCTTCCTCAACGGACACACCGAGATCGATGTCGAGGTGGTGTCGGAGCTGACCGCCGATCTGCAGTGCCCGTGGACCTTTCATCGGGCGATCGATGCGTGCATCTCCGCGGACCGGGCTTGGCGCGACCTTCGCCAGTTGCGGGATCTGGACCAGGTCCTGACGGCCGGCTCGGCCCGCGGCGTCGAGGACGGTCTGGACGATCTGCTGCGCCGGGCCGAGCAGGACGAGTTCGCCCGCGGACTGATCATGGCCGGCGGTGGGCTGCAGGCAGAACACGTGCCGTGGTTGGCCAATGCCGGTGTGACCGCGTTCCACATCGGCAGTTCTGCCCGGCCGACCGGTTCGTGGAAGGCCTACGTGGACGCCGATCTGGTCCGCAGCTGGCGGACCTTGATCGACAGCGCCGTGCAACGAGCCGCAGCCAACGACACGGTGGCCGGCGGTTCGGCGAGCTGATGGCGGTCTACATCGATGCGCCGAACTGGCCCGGACACGGTCGGCTCTGGTCGCACCTGATCAGCGACAGCTCGTTTGACGAACTGAACGCGTTCGCCGACCGGATCGGGATCCCACGCCGCGCCTTCGACCATGATCATTACGACGTACCCGCGGACCGATTCGACGACTGTTTGGCCGCAGGCGCCCAACAGCGCCGATCCCGCGAACTGGTACACCTGCTGACCGTGGCCGGGTTGAGAAGGAGAAAACGATCACGTCTGGCACGCTGAACTCGCGACGCTGGCCGGCGGCGATCGGTCCGGGGTCGGTGATCGCTCTGGTGGCGCCGAGCGGACCACTGGCGCCCGAACGGGTCGACCGCGGCATCGCCAGGCTCGAGACCGAATGGGGGTTCACGGTCCGACCGGGGCGGCACCTGCGCGATCGGCATCCCCGTCTGGGCTACCTGGCCGGCGACGATCAGGATCGCGCCGACGACCTGCTCGCAGCCTGGACCGACCCCGACATCGCCGCCGTCTGGTGTGCGCGCGGCGGGTACGGCGCGCAGCGGATGGTTGATCTGCTGGACTTCGCTGCGATGCGGACCGCCGGAACCAAACACCTGATCGGCTTCTCCGACATCACCGCGCTGCACACTCGGATCGGACGCGAGCTCGACCAGGTCACGCTGCACGCCCCCGTCGGTACCGGCGCTCAGCTCACCGACGAGCCGTCGGCGGCTGCGGTCCGTCGGCTGCTGACCGCGCGACCGGACCCTGGCACGGAGTTGATCACCGGCAGCATGTTGCGGCCGGGGACTGCCGAGGGCAGGCTGATCGGCGGCAATCTGGCGTTGATCGCCGGCGACCTCGGCGTCGAGCCTGCTCCGGGCGAGCCGAGCATCGTGATCCTGGAGGATGTCGGCGAGACCGGCTATCGGTTGGATCGGATGCTCACCCAGTTGCGTCGCTCCGGATGGTTCGGCAACGTCACCGGGATCGTGCTCGGCGATTTCACCGAGTCCGATCGGCGTGAGCAGATCGACGCCGTGTTGGTGGACCGGCTCGGTGATCTTGGTATCCCGGTGCTGCACCGGGCGGCGTTCGGCCACGACGATCGCAATCTCGCCCTGCCGCTCGGCGCAGTGGCGCGTCTGGACGCCGACGCCGGGACGCTGCGGCTGCACAGTTGATCACCGATACCCGCTATCCGACATTGTCGTCGGTTGTCGCCCGAGCGCGTCCGCCTGCGGGATGATCGGAGGATCAGACTTCGGAGCGAGACGTGCCGAAAACATCGTCCGGAAAGGGAATTCGGGCTGCGGTGGACCCTCTTCCGGCACTCCCGAGCGATTGCCAGGCTACCGGCTGTTCCTAGCGTTCCATCCGATGTGGAACAGCACCGATAAGGGGTCAGTCATGAACAACGCCATCAATCGCCGCTCGTTGATGCGGGCAGTGGCCGCGGTGCCCGTCGTCGCCGCGGTGTCGGCCGTCGGAGGAGTTGTCGCGGC
Source organism: Microlunatus soli (assembly GCF_900105385.1). Taxonomy (NCBI): domain Bacteria; kingdom Bacillati; phylum Actinomycetota; class Actinomycetes; order Propionibacteriales; family Propionibacteriaceae; genus Microlunatus; species Microlunatus soli. The sequence continues at coordinate 1,834,261 of NZ_LT629772.1, read as the reverse complement.
ACCGAGCGCCGCGGCGGACACCGGCGAACGAACCGTCGGCATCGAGGCGACCGGGCGGCCGGGGCGATCAGTGCCCATTCCGCAGCGGGTGGTGGCGCGCCATCAGCCCGGTGCCACCGCCGACAACACGGCCGCCATCTCGACGGTGGTCAATCTCGGCCTGAGCAGATCCGAGGCCATCCACGTCCAGTCCTGGTTGACGATGTACTGGGGCTACACGGGAGCCTGGGACGGTCTGCTCGGGACCAACAGTTGGAAGGCGTTCCAGCGTTGCCTGAAGACGTACTGGGGCTACACCGGCGCGATCGACGGCATCGTCGGTCACGGCACCATCTCGGCCCTGCAACGGCTGCTCAAGCGCTACGACGGCTACACCGGTCCGATCGACGGCATTGCCGGACCCGGGACCCGCGCGGCCTTCAAGCGGTTCGCTGCTTGACGATCGACTCAGGCCGCCGTGAGCTGCTCGGGTAGTGGCTCGGTGTGCACGATCTGTAAGGAGGTGACGGCGCGGGTCAGGCAGACATACAGCCGGCGCAGACCGGTCGTCCGATCCGGCTCGCCGGTGACGATGGCGGCCGGTTCGTACAGCACGACATGGTCGAACTCAAGGCCCTTGGCGATCGAGGCCGGCACAATGTCGACCCGTCGCTCGAAGGCAGCAGTGTCCACCGGGTCGGTTTCCTGGCCGAGCACGGCGAAGTCGATGCCGTGATCGGTCAGGCCGGCAGAAACCTTGTCCAGTAAGGCATCCGGAGTGATCAGCCCGATGCTGCCCTCGGACTTCAATGCAGTCCGGACGGCGTCGGCAAGATCATCCTCTGGTGATCGGGACGGCGTTAGGACGAGGTCACCACGGGTCCGGCGGATCGAGTGCGGCGGCGTCAGGTCCGGGGCGATACTCGGCAACAGCCGTCCGGCGAACTCGATCACTGCAGCCGGCACCCGGAAGCCGGCGACCAGTTCCTCCACCGTGGCGGCAGGCTTGCCCAGGTAGCCCAGCGTGTCGGCCCAGGAAGTCGTCGCCCACGGCGTCGTCGCCTGCGCAAGATCACCGAGCACGGTCACCGATCCGGTGCTGGCCCGACGACCGACCGCGCGCAACTGCATCGCCGACAGGTCCTGAGCCTCATCGATGATCACATGCCCGACACTTGAGGTCCGGTTGAGCTGGTCGGCCGCCTCGTCAACCAACACAATGTCGGCGGTCGACCACTTCATCGAACGCACCGAACGCGGTGGCTTGGCCAGCAGGATCTGTTGCTGTTCCTGCTCGCTCAGCAGGCCGTCGGCGTGCTCGGCCAGGAACTCCGGCTCCGACAGCAGTCGCATGATCAACTTTGCCGCATCGAGGGCGGGCCAGAGCTGCTCGGCGTAGGCCTTCACCGGCTTGCTGCGGGCCACCGCATTCTGCACCCGGTCGTCGGGGGAGTCGCCGGCCGCTTCCATCCGCAGCAGCACCTGATGGGCCAGTCGTTGCGGCAGGATCTCCCGGCCGGCGGCGTACCGGACCCCACGGTTCTTGATCGCCTCGACCATCTCGTCGGCGAGATAGGCCGCAACCCGCCACTGATGGGCGCCGCGCGGGACCACCAAGGTGCTGTCGGCGGGGCGCAGGTGGCTCCAGACTGCTCTCTTGATCACGTCGGCCATCCGGCTGTCGCCCTTGATCACCGCCGTCGTAGCGTCCTCCAGCCGGCCGACCGCCAGCCCGGTCGCCTTGCTCACCAGGGATTCCACGGTCGCTTGGGTGGCGTCGATCTCGCCCAGCGCCGGCAGTACGTCGGCGATGTAGGACAGGAAGCTGTCGTTCGGACCGATCACCAGCACACCGGATCGGGACAGCTGCTCGCGGTAGGCGTACAGCAGGAAGGCGGCCCGGTGCAGACCCACCGCGGTCTTCCCGGTGCCCGGTGCACCCTGCACACAGACCGACTGCGCCAGATCGGTCCGGACGATCACGTCCTGCTCGGGCTGGATGGTGGCGACGATGTCACGCATCGGCCCGGTCCGCGGGCGCTCGATCTCGGCTTCCAGGATGTCGGAGTTCTGCAGCTCTTCGCCGGCCGCCAGGTCCTCGTCCTCGAAGGCGGTCAGCAGGCCACTGTGGAAACCGAAACGGCGGCGCAGGCCGATGCCCATCGGCTCGTCGCGGGTGGCTCGGTAGAAGGGGAGCGCGACCGGCGCCCGCCAGTCGATCACCATCGGTTCGCCGCCGGCCTCACCGGTGACATGCCGTCGACCGATGTACACCTGTGGCGGCAGATCGGAGCGCAGGTAGTCGATCCGGCCGAAGAACAGCGGGACCGTCGGATCGTCCTGCAGCGACTTCACCCGGCGGTAGAGCACCTGCTTGAGGTGCACCGTCGAGACGTTCGGGCCCTCGCTGACGGCGGCGGCTCCTTCGGCGGACAGGCCGGAGACCCGGTCGCGCATCTGCCGCAGCGCGGCGCGGGATTCTTCCATGTGACGACGCTCGGCGAGGATCGCCTGATCGGTGATCTGATCTGACCCGTCGGCGATCTGGTCGGATCGGGAGGCGGCGGACTCGGTGGTGGACGGGCTTTCGGGCATGCGAGGCACTCCGATGCACATCGGGGAGGTTCGAGGGGCGCGCTGACGTTACTCTCGTGCAAGCAGCGGGGCAACCGGATTTCAACTCCGCCTGCTGTCGCCTGGCCAGTATCCCGAGGGACACGCCCTACTATGGGCGGGTGACCGATCCGCCCAGGACCTTCGTCATCCCGGACGATCCCGCCGATCGGCGCCGTCGCACCCGGACCGCAGCGCGGGTGATCGTGATCGATCCGGACGACCGGGTGCTGCTGTTCTGCGACACCGATCCGGGGTATCCCGATCGCCACTGGTGGGTGACCCCAGGCGGCGGAATCGATCCTGGTGAGACCGAGGCCGAAGCAGCGATCCGTGAGCTGGCGGAGGAGACCGGGTTGGAGGTCACCGAGGCCCAACTGATCGGGCCGATCGCCCGCCGCCGAGCGCAGCACGGTTACTCCGATCAGGTGCTCGATCAGACCGAAGCCTTCTTCGTCGTGCGGACCGATGCCTTCGTCCCCGACAACTCCGCCTTCACCGAGGAGGAGAAGGTGACGATGATCGACAACCGGTGGTGGGAGCCTGGCGAGCTGGCCGACACCGATGAGTGGATCTGGCCGAAGGAGCTCAGCCAGCTGGTCGGCTCGTTGAAGCGCCCGGGCCGGTGGCCGATCGACCTCGGGCTGGTCACCGAGGAGTCGACCCGCCCGGTCTAGCGCGTGTGCCGCACTGGTGCCACCGTGGCTGCGGTCCAGTTCCACCGTGATCGGCACCGCTGCCGGTCCGTTCATCGCGATGTCGTGACCGCGCCGGATGGCAGAGCAGCAGCGTTTCCGGGCGGCTCCTACGCTCGGTGGCATGCGGATCGCATTCGGCTCCGAGACCTGGGCGCCGTCGGTCGACGGTGTCGTCACCCGGTTGCGGGCGACGGTGACAGAACTACGCCGGGCCGGCCACGAGGTGCTGCTGATCGTGCCGGACGGAGCCGGCGTCCGGGAGCATCCCGACGGCGTACGGGTCGTCGAGTTGCCGTCGGTCAGCTCCCGTTTCGTCTCCGGCGGCCGGATCTTCGGGCTGCCGTGGCGGGGTCCGGTCGAGCGGGCGTTGCGAGAGTTCCGGCCCGATCTGGTGCATGTGCTCAGTCCCTACATCTTGGGACGGGCGGTGCTCGCCGCTGCCGAGTCCCTCGAGTTGCCCGTGGTCACCTCGTTCCATCAGGATCTGGCCACCGCCGCCCGGCATGCCGGCCTCGGACTGCTGAGCGGCCCGATCTGGGCCTATCTGCGGCATCAGCACGGTTCGTCGGACCGCACCCTGGTCACCTCGCAGGCGATGGCCGAGCTGCTGCCTCGGCACCGGATCGAGCCGGTCGAGCTGTGGCCGTTCGGGGTGGACCTGGAACGCTTCCATCCGCGCCGCCGCGACGAGGCTGTGCGCCGGGCGCTGCTGGGTGATCATGACCGGAACGACGTGGTGGCGTTGTACGTCGGACGGCTGGCGCCGGAGAAGGGCCTGCGGCGGCTCTATCCGCTGGCGCGGGCCCGCGGTGTCCGGCTGGTACTGGCCGGCGACGGGCCGATGCGGAACCAGCTGGTCGAGGATCTGGCCGACACCGACACCCTGTTCACCGGGTGGTTGGCCGGCGACGAACTGGCCGACCTGTACGCCTCCGCTGACGTCTTCACCTTCCCGTCGAACACCGAGACCCTCGGCTTCGTGCTGATCGAGGCCCTGGCCTCGGGACTGCCGGTGCTGGCCGCCGACAGTGCTCCGACCGCCGAGATCCTCGGTGGTTCGTCCGGTGGCGCGGTGGTCGCGGAGCACGACTGGGGGCGAGCACCGCAGCTGATCCGCAGTCTGTTGACCCCGAGCCGGCAGACGGTCTCCCGGGCGGCTCGTCGGCGATCACTGAACTGGGACTGGACCGTGGCGACCGAGGCCCTGGTCGACATCTACCGCGCGGTGCTGCAGGTGGATCGGCTGCGGGCACCCGCAGCATCCTGAACGGCCCCGCGCGGTCACGGCTGGGAGTTGCTTGATTACAGCTTGGAATCGACGGGCGCATTCGCCTCGACGATCGCGAATCCGTGGCTACAGTTACTGCTGTGACTCATGTGATTGAGGTGGCGTGATGTCGGCGATCGCCAATCCGCTGTTGCATCAGGTGCTGCATCGCCGTCGGCTGCGTCGGCGAGCCCGGCTCGGTGCGGTCTGCTGGGCACTGCTCGGCGGGCTGCACATCGCGGTCTGGTGGGCCGCCTTCGAGCATGACCAATCGATCCTCCCGCAGCCGGTGCTGGACGCGGCGGTCTGGCCGCTCCTGCTGGCCGCAACCGGGGCCTTCGTCGTGACGGCGTACTACACCGCACGCTGGTTCCTCGCACCCGGCGATCCCACCTCCTTCGAGTGGTTGGAACAATCGCAGGCCGGCCCCGGCGTCGCCGGCGAGTCGGAGTCATCGGCGCTGGCACAGCCGGTCGCCTAGCGCCGTCCTAGGCTCGCGAGTCGGCCGCCGTACAGCGGTCAAAAACTGTCCCGAATGATCCCTAGCCTGATGGTCACCAGGAATCGAGGCGGGGAGGGTTCGCGATGCGATCGTTCACATTCGAGGTCGACCGGGCAGAGATCGATCTGTTGCGGCAACGGTTGGCGGCCACTCGGTGGCCGGAGCCGTTGCCAGGGGTCGCGGACTGGTCGAAGGGCGTACCTGTCGACCAGGCACGACAATGGGCCGCAGAGCTCGCCGCCTTCGATGTCGAGGCGTTGCGAGCCGAACTGAACGCGCTGCCCCAGTTCGTCACCGAGATCGACGGCGAGTCGATCCACTTCGTCCATGTCCGATCCGAGCGTGCTGACGCCAACGGCCTGCTGCTCCTGCATGGCTGGCCCGGCACGGTGGTCGAGCTGATCGACCTGATCGAGCCGCTGACCGCCCCGCCATCGGACGTGCCGGCGTACCACGTGGTGCTCCCTTCCCATCCCGGCACCGGTCTGTCCGGACCGACCAGGCAGCCGGGCTGGGGCGTGGACCGGACCGCTCGGGCCTACGCCGCGTTGATGTCGGATCTCGGGTACGACGGCTACCTCGTCCAGGGCGGTGATCACGGCGCGGTGCTGGCGCCACACCTGGGCCGGGTGGATGCAGCCCATGTCCGTGGGGTGCACGTCAACGCCGCCTCCCTCGGCTTCATCCCGATGGGTCCGGTTGACGAGGCGACGATGGCCGGGATGACTGCGGTCGAGCGTCGTCGGATGGCGATGATCGACGCGTTCATGACCGACGGGAACGCCTACAACCTGATGCAGGCGACCCGACCGCAAACCATCGGCTACGGCCTGGAGGACTCGCCGATCGCATTACTCACCTGGATCGTGGAGAAGGTCGAGGCCTGGACCCATACGCCCCAGGCACTGGTTGATTCGCACTACCGCAATCGCCACCTGGCCAACGTGCTGCTGTACTGGTTGACCAGGACGGCGACATCCACGGCCAACAACGTCTACGCCGAATACAGCCGCTTGTTCGCCGATCCGACGGCGTTCGAGATCTCCGGTGTTCCGACCGCCGTGATCGCCTATGCCGAGGACCCGTCGATCCGGCAGTTCGCCGAGCAGACCAACAGGATCGTGCGGTGGACCGACCGCGATGAGGGAGGGCATTTCGCCGCGCTCGAACAGCCGGCGAGCCTGATCGAGGATCTGCGCTCCTTCACCCGGTCGCTGCCGGTGCCGGCGGCGCCGCAGCACGAGCATCGGCAGGGCTGAGTGCCCGGTCGGCCGGGATCGGAGATGGACGGCTCACACGGTTACAGTGTCCGGCGTGTTCGCTCCTCGAATGACGGCCGTCGCGCTGTCCTGCCTGCTGCTGCTCGCTGGTTGCAGCTCTGCCGGGACCGACCCGGAATCGTCGGATCCGGCAGCACCCGCCTCGTCGGCCGCCGGCAAGGGTGCGAGTTCGGCGGCTCCCTCGACCCCGGGCGAGGGCGATCGGGGTGACGTCCGGCTCGGCGAGGTCGATCTGAAGAAGTTCAGCTACCGCGGCGGCTGCGGTTTCGAGGTGCCGGCCGAACCCGTCACGCTGCGGGACGGCAAACAGTCGGAGAAGACTCCCGGATTCGGTGGGCTGCGGAGCGAGGCGGAGCTGACCGGGAGTCAGCAGGTGACGATCGACGGCCGGGATTACGTGCTGGCCAGGTTCTCCTGTGAGGTCGGAGACCAGAAGCTGGTTGCCGCCCACCTGATCGGGTCGGTCGACGGCGAGCCCGAGGATCTGGGGATCGTGGCCACCGGTTCCAAGATCACCGCTGACGGGGATGATGATCAACTGGCCTTCGAGACCAGCTATCGGACGGTCGAGGACGGCGACGACGAGGCCACCGGCAAGACGTCGTACAAGATCGAGATGATCGGCAACACGCCGGTCCGGATCTTCGGCGGCGAGGACGGCAGTAAGATCGACCCCGCCGTCAAGCAATTGCCGGCACACGGCTACGACGCCGGCCTGGTCGGGATCGAAGGCTATCTGGATGACGCCGACGAGGCGACCTGGCTGGTCGGGATGCTCGACAAGCCCGGGCAGGTCCTCAGCTCCGACACCATCGGCGGTGGGTACGAGGGCGAATGTCTGACGCTCTCGGTGCACACCCAGGCGGGTGAGAAGCTCGATGGTGGACTGCGGTCCTTCCCCGATGACGACGCGGCCACCGGCACCGCGCTGGATGTCAAACCCGAATCCGAGGCCGAGCCCGGCGAACGGTCGGACCTGTCGCTCCCGGTCAAGAACCAACAGGCCGGACTGCTGATCCCGGTCAACGGTGTGGTGCCGGCGCTGGCCACCGTCACCACGCGGACCTCCGATGATCAACTCAAATCACCGTTGGTGATCACCCGGGCGCCGGCCGACGCGTGGCTGGACATTTGGCGTTTCGGCGCGGCATCCGGCAGCGAATACCCGCTGCCGATCGGTGCCTTCGCCACTCCGGACGGCAAGATCGCGATGACCGGCGCCTGGTACAAGGCGCCGATCGACGAGGCGGGCGCAGCCTTCGGGATGCGGCCGTTGGTCGCTCCGGAGGCGATGGGGGAGAAGACCTGCGGCTGAGCCGGCCGAATGTCCGGTGGCCCGGTTGGACCGGTGCGGTCGGCGCGCCGCCCGCCGGTTCCGATTGTCGAGATCGGCCGAAGACCGGCCGCTCGACCTCGGCGTCGTTCGACAAACGCGCCCGGCGCAACATGGTCGTCAATCCTGCGCAGTCCGAGGAGCTTGACGGCGGTCCGTCGGTGATCATGCTCTTCGAGTCACCGATGACTCCAGAGCATCGTCGCGGGGATTGGGTGGATTTTGGTGTGAACTCGGTCCGAATTCCACCCGCTGGCGGCTTCGTCGGTGCTCGGAGCGAGTGCCGCCCGCTCAGGTGGTCGGTGTCTGGGCGGAACGAGATCGTGATGTGCAGGGGATTCTCCGGCAGCACCGATGACCGATCGGTGCCGGCGGGGCGAGGGAAGGTTTCCGCCGGAACATCCCACTGTGGAGCACCACGCCTGATCGCCCGGTGCTGAACTCATCCGGACAGCAGTGGTGTGTCCTATCCGCCGGTGCTGCTGCGTCGGTGTGAGTAGATCGTCGACGGCGATCAGTCCGTGCGAGTCGGCTGGCGGTGATTGTTGCAACGCAGAGGACTGCAATGCCGACACCGGCTCGGAGGTACCAAGGCCAATTGGTAAAGCCGACAATCAAGATGCTCGCTGCCATCGCGACGAGGGGTACAGCGGCCCTGCTGTCCCTGGTGTGATCGGTGCGATCGGTGTGATCGGTGCCCGCCATGGTCCCAGTGCAGCACGGTGAGGCGTTGGATAGGCGGGCTGCCCGGTGATCGATCCCCTGCGCAACGGATTCCTGTTCGCGACCGAGCGTTGTCGGTGGTTCTCTTCTCAGGAGAGGTCGTCGATGAGTTGGTTGGCCCATGCGATGTGCGCCGGTGCCCAGTCGGGTTCCCAGGCGGCTTCGACGACGCAGATGTGGAATCGGTAGAAGGTCATCATCCGCCGGGCGCGAGCGCGGTGCTGTGGGTTCCGGCGGAGGTAGCACGCGTGCAGGGTCGGGTGTAGCTGCGCGGGTCTGGGATCGTCGGCGGGGCCGCCGCCGACGAACCGAACGAGGTCGTAGAGCGGGTCGCCGATAAGGGCGTCGCCCCAATCCACGATCGATGTCACGTCCCCGGTGCCGGGGTCGACGAAGAGCTCACGATCACCGAGGTCGGCGTGCAGCAGGGCGGCCGGCGCCGCGTCGAGGTCGGTAGCGAATTTCTCGCACAGATGGTGTGATCGGGCCAGGAAATGATCGGAAGCTGCCCCGTTGGCTGCAAGCTGGTCCAGCGCCCGTTCGATGATGCGTTGTTGCCATTCGGACCAGGTTGCGAAGACAGCGTGGGTTCCGCCGGGTCCGAGTGGTCCGTGGCCGGGCAACGTCACCTGATGGAGCCGGGTGTAGCACTCGGCAAGATCGTCCAGAGTCTGGCTTGTCGTGGGCGCGGTTCGGCCGACATCTTGCATGGGTTCTCCGCTGGCGGATCTGGTGATGATCCAGCGCCCTCCGGGGAGTTGTTTGTCGGTGCCGGTCGCGAGGACATCGACGGTCGGGACGCCTGCGCTTCGGGCAAGCGCGATGGCTGCCGCCTCGGTGTGGACGTCTTGATCGGCAGCGGCTTTGATGAAGATGGTCAGTTCGTCATCGATAACCGTCCGGACGACAAGCGTCGAGCCCCACGTCCACTCGGCGTCGACCTTGACGGGTGATCGCCCGACGGCGTCAGCGAGAATGGCTACGGCGCGGTGATGGGCGGGCGACATGTCCACCCCCGTCACGTTAGGTCGATCGTCAATCCCTTTTGGGCGCCCGGTCACGTCGGGCGAGTGCCCGGTCAGCGATCCGCTTGCGGCAGGTTGTGCATCTCGATCTTCCTGACTTGGGGCTGCCTGAGACGGCGTATCGGATGAGGTCACCGGCCAACGTGCGTCGGTTGTTGGATGCGATGGAGCGACTGGAAGCCGGAGAGGGCGAAGCTCACGATCTGGTCGGCAACGACTGAAGATGCGTCTGGTCTGGGACATCAACGCGTGGCAGGACTACGTCTGGTGGCAGTCGCAGGATCGCAGGACGTTGAAGCGGATCAACCTGTTGGTCCAAGACATCATCGGTAACGGCAACGAGGGAATCGGTAAACCGGAGCCGTTGCGCCACGACTTTGCCCGCTACTGGTCCGCGGCGGATCAGCGATGAGCATCGGCTGGTCTACAAGATCGTCGATGACTCTGAGGCGCGGATCGCGGCGTGTCGTTACCGCAACGGCCGATAGCGGTCTGTCCGATCGACGATCGCTGACCGAGCACTCTGGATTGGCGGCACGAATCTCTCCGGACGTTCCAGCAGGAACGCCTCTGTTGAGCCCGTCAGACCGGGGCTCGGCAAGCTACTCGAGCTTTGCGTTGTCGATCCTCGATCCTGAGAGCTCGATCCTCGAGTAAATCGCCATCTGCGCGGCAACGGGCGCAGGTCGGCAGCGGCTGGAGGTCGAACAGGCACCGTGACCCAAGTTGCCCGAGCAGCATGCGGGGATCTTGCCAATTCTGCAACAACGCTCCCGGGCAAGTTCGCCGGGTACAGATAGCCGTGCAACCTACCGGGTCAGGTTCCACCGCCGACACGATCAGACGACGCCCCCTGGCGGATAGGCGTCCGGGCACCATCATCGGGCACCCGGTCGAGCGTCGAGCTGGTGTTGAACTGGGGATCCCTCCCGGACACCGGCGGCGCCCGGGCGACCAGAATGACGACCGGCTCGTGGGGCATCGATCGTCTGTGACACAGCGATCCTTGCGCTTGCTCGACTGCCCGGGTGACCGGGCTGTCTGCCCGCCACGGTCGACGTGCGGGCGGCTAGCGACGGTGTTCGCCAGGGATCTCTTCCGCGGGCGGCTGAAGTCGTGCTCCAGGCGTTCGTGCGGGAACGCCGCGGGCTGTCAAACCGGCGAAACCACGCAGGGTCTGGTTCTGTAGACGCTCCATGAGTTCATCCACGATGCGGCGTAAGCCGCACTGATCCGGGATCTGTGCGCCGCCCGCTGATCGCCTCGCCCCGGCTCCGGGGTGCGCGGGTGTCAGTCGGTCCAGGGCAGCGTATCGGGACCGGCCGCGAGCAACTGTGCTGAATCACCGTCTCTGCGGCGGCAGCCGGCGAGCAGACCGTGCGATCGTGGTGTTCAACAGGCATTGCGCTCTTGTTGATCTTTCTTCGATCTCAACACCGAGCACACATCTCTTGACGCTCGTGCTCGGTGCGTCCTACTGTGTTATCGGTTACAGCTGTAATCGATAACACTCGTGAGAGGTTTCGATGGCCGATCAGGTGACGGCGTACGACGTGGCGGCCCGGGCCGGGCTGTCGGTCGGGACCGTGTCGCGCTACCTGACCGGCAACGGCTATGTCGGCGAGGCGTCCCGGGCCAGGATCGCCCGGGCGATCGGTGAGCTCGGCTACGTCCGCAGCAGCGCGGCGGCCAGCCTGCGGACCCGGAAGAGCGGGATGCTCGGCTTCGTCGTGTCCGATCTTCGCAACCCGTTCACCGCCGAGCTGGCGGTCGCGATCCAGGAACGGGCTCGCGACGCGGGCTGCGTGGTCTTCCTGGCACACACGATGGGCGAGCCTGACCGGGCGATGGAGGCGATCGATCAGCTGCAGAGCCACGGTGTCGACGGGATCGTGATCACGCCGCCGGCATCGGCACAGCTGGTCGAACGGCTGGCGGAGCTGCGGGCCGGGGGCACTCCGGTGGTCGGTATCGGGCTGCGGACCGATCCCCAGGTGATCGACCTGGCGACCGTCGACACCCGGACCGGTGCCGGCGAGCTCGTCGATCACCTCGTCGGGCTCGGTCATGCCCGGATCGGCTACGTCGGCAACGATCGCAGCAGCGGCCGCTATCGGGGATACAAGGCAGGGTTGAAGGCTGCCGGCCTCGAGCTCGAGCAGGACCTGATCCGGGTCGGGCCGGCCGATCGGTCGACCGCCTGGGATGCCGCCGAAGCGTTGCTCACCGGTCGCCGACCGCCGACCGCGATCTTCGGTTTCAACGACGCCACCGCGCTGGCGGTGCTGCAGCGGGCCTACCAGATCGGCATCCGGGTCCCCGAACAGCTCTCGGTGGTCGGCTTCGACGACGTCGACCTCGCAGCACACTCGGTACCGCCGTTGACCACGATGGCGCAGCCGAAGGTCGAGCTCGGCCGCCGAGCCGTCGACATGATCATCCAGCAATTGGGGTCCGGTGTCGGAGAACCGACAACCGCGACCTTGACCACCCAGCTGGTGCTGCGTGCGTCCACCGCGGCGCCGCATCACCGCTGACCCGCAACGAAGCGAGGGAACACACCATGTCAGCACCATCAGGCATCAGGACCGACGATGATCAACAATGACATCGCACCGAAGATGAGACTCAGCCGCCGCGGGCTTCTCGGGGTCGGGACGGCGGCAGCGGCCGGCGTGGTCGCCGGTTGCACGGGAGGGAAAGGGCTTCCGGGGACCGACACTTCCGGCGACGCCGGCTCGGGAACCGGAACGATCCAATGGTGGACCAATCACACCGAGGAGGACACCAAGCTCTTCAAGGAACGCATCGAGGCGTTCAACAAGGCCCATCCCGACATCACCGTCAAGCTGCTCAACATCGCCGAGGGTGAGCAGTACTACACCAAGATCAACACCGCCGCGGTCGCCGGGAAGCTGGCCGACGTCTTCTACACCCGCAGCTTCGACATCGCGCCGTTCGTCGCCCGCGATTGGCTCCTTCCGCTGAAGGACCTGATCGGCAAGGATCGTGGTGAGGTACGGCCGGACGACTTCTGGCCGGCCGAGGTTGCGCAGCTGACCGTCGATGACAGCCTGTACGCGCTGCCGTACGACTTCTCCAACTTCGCGATCTATGTGAACAAGACCCTGCTCGACAAGCAAGGGATCTCGATGCCCACCGACGACTGGACCTGGGACGACCTGTTCGAGATGGGCAAGCCGTTCGTCAAGCGGAAGGGCGCACGGCAGATCCGCTGGGGCGTCGGACTGACGACGACCGACTGGTTTGCGATGGGGGTCTTCGATGCGCACGGTGGCGAGACCTTCAGCAAGGACCTGACCTCCTGCGTGGTCGACAATGCGGCCAATCTCGGTGTGGTCACGGGCTGGGCGGAGCAGATGAAGGCCGGCGTCGTTCCGGCCACCGGCAGCACCCCGGAGGGGGTCGACATCTTCGCCTCGCAGCTGGTCCCGTTCAACGTCAACGGTTCCTGGGCGACCTTGCAGACCAGAGCAGCGGTTGCCGACAAGTTCGAGTGGGATGTCGTCCGGCTGCCGAAGGGGCCGTCGGGCAAGCGGTCGGTCTCGGCGGCGGGCGGTGCGTGGAGTATCGCCAAGGCATCCAAGAATCAGGCGGCGGCATGGACCTTCCTGAAGTTCATCACCAGCGAGGAGTCGACCGACAAGCTGATCGCCGACGTGACCAGAAGCATTCCCGGGCGGCAGTCATCGGCCAAACGCTGGGAACAGGTGGTGAGCACCGGCAAGCTACCGCCGTCGTCGGCAGAGATCTTCCCGCAGCAGATGGCCGACGACGCGGTCAACTGGTCCTACCCGAAGTTCTGGTCGGAGTTCGAGCAGGCCTGGAACACCCAGTTCGACACGTTGGGCGTCCGGGGCAAGCCCGCGACCATCCTGACCAAGATCCAGGACGACACCAATGTCGCAGCTAAGCGTTACTGACCGTCCCGGGGCCGCAACACCCGCAGGGCGTCCGGCGGCCGGGCAGCAACGGAGGCGTCGCTCGACACTGGCCCGACGCGAGGCCTGGACCGGGCTGCTCTGGGTCCAGGCCTGGCTGCTCGGCTTCGTCCTGTTCACCGCCGGTCCGATCCTCGGCGCGCTCTACCTGGCCTTCACCGATTGGAAGGGCAGCGGCGTTCCGCGATTCGTCGGTCTGCAGAACTTCATCGAGATCTTCACCGCCGACCCGCTCTTCTGGCAGTCGCTCAAGGTGACCGGGATCTTCGCCCTGCTGTACCTCCCGGCGAGTCTGCTGATCGGGCTCGGGATGGCGATGCTGATGAATCAGAAGCTGATCGGTGTCCGGGTCTTCCGGACCATCTACTATCTGCCGTCGGTGCTGTCAGGCGTCGCCGTCGCGATCCTGTGGAACTTCGTCTTCCACCGCGAGTACGGGATCCTGAACGGCTTCATCGGCCTGTTCGGGGTGCCGCCCGTCCCCTGGCTGCAGGACCCGAGATGGGTGTTGCCGGCGTTGGTGATCATGCAGCTGTGGGGTGTCGGCTCCTCGGTGATCATCTATCTCGGCGGCCTGCAGGGGATCCCGAGCGAGCTGTACGAGGTGGCCAAGATCGACGGCGCCGGCTGGTGGCACACACTGCGCAACATCACGCTGCCGATGATGTCCCCGGTGATCTTCTTCCAGCTCGTGCTCGGGCTGATCGCGACGTTCCAGGTGTTCACGCAGGCGTACGTGATGACCGGTGGTGGCCCGGATTACGGCAGCTACTTCTACGCGCTGAGCATCTACAACCGCGCCTTCGTCGAGCTCCGCCTCGGGTACGCCTCGGCGCTGTCGGTGGTGCTGTTCGTGATCATCGTCGCGGTCACCGGTGTGATCTTCAAGACGTCGAAGGCGTGGGTGTATTACGCAGGGGAGAGCCGATGAGTGGTTTTGAAGCAACGGAGAAGTCCTACCGCGGCGTGACGGGCACCGCTGAGCGGGTCCGGCGCGGCGGCTCCTACCTGGTGCTGCTGATCGGTGCCGTCACCTTCCTGGTCCCGTTCGCCTGGATGCTGACCACGAGTCTGAAGACACCGGAGGAGATCTACGCCTATCCGATCAGGTGGATACCGCAACATCCGCAGTGGCACACCTATACCGATCTGTTCGCCGACGGCCCGTTCCTGCGGTACATCCTCAACTCGGTGCTGATCACCTTCGTCGGCGTCGCCTTCTCACTGATCGGCAGCTCGTTCGCCGCCTACGCCTTCGCCAGGCTGCGATTCCCCGGACGAGATGCGCTGTTCTTCGTGATGCTGGCGACGATCATGGTCCCGGCCTGGTCGACGCTGATCCCGTCCTTCGTGATGTTCGGCCTGCTCGGCTGGCTCGATACCTATCTGCCGATCCTGGTGCCCGCGCTGTTCGCGACACCGTTCAACACCTTCCTGCTCCGACAGTTCTTCCTGTCCATCCCGCGCGAGTTGGAGGATGCGGCGAAGGTTGACGGAGCGAGCACCCTGCGCTGCTTCCTGACCGTGGTGCTGCCGCTGGCCCGGCCGGCGTTGATCATCGTCGCGCTGTTCGCGTTCCTGTTCTACTGGAACGATTTCCTCGGACCACTGATCTATCTGTCGTCACAGGACAAGTTCCCGATCTCGTTGGGGATCATGAACTTCGTCGGGGAGAAGTCCCAGGACTTCGCCAGCATGATGGCCGCGGCCACGGTGGCGATGGCGCCGTGTGTCGTTCTGTTCTTCATCGCCCAGCGCTGGTTCGTGCAGGGCGTCGTGATCACCGGAGTGAAGGGATAACCATGACAGACCTGCGCGTGCGTAACGCGGAGACCGCAGCCTCCCTGGTGTTGGACATCGGGGGTGAGGACTACTACGACCGGGTGTACGGCTGCTGGCAGGGCAAGAACGCCGGCGGGACCCTCGGCACACCGTTGGAGAAGGCGTTCGGCGAGGACGAACCGTTCGACGTGTGGTGGTATCCGGAGCTGAAGGAAGGCGGACTGCCCAATGATGATCTCGAGATGCAGCTGGCCTGGCTGAAGGCGGCCGAGGAGGTCGGGCCCGAACTGACCGCACGCGACATGGCCGGCTACTGGCTGGATCACATCGGCTACAACTTCGACGAGTACGGGCTCAGCAAGGGCAACCTCCGGCTCGGTCTGGAGCCTCCGGTCAGCGGAAGCCACAACAACTGGTTCATCGACTGCATGGGCTCGCCGATCCGTTCGGAGATCTGGGCCTGCATCGCGCCAGGAGCGCCACGGATCGCCGCCCGGCTGGCGATCCAGGACGCCATCTGTGATCATGCCGGCGGCGAGGGCGTCAACGGTGAGGTGTTCAACGCTGCTGTCGAATCGGCAGCGTTCGTGGTGCAGGACCGGCAGACCTTGATCGACATCGGGCTGTCCTACATCCCCCGGGCCAGTGCTTCCGCGAAGGCCGTCCGCGCTGTCCTCGATGCCCACCGAGCGGGTCTGGGCTGGAAGGCGGCACGGGAGGCGGTCCGTCGAGCGACCCCGCACTATGTCGCCCAGTATTCGCCGATCAACCTCGGCTTCCAGGTGATCGGTCTGCTCTACGGTGACGACTTCGGCGACGGGATCTGCAAGACCGTCAACTGCGGCTACGACACCGACTCCTCCGGTGCGGCGATCGGTAGCTATCTCGGCATCCTCTACGGCAGCCGTAGGCTGCCAGCGAAGTGGGTGCAGCCGCTCGGCGACACCATTGCCACCAACGAGTCCTGGGGTGGGGTCAAGCATCTCTCCGACAGCATCCGCCCGGTCCCGCAGACCCTCGACGAGCTGGTCCGGCGGATCAGGGTGGTGGCCGATCGCGTACTGCGCCACCATCGGCTGCTCGACCCGTCCGGACGACTGACGCAGACCGAGGCCGATCTCTACGCCGACAAGGATTTTGCGGACGAGTTGGCAGCCAGCAACGCCGTGGTCACCGTCCCGGGCCGAACCATCGAGGTCAAGATCAACTATCACGGCAGCCCGGTCCTGCATCCGGATCGGGAGCGGACGGTGACGACGGAGTTGATCAATCATCGCGAGGAGGCCCTCGACGTGACGGCCGAGTTGGCGCTGCCGGCCGGCTGGGCGACGGTGCCGGCTCGATCAATGACGTTGCTGCCCGGCGATTCGATCGCGCTCGACTGGCAGCTGCCATCCGTGCCGCGTGCCCTGATCGACAACAGCAACCGGCTACGGCTGGACCTGCGCGTCGAGGGCAGACCGACACCGGCACCGGTCCCGTTCGTGCTGGTCGGTGGCGTCGCCCAGCAACTCAGCCAGGTGCAGCCGCTGACCGGGTCGGTGTCATCGGCGCTGACCGATCCGTTTCCCGCCGAGGAACTGGCAGCCGACGGCAGCCGGCCGGGGGAGTGGCAACAGCGTTCGGTCGCCGGTCATGACGCGGAGCTGGCGTCGGTGTTGACCGGCCCTGGCGTGCTGTACCTACGGACCTATCTGCAGTCGCCCGACGCCCGCCGTGTCCGGCTCGGAGTTGACGCGTCGATCGCCAATCGGGTCTGGCTGAACAACGTCCCGATCGCGACGGTCGAGGAGGGTCGGCCGGTCCGGCCCAGCCTGAATGCATCCTCCGGCCCGATGCAGACGGTCCAGCTCGAGCAGGGCTGGAACGAGTTGTTGATCAAGCTGGTCCGCGGAGATGATCATGACGGACCGGTCGACTGCTTCATCCTGATGTCCAGCGACGACCGGCTGCGCGCCGTGCAGTACGACGTCGGCCGGACCCGGCTGCCCGAGGACGACGCGTCGGCCGAGGCGACGGGCACCAGCGGCTAGGGAACCACTGATCTATTCGGGCTGCGGCTCGCGCTGCACGTCCGCTCGCTGCGTTGCACTCGTGTGCCAAGTGCTGCGGGCGCGCATCGCGGGTCCGCAGCTCGGCCCGAACGGACCAGTATCTCCCTAGCCCGGACCGCCCCCCTGCGCTGCCTCGGATGTCCACCGACGACATCGCTACGATGGTGTGATGCAGGCTGCCGAGAACGGGTTCGACACGTGGGCTCCGCCTGCCGCAGCGATCGTGCGCGACTTCGTCAACAGTTACGAGCCGCAGGTGGACGCCGAGAGCTTCGACTCGCCGACCGCCCTCCGGGACTGGTTCGCCTCCCGAGGGCTCGCCTCGGCGTCGGTGCGGTTCACCCTGGATGACCTGCACGCGGCCACGCGACTCAGAGAGGGTGTGCGCGCGTTGCTGATGACCCATGCGGGCTGCGATGCAGACACCGGAGCGCGTGATCAGCTCGACAGGCTGCTGGCGCGGCTCCCGCTCCGCGTCGGCGTCGACGATAGCGGGGACCTGGCGATCACGGGATCGGGGACCGGGTACGAACGGGCCGTCGCAGGCATCGTCGAAGCGATCTTCCGGTGCCAGGCCGGCGGCGATTGGAGTCGGCTGAAGGCTTGCGCCCGCGAGACCTGCCGATGGGCGTTCTACGACGCGTCCCGCAATCACGCCAGGCGCTGGTGCTCGATGGCCGGCTGCGGCAACTACATCAAGATGCGTCGGCGAGCGGGCACCAGCAGCAGGTGAGCGGGAACGGTCGGCGTCTCAGCCGATCAGTATCCGTGCCAGCAGGAAGACTCGCGCCCCGGCGCGGTCCGGCTCCGCCGTCGGAGCGCTGCCGACCTGGCCCGAGGGCGGCTCATCGTCAGGCGACGGTTGCCAACGCCAGCCTCCGACCCGTTCGGCGAGTGGTCGATCCCGCCTCGTCGGGTTCTCGTCGCGGCCCGTCGGCGCGGGATCCTCATCGAGGTCGGACCCGGCGCGCCGTGCGGCTGCTGGATCGTCGACTGTCGGGCGTGCGACACCCACCCGTGCAGACATCAGGGCCCCCTCTGGGCTCATTACACCATCTAAATGGTTTAGCTGGTGTAATGAGGTTCGCAGATCTCTCGACACCGGTCAAGTGGTTTTGGTGGTGTCGCCGCGAGCGCAGTGACGAGGGGCCGTGTGACCGACTCCGGCGTGATTCTCTCGACGCCGTATCCACGAGGACCTCGGAGGCTGTACCTCAACGGGACGGGAACCGGGAGTCGGTCCGTGCCTCGGGGGATGCTCAGACGCCGCGGGTCCGGCTGCTCCGGTCGGCCGAGCAGACGAAGCACACCGACCGTTTCCGTGATCGGGCGCGTTGTGTCAAGCACACCGCTGCCGACCGCACGATCAGTCCGGCGTGCTTGACAGCTGCTTCGCCAGGGACGAGGTCAGGTCGCGTCGGCGGCGTCCAGGATCCGATAGGCGTAGCCCTGCTCGGCCAGGAAACGCTGCCGGTGTTGGGCGAAGTCGGCGTCGACGGTGTCCCGGGCGACGACGGCGTAGAAGCGAGCGGTCAGCCCTTCGCCCTTGGGGCGAAGCAGCCGCCCGAGCCGCTGGGCCTCCTCCTGGCGGGAGCCGAAGGCGCCCGACACCTGGATCGCCACCTCGGCACCGGGCAGGTCGATGGAGAAGTTGGCCACCTTGCTCACCACCAGCAGATCGATCTCGCCGGACCGGAACTCCTCGTACAGCTTCTCCCGCTGCTTGACCGAAGTCTCACCCTTGATCAACGGAGCGCCCAGACGCTCGGCGAGTTCGTCGAGTTGATCAACGTACTGGCCGATCACCAGGGTGGGACGGCCGCGATGCTTGGCGACCAGATCGACGACGGTCGCGGTCTTGGACTCCGCAGTCGCCGCCAGCCGATACTTCACGTCCTCCTCGGCGATCGCGTACGTCATCCGTTCCTCGTCGGTGAGCGTGACCCGGACCTCGACGCAATCGGCGGGGGCGATGTAGCCCTGCGACTCGAGATCCTTCCACGGTGCGTCGTACCGCTTCGGGCCGATCAGGCTGAAGACGTCGCCCTCCCGGCCGTCCTCGCGGACCAGCGTCGCAGTCAGCCCGAGTCGGCGGCGGGCCTGCAGATCCGCCGTCATCCGGAACACCGGTGCCGGCAACAGGTGCACCTCGTCGTAGACGATCAGGCCCCAGTCCCGGGCGTCGAACAGTTCCAGGTGCGGATGCACGCCGGCTCGCTTGGTGGTGATCACCTGATAGGTCGCGATGGTGACCGGCCGGATCTCCTTCTTGGCACCGGAATACTCGCCGATCTCGTCCTCGGTCAGGGAAGTCCGGCGGACCAGTTCGTCGCGCCACTGGCGGGCCGACACGGTGTTGGTGACCAAGATCAACGTGGTCGCCTTGGCCGACGCCATCGCCGCCGCGCCGACCATCGTCTTGCCTGCACCACAAGGCAGAACCACGACTCCGGAGCCGCCGTGCCAGAACGACTCCGCCGCATCCTTCTGGTACGGCCGCAGCTGCCAGTCCTGCTCGGTCAGGGCGATCTCGTGAGCCTCGCCGTCGACATAACCGGCCAGGTCCTCGGCCGGCCAGCCGAGCTTCAGCAGCACCTGCTTCAGGTGGCCGCGTTCGGACGGGTGCACGATCACCGTGTCCTCGTCGATCGGTGCGCCGATCAGGCCCTTCACCTTGGCGCTCTTGCACACCTCGGTGAGGACGGCGCGGTCGGTGCTGACCAGGACCAGGCCGTGCGTCGGATGCTTCTCGATCCGGAGTCGTCCGTAGCGGTCCATCGTGTCGGCGACGTCGACCAGCAGCGAACTCGGCACCGGATAGCGGCTGTAGCTGAGCAGGACGTCGACGACCTGCTCGGCATCATGGCCGGCGGCGCGGGCGTTCCACAGGCCGAGTGGGGTGAGTCGGTAGGTGTGGATGTGTTCGGGGGCGCGTTCGAGCTCGGCGAAGGGCGCGATCGCGATCCGACAGGCTGCCGCGTCGGGATGGTCGACCTCGAGCAGCAGGGTGCGGTCGGACTGGACGACGAGTGGACCCTGATTCATGCGTGGAGAACCTGATTCGTTCAGAGGGTGGGGAGTGCCACCACGCCGTACGGTTCAGCGGCCGGGTGAGGCGCTGGGGGCCGGTGACGCAGTGGAAGATTCGAGCCTACTCGGGTCCGACGACGGAGTCGGGGCGAAGGCGCGGCCGTGCGGTGTCGGTTCGGTCGACGGTCGCGTCGACTCCGACGGCTCGGAGGAGGGCTCTGCGCGGTTCCGATCGCTCGGGAGGAGGCCCGGGAGCAACCCGGCCCCATCCCGATCGGACTCGGCGCGCTCGGATTCGTCGGTCGCCTCGTCGGTCGGTGACGGGTCGCCGGTGGGCGACGGAGACGGATCGCCGTTGGGATCGTCCGGCTTGCTGTCCGACGGCGGATTGTCCGACGGCGGATTGTCCGACGGCGGGCTGTCCGACGGTGGGCTGTCCGAGGAGGGAGGATCGCTGGGCGGCGACGTGGGCGTCTCGGTCGGCTCCGGGCGTTCCGACGGGGTTTCGACCGGCGTGGACCGCGGGTCGGTGCTCGGGGAGGACGAGGTCGGGGCGGGTGTCGGGGACAGGGTCGGTCGAGGAGCGCCCGTTTGGGGCTCGGTCTGGGACGGCTGCCGCCCGGCGTCCGGCTCGGGGGCGGTATCGGACTGCTGATCCGCCGTGTCCGACTCCGCCGTGTCCGACTCGGCCGTGTCGGGTTTCGGACCGTTGTCGGTCTTCTTGCTCGGGCCGGTGTTCTTCTGCGGTCCGGTGTTCTTCGTGCTCGGTCCGGCGTTCTCGGTGTCGGGCTGCGACGTCCGATCGTCGCCGGAACCGTTGCCACCGACATCGGGTTGCGGACCGGCCGGACCCGCCGGCCCGGACGCTTCAGGCCGCGCCACCATCACCGATTTGCTGTGGGCGCTGCGGTTGCCCGCGGCGTCGAAGGCCCAGACCTGGACGAAGTGGTCGGTCATCCCGTCGTTGAACCAGTCGATCGTGAGCTGGGTGCCACCGGTCTCGCCGGCCTTGATGCCGTTCAGCGTGACGCGGAAGTAGGCGATCTCCTCGCGGTCGGCCATCGGATCCCAGCCGACCGTGACCGTCTGGTGGGTGGCGGAGATGACGTGCAGACCCGAGACCGCGGAAGGCGGAGTGATGTCTCGTGCTCCGGCGTCGGCAGAGGACGACGACGTCGGAGCACCGGAGTTGTGCGAACCACCGGATCCCGAGCCTTCGGAGGACTGGCTCGCAGGGCTGACGACAGTTGATCGGCCGGCGTCCGGCGCTGCCGGTGAGGCCGCCGGGCGCTGTTCGAGAGCTGCCCGGTCGGCGATCAACCAGATCGCGGCCACGCCACACAAACACAAGACGACGATCAAGGTCCTTCTGATCGCCGTCTCCCCCATTGGCGGCAGTCTAGATGGTCCGGGGTTCACTTCGCGCGGCGGAGATTCGGGAGACCGGAATCGAGACGATCTCGTTGGACTCGGCGTCGATGGCTCGGACGATCCCGTCGCCGACCGTGATCGGTCGCAGGGTCCGCCTGGCCGGCGTACCGTCGGCGCTGACGATGGTGACCTCGACGACGTCCTCGGTGCCGGCTGCCTCGGCCAGGATGTCGAGTCCGTCGCTGGTGGGTGGGGGTGGCAGCCGCTGCTCGGCGGCGAGGATGGCGGCGGCAGCCTCGTCGGGTGTCGCGGCGGCCGGTCGTCCGGGCGCATCATGCCGGACCGGTGCGCGGCGTCGTGGCCGGGTGGTCAGCAGTCGGCCTTCGTTGTCCTCGGCAGCCGGTTTGAGACCGATGTCCTGCAGTGCGGTGACCACTTCGTCGGGGTCGGCGGGCGACACCACGACGCCGGGCGCGATCTGTCGCAGCTGCAATCGGGCAGCCGACGGGTGGGCCAGGATCGCCGCCTGCTGGGCAGGGTCCTCGATCCGCAGATAGCTGCTGGCGGCACCGACCCGTACCGTGCCGTGCTGCCGGGCGACGTCGTCGATCAGGTAGCGCAGCGGCTGCGGGATGCCGGTGCTGGAATGCCGCTCCAGCCACTCGCCGATCTCCAGGGCAGCCCAGCCGGCATCGAACGCGCGGCGTACCGAGGACTGGCTGAAGCGATAGACCGCTCCGCCGCCGCGGGATTCCTGATCGGCGACCAGGCGCAGGGTGCCGGCGACCCCCGCCTCCAGTGGACCTTGGGCGATGGCGGTCAGATCGGACTGGACGATGACGTGGTCCAGCGGTTCGGGGAAGAGCCGGCGCAGGTCGTCGGGCAGGTCCCGTTCGCAGGCGATCACCGGGAGCAGGTCGGAGACCGCGCCGAGGGCGACCAGTCCGAGCCAGCCGGCCTGCTGCCAGGTCTGCTCGATCAGTTGCCGGAGTTGCTGGCCGTTGCGCGCGGCCGCTGGGCGATGCCAGCCGACGCCGTCGGCCAGTCGCCCGGCGTCCAGGACGGTGCCGATCTGGGCGCGGGCGGCGAGTCCGAGCAGCAGCCGACGATTCTCCGGAGCGCGGGCCGCGATCGCGTCGGTCGCCAGCGGGTGGCTGCCCGGTTCGGTGGACAGCTGCCGCTCGGTGTCGCGCCAGGCGGTGGCCAGTCGTTGCCAACGGTCCGGTCCGGGTTCGGTGACCCAGAGGTCGTAGTCGACGGTGGGCAACAGGGTGATCCGGTCAGCGGTGCCGATCAGTCCGGCGGCAGCAGCGAGTTCGAGCAGGAAACCGGTGTAGTCGACGCGGCCGTCGACGGTCCGGGACAGGGCTTGGACGTCGCGGGTGGACAGCCCACCGTCGCGGAGCAGCCGGCGCGGTGTGCTGTCCAGGTCGGCGATGATCAACTCGGCATCGTGCACCAGTTCGTGGGCGGCACCGGCGGCGGCCGATCGGACCACTGCCGGCGACCGGGTCGGTCCGGTCAGTTCGGGCGGTTGCGGTGCGACGGGTTCGCCGGGCAGCAGCCAATCCGACTGCTGTGAGCGAAGCCGCAGCGCGACCTCCCGGGACAGGATCACGGTGTCGCGGTCCAGCGGCCGCAGCAGCCGTCGGGCGAGCAGCTGCTCGATCGGCGATCGGGCAGCGCTGACGGTGATCGTCCGATCGGCGTTGCGGACGGTTCCGGTCGGCGGGCCCCAGAGCAGTCGGTCCAGGACCGGCCGGACCTGGTCGCCGCAGGCTGCCAACGCCTGGTCGATCTGCTCGTCGCTGAGCGGTTGCGGCGAGCGGGGTGCCAGGCCGGCCGGGTAGTTGCCGAAATGATCTCGAACGGCCCGGACCAGGTGCAGTTCCCGGTCGTCGCCCCACAACAGCGCCTGTCGGCGCAGCAGGTCGACGGCCGGGGCGATCTGCTCGGGCGCGGAGTCCAGCAGGTCAGCGATCTGCTCGACGGTGCTGCCGTCGTCCAGGACGGCGAGGGTCTCGACGACGGCGAGTTGCCAACCGTTCAGTCGGTCGATGGCTCGGTTGACCGAGGTGGAGGTGGTCGCCTGGGACACCAGTTCGGCGATGTGCCGAGGCAGCGGGTAGCGCAGATCGGGCCGGAGGCGGAGCAGCTCGGCGAGTTGATCTTGGTCGAGGGTGCGCAACGACTCCGACAGGGTCCGAGCCGTCACGACGAGTACCGAACGGTCACGACGAGTACCGAGCTGTCACGACGAGTACGGGGGCCGCGGGGGATAGCCGCCGGTGGGTGCCCCGCCCTGCGGACCTCGCTTCAACTCGTTGTTGACCAGGACCAGGGTGAGAACGATCATCAGCGCCGAGCCGAGCACGCACCAGCCCTGGGCCGTACGGAACCAGTCGCCGAACGATCCGTAATTGGCCAACGTGCTGCCGACGGTGATCATCAGGATCACGGCGCCGACGACGGCGTAGCCGATCAGGATCGCGCGCTTGGCGTAGCGAGCACGCAACGACAGCAACAGTCCGGCCACGAAGGTGAGCGGCGAGACCACGACGATGATCGACAGCGCCAGCGCGATGATCGCGCCGGGCGGCGTTGCTCGCCACAGGCTCGGTGGCCGCTGTGGGGCGGGGGAGTTCGGTCCGGGCCCGAACCAGCCGGGCGTTCCGGGCGCGGGCATGTTGCCGACCGGGTGGGGAGCACCGGACTGCAGCGCGACCGGTGCTGCCGGATCGATCGGTACGCCGGCCGGCGGACCCCAGGGGCCGGGTTGGCCGACCGGTGGACCGGAAGGCGGACGCCAATGGGCGGCGCCCCAGGCGCCGCCGCTGTTGCCCTCGGTCATGGTGCCGGAGTCGACCTCGAACGGCGTACTCGGGTCGCGTTCCTCGGTGCTGCGTTCGGGATCCAAGGTCGCCAGTGGCGCGACCGGATCATCGGGGTTGCCGAACTGGGGGCGTTCGGCCGGAGCGTAGGGCAACGCAGCCGGCGGCGGCGCTTCGCCCAACGGCGGCACGTCGGGGACCGTGAACCGCTCCGGCGCCTCGAGCGGCGCGTACTCCGGTCCGTCCTCCCAGGTGGCCATGCCGATCAGTCTAGTGTCGCGCGACCCCCGACTCATCTCCGTACGACGTCATCTCGCCGCGACCCATCTCGCGCGACCGAGCGTCTCATCCCGTCTCGCGCGACTCGGGTCTCCGGCCACGTGGCGTCCGACGGTGCATTGTCGACAGAACTCAAGAACTGCCGGGGATACGGTCCACGATCGGCCAGCGAACCGCAAAGGTCGTCTTGGATCGCGCCGATCTGAGAATTCGCGGCGGCTGCTGGTCGGTCGCTGACCCATTGGCTGCCTAGTTTGACCGGAGGCGGTGGGACTGCTGCCGCCTGCCGATCAGGAAGGAACAGTTCATGTCGAACGACCCACGTGAAAACCTGAGTGACGACGACCCCAACTCCGGCGGCTCTGAGGGCGGTTTCGGCGGTAACGAGTCCGGCGGTTCGGAGGGCGGCTTCGGCGGCGGCTCCGACGGCGGCAATTCGGAGGGCGGCTTCGGCGGCGGCTCCGAGGGCGGCAACTCGGAAGGCGGCTTCGGCGGCGGTTCTGAAGGCGGCGGTTCTGAGGGTGGCGGCTTCGGCGGCTCCGAGGACGGCGGCTCGCAGGGCGGCGGTTCGGAAGGCGGCTTCGGCGGCGGTTCTGATGGCGGCGGTTCTGAGGGTGGCGGTTTCGGCGGCGGCTCTGAGGGCGGCGGTTCTGAGGGTGGCGGCTTCGGCGGCGGCTCTGAGGGCGGCGGTTCTGAGGGCGGCGGCTTCGGCGGCGGCTCTGAGGGAGGCAACTCGGAGGGCGGCTTCGGCGGCGGCTCCGAGGGCGGCGGTTCTGAGGGAGGCAACTCGGAGGGCGGCTTCGGCGGCGGCTCCGAGGGCGGCCAGTCCGGTGACTCGGAGGGCGGCTTCGGCGGCGACTCCGAACAAGGTGGCTCCGAAGGCGGCTTCGGCGGCAACTGAGTCGTCACCTCCCGGTCGTTCATTCACATCGAATGCGATGACATCCGGCTCTGCTGTGTTGGTCCCCCCGTCGCAGCGCACCGGGTGTCATCGCATTCTGGTCTGAGGCCCCGTCGGCTTCAGGAGATCCCGGGTGGTTCCAGGATCCCGGGGGTTTCAGGAAACTTGGAGCAGCAGCAGCCGATCGTCACCGGCTCCGGGATCGGCGCGTCCGTCGGTATTACTGGTGCTGACCAGGATGCTGTCGGCGTCGACGGCAAGCACGCTGCGCAGCCGTCCATGATCACCGTTCAGGAAGTCCTGCGGAGCGGCCACCGGTTCGGCGCCGTCGAGCGGGATCCGCCAGAGCCGTTCGCCCTGTAGTGCGGCCATCCAGATCGCGCCGGCCGCGTAGGCGATGCCGCTGGGGGAGTCCTCGTCGGTGCCCCACTGCGCAACCGGGCCGGTGAACCGTCGATCGTCGGTACGTCCCTGGGTGTCCGGCCAGCCGTAGTTGCGGGCGGGCTTGATCAGGTTGAGTTCATCGGCGCTCTTGTCGCCGAACTCCGAGGCCCACAGCCGGCCGGCCGGATCCCAGGCCAGCCCCTGGACGTTGCGATGCCCGATGGACCAGATCACAGAATCCGGATCGGGATTGCCCGGTGCCGGAGCACCGGACGCCGTCATCCGCAGGATCTTGCCGCCGAGCGAGGACTTGTCCTGCGACAGGGACGGTTCACCGGCCTCGCCGGTGGAGGCGTACAGCCGGCCGTCCGGCCCGAACGCGATCCGACCACCGTCGTGATGCAGGCCGTGCGGGATGTCGGACAAGATCACCTTCTGGTGCGACAGCTGACGGCCGTGATCGGCCCGCGGATCGTAGGTCAGCCGCGCGATCCGGTTGTCGTCGGCGGTCGAATAGTAGACGAAGATGTGCCGGTCCGAGCCGAAGGTCGGCGACACCGCGATCCCGAGCAGTCCCGCCTCGCCACCGGAGGTGACGTTGGACACCGCATCGTCGATGGTGCCGATCACCGTACGGCCGCCGGTCGCGAGATCGATCCGGGTGATGGTCCGATCGTCGCGGGAGGTCATCAGCAGATCGCCGCCCGGCAACAGGGCCAGTCCCCAGGGCACGTTCAACCCGTCGGCGATGGTGCGTTCGATCCGCACCGACCCGGTGGCCGATCCCGCGGTGGCGCGAGCAGTCGGCGACCCGCTCGGTGAAGCCGACGGTTCAGGTGAGTCGGAAGCCGACGGTGACGTCTTGGCCTCGGGAGTGTCCGGACTCGCGGCCGACGACGCCGCGACCGAGGGTGACGGATCCGCGGCGCCGGATCCCGAGGTCGAACACCCGGTCAGCAAGCTGCCCGACATCAGCCCGCCGATGATCATCAACCGCACACCCCGGCGCCTCATGCACCCAGGGTACGCAGCCCGCTGCCAACCAGACGGCGGCAGAGCGCCGTTGCGCGAGAGCCCGACGACGCTCTGGCAGCCTCTGGGATTTCAGCGGTGGACGATGTGCAGCGGCACCCGGCTGCGTACGACGGTCAGTCGCAGCTGGGACTGGTGGGCCATCGCCAGGCCGGCCGAGACGGCGACCAGTGCGACGATCACACCGCAGGTCAGCATGGTCGGCCGGACGCCGAAGTGGTCGATGGCCGACCCGACGATCGGGCCACCGATCGCCTGGCAGCCGAGCAGCATCAGCAGGTAGACGCTCATCACCCGGCCGCGGACGGCCGCCGGGGCAGTCATCTGCACCAGCGAGTTGGCGCTGGTCATGAACAGCATGGTGACGATGCCGATGCCGATCAGAGTGGCGCAGAACAGCAGTTCGATCCCGAACACCGAGGCCAGGGCCAGGCCGATGCCGAGCCCGACCAGGCAGCTGACCAGGAAGCGCAGCCGAGGGCTGGCGCTGCGCCGGGCCGACAACAGGGCGCCGGTCAGCGAACCGATCGCGACCAGGGTGTTGAACATGCTGTAGCCGCCGACCCCCGCGTTGAACTCGGTGGTGGCGAATGCGGTCAGGATGACCGGCATGTTGAGCCCGAAGAGCGCGAGCGCGGCCACCAGCACGATGGCCCACATCACCTCCGGGGTACGGCGGATGTAGCGCAGTCCCTCGGCGACCTGATCCTTGATCGACGCGTCGGCGGTTGCGGCGCCGGTCCGATGGGATTCCGGGATCGCCATGATGCCGAGCAGGGTGACCACCAACAGGCAGGCGCCGCCGTTGATCATGAACGACGGTCCCTGTCCGACGGCGTTGATCAGCACACCGGAGATCGCCGGACCGATCAGCCCGCCGAGCTGGAAGACCGAGGAGTTGAGGCTGATCGCATTGCGGATGTGGGCGTGGCCGACCAGTTCGGAGACGAAGGCCTGCCGGGTCGGATTGTCCACCACGGTGACGAACCCGAGCAGCGCCGCGATCGTGAACACATGCCAGGCCTGTACCGCACCGGTGACCGCGAGCGTACCGAGCAGGATCGCCAGGCCGGCGGCGACCGACTGGGTGATCATCAGCACCCGGCGCTTACCGAATCGGTCGGCGATCAGGCCGCCGAACATGCCGAACAGCAACACCGGAAGGAACTGACAGGCCACCGTGATGCCGACCGCGGCGGCACTTCCGGTGAGATCGCTGATCAACCAGTCCTGAGCGATCCGCTGCATCCACAGTCCGGTGTTGGCGACCAACTGGCTGCAGACGTAGATCCGGTAGTTGCGGACCTGCAGGGCGGAGAAGCTGCGCGGCCAGCGGAACGCTGCCTTCGGCGCCGTCTGCTGGTCGGCTGGGGACAGATCGGCCGCATCAACGGTGGGAGCGGCGGCGCGATCGAACGACGACTCGTCGAGGTCGATCGGATCTGTTGGGTCGAGGCGGACGGAGGGCGCACGGCGTTCAGCGGGCACCGCGGACACGGGGCAATCACCAGACTTTTTGCATCAGAACTCACGGGTGGGGCACGCACCTCACACACGTCGTCGTGTCGTCATCCGTGTGAGATTGGGGGAAGTCACCGGGCTGCGAGGCTGTGCGGACCAGACTATGCCAGTCGAGATATTGATGCACATCATTGCAGCTATATCTAGTATTGCGTCACGTAATAACTTGGTGAGCCGCCAGGTCGCCCGGTGGAACAAAGTGCCGTATCAGGCCGTACGCGGCCCCGCTTCCGCCCGGTTGCCCTGCTGGCGAGCAAGAATGTTGCAGGCGTGCCGCAGTCGCGGGCGCGGGAGAGGCGATGATGGCCGACGAGCAGACCTTCGATCCGGTGCTGTTGCGCACCTACCTTGCCGTCGTCGAGGGCCTCAGCTTCACCCGGGCCGCCGAGCAGCTCGGTCTCAGCCAGCCGACGGTGTCCCAGCACATCCGCCGATTGGAACAGGCGGCAGGCCGACAACTGGTCTCCCGGGACACCCGGACCGTACGGCTGACCGACAACGGCGAGGCGATGGCCGGCTTCGCGCGGACGATCCTGGCCGCCAACGACGATGCGATCGCCTATTTCCGCGGCTCGGCGATGTCCGGCCGGCTCCGGTTCGGCGCCGCCGACGAGCTCGCGCTGAGCGAACTGCCGACCATCCTGCGGGACTTCCGTCAGCTCTATCCCAAGATCAACTTGGAGCTGACCGTGACCCAGTCGGGCATCCTGCAGCGACGGCTGATGGCCAATCATCTGGACCTGATCTTCATCAACCAGGAGCCGGACACCGATCGTGGCCGGCTGGTCCGCCGGGATCGGCTGGTCTGGGTCGGGCTGGACACGACCGAACTCGATCCGCATCAGCCGGTGCCATTGATCACGTATCACGCACCGAGCTACAGCCGGAGCTCGGCGATCGGCGCCCTGGAGGCGCGTGGCTGGAGTTGGCGGATCACCTGCAACACCCGGGAGATCAATGCGATCCTGGCCGCCACCCGGGCCGGACTCGGCATTTGCGTGTTGGCCCAGAGCCGGGTGCCCGGTGACCTACGATCGCTGTCCGGTCGTTTCGATCTGCCGACCCTGCCCGACGTCGAGATGGCGCTGGTGGACAACCCGCGCGCACCACGCGAACCGGTCGAGGCCCTGGCCCGGGCGATCCACAATCTTCCGCTGGCGCCGCTCAAGCCCTGATCGGCCGGGCGGCGACTCCGCGGCCGGGCGGCGACTCCGCGGCCGGACTGCTCGGCGTACTCCGATATTCCAACATCGGCCACGTCGGGTGCGGACAGATCCGAACGTGCCACTCGATTCATGAGGCGCTCCCTAATGTCGCATCAGGACGGGATCACGACGCCCTTTCGATCGGCGTTCGGTGGGCTGCGTTTCGGGTTCTTGCACCTCGGTGTGGCTGTAATGGCGGCCACAGGCAGCCGGGCCGTGGCGGCGGAACCGACGAACGCGAAGGAGATCGACATGAGTGAGAGATCCGGCACCGACGACGCCGTGGACAAGGCAGCTCACGCAGGACGGGAGGTGGCTACCGGCTCGAAGTCGTTCGGTGTGGCCGCGCTGATCGTCTCGATCCTGGAAGCCGTGTTGTTCTTCGGTTCGACCATCCTGATCGGTGTCAACTTCGGGCTGCTGGTGAGCGCGCTGACCAAGGCAACGAAGAGCGGTTCCGAGGACGCCGGTCAGGCCGTCGCGGCGGCCGGGACGTGGGCCGTGGTGATGGTGCTGGCGTTCGTGGTCGGAGTGATCCTGATCGGTTCGGCACTGACCCTGGCCATCCAGGCCATCGGCACCGGCAAGGGACGCAAGCTCGGCGTTGTCAGTCTGATCATCGCCATCTCGCCGTTCATCGTCCCCGGGATCGCGGTGGCCGTCATCGGACACTAGCCGGCGAGTCCTGCGAACTGCTGCCGTGCTGTCGGTAGCCGTCAGGTTGTGGGAGTCGCCGTGGCCCAGCCGACGCCGTTCGAAGTCCTGACATCGAGGGCGCGGGGTCCTATGCTGCTGCGGACACATCGTGCTGCTGGCCTGAGGAGCTGGGGTGGACGCGGATCTGGTGACCCGGCTGCGGCGGGTGGTGGGCCAACTGACCCGCGAGCTCAACGTGACCTCGACGGGTGAAGGTCTGACCCCGACCCAGGCCTCGGTGCTGGGCCAGATCGTGACCCAGGGTCCGATGAAGCTGGCCGAACTGATCGACCGCGAGCGGCTGAACCCGACAATGATGTCGCGGGTGGTCGGCAAGCTGGTCGATCAGGGGCTGATCGTGCGCACGGCCGATCCGAGCGACCTCCGATCGGTGTCGGTGTCGGGCACCGAACGTGGTCGGGATATCCACGACCGGATCCGGAGTCGCCGGGCCGCGCTGGTGGCCGACTGCGTGCGACAGCTGCCGCAGGCGGAGTCCGATGCGATCTCCGCGGCCGTCCCGGCGTTGGAGATGCTCGTCGCCGCGCTCGCCGCCGATGCCCGTCCGGACTGATGCCGTCCGGGGGCCCTCCCGTCCGGAGGGACACGTCTCGAGTCGCCCGTCACGAGGGGCTCGTTGCGGAGAATTCCCTGTCGGAGCGGCCCGTCCGGAGTCGCCCCGTCACGAGTCGCCCCGTCACGAGTGGGCCCGTTCCGAGTGGGCCCGTTCCGAGCACCCCCATTCGAGGAGCCCGGTCCGGGCTGAACGGCGACCGCACCCCTGTCGGGTCTCAATCCGCTGTCGGGTCGCGCCCCGTGCCGCCATGTCGTGCTTGGTCGTACGGGGTCGGGACGTTTCGTAACTCGTGTTGCCGTATCGCCGTCGGTGGCGCGCGGTCGGGGACGATTCGGCTGCTCGTGGTGCCATATCGCCGTCGGGCGTCGCCGTGGGGCGTCCGGAGCAGCAAGGGTGTCCGATGGGCAAAGTTGGTTGGGGCGGAGCGGAACAATCGATACGCTTGGCCCGGCCCGGAAGCGTCCGGGGCGTCGACCGGTCGAGCAAGTGAGGTTGCGGTGCCAACAGGGAAGGTCAGGTTCTACGACTCCGCCAAGGGGTTCGGATTCCTGAGCAAGGAGGACGGTGGGGACGTCTATGTCCGCGCCGCGGCGCTGCCTGCCGGCGTGACCGCCCTCAAGCCCGGGCAACGGGTCGAGTTCGGCGTGGTCGAAGGACGCAAGGGCGAGCAGGCCCTGTCGGTCCGACTGCTGGACGCGCCCGTGTCGCTGGCCAAGCAGAATCGGAAGTCGCCCGATGAGATGGCCGTCATCGTCGAGGACCTGATCAAGATGCTGGACGCCGTCGGCAACGGCTACCGCCGCGGCCGTCATCCCGACGGCAAGGTCGGCAAGAAACTCGCCACCGTGCTCCGCGCCGTCGCCGACGAACTCGACGTCTGAGGCGTTCGGGGCGCACAGCGCCAGGATGATATATCGAGGTTAGGCACGTTCCCGCAGTGCTGGAACGTGCCTAACCTTGATATATCGCGTCCAGTTCAGTGGCCCGCGCTGGAGTAGTGGCGGGATTGGTGGCGCCAGAAGGCGTACGCGGTAATGGTGGTGAGGATGCCTGCGGCCGGGGCCAGGAGGGCCAGCCAGGCCGGGGTGGCCAGCTCGTCGGTGCGACCCAGGAGGACCGAGGCCGGGAAGTAGGCGATGAAGGCCAGCGGGAAGACGAAGGTCAGGCCGAGTTGGATGCCGCGCGGGAAGATCCGCAGCGGGTAGCCGCCGAGCTCGGCCAGCAGTTGGTCGATCGCGTACGACAGCGTCTCGGTCGACAGCAGCCGGAACGACAGGGCGCTGGCGGCGAGCTGCATCGATCCCTCGATCAGGGCGCCGCCGATCACGGCCAGCACCAGGAAGCCGAAACTCGGTGCGGTCCAGGCGACGTCGACGGCGGCGGCGCCGATCACGATCAGCCCGATACCGCCGATCAGGTCGCCGATCACGGTCAGGTTGAACTGCCGGGTGATCACCTGGAGCAGCGGATCGAGCGGTCGGATCAGGAACCGGTCGAAGGTTCCCTCCCGGACGATGTCGCCGACCTCGCCGAGCAGTTGGGCGAAGAAGAAGGTGAACAGCCCGTGCGCGCCGAGCCGCATCCCGTACAGCAGCGCCAGCTCCGGCAGGCCCCAGCCGCCGAGTTGGCCGAACTGGCTGACCACCACCCAGACGAAGGCGAAACCAGCGCCCTGGTACGCGATCGCGCCGATCAGCGAGATGATCAGGTTCGCCCGATATTGGCCCTGGGCGCGGACCGCGGCCGACAGCAGCACGCCGTAGAGCCGAAGCTGGCGCAGCGGTCCGGTATCTCGACGGGAATGCTGTTGGACCTCCGGCATCAAGATCAACCTCCCTGGACCACGACGCGTCGGACCGCGCGCCACCAGACCAGCCGCAGCAGCAGCCAGAGCAGCACCGCCCAGATTGCGGAGATGATCACCGAGCGGACCAGCTCGGGTCCGTTGATCTTGCCCAGGAAGATGGCGACCGGAGCGTAGGTGGTGGCCTGGAAGGGGAGCGCGGCAGCCACCGTCCGCAGCCAGTCCGGCATGAACCACAGCGGCACCAGCGACCCGGAGAGGAAGCGGCTGACCAGGCTGTAGGACAGCCAGATCCCTCCGATCTCCAGCATCCAGAAGGCCAACAGGTCGAGCAGCAGTTCCAGTTCGATCGCGATCACCACGGCCAAGATCACCGAGACCAGGTAGCCGGCGACGGCCTGCGCACCGGCCGGCCGAGCCGCCCCGCCGAGCAGCAACGCGAACGGAACGGCGATCACGGCGAACGGCAGACCGGCGACGATCGTCCCGGCCCTGGCCATCGCGGCCTGTTGCAGAACACCGATCGGCCGAGCCAGATCGGCGCCGATCTTGCCTTCCCGCAGGCGCTGCCGCATCGAATAGGTCGACCACTGGTCGATCAGCCAGAACTGGATCATCGACAGCGAGACGTAGCCCAGCTGGGTCGACAGCGGGACCGAGCCGACACCGCCGTTGCCGGTCACAGCCGGCCGGTCGGCATAGACCCAGGTCCAGACGAATCGCAACGCCACAACATGGATCAGCAGTACCGCGACCGAGATCATCAGCCCCGCTCGGTAGATCAACTTCGCACGGAACGCCATCCTGGCGACCGCGAGATAGGCGCCGACCCGCCACCGCAGTCCGGTCGTCGCGGAGACCGATTGCACCGTCACGGCTTGCTCCGGACGCCCGACGAATCAGGGCCGCCCGACGAATCAGGATTGCCCGACGAGTCCGGATCGCCGGACGCATCCCGGTCGCCCGACCGACCTGGACCGCTCCACGAGCCCGGATCGTCCGACGAGCCCGAGGCGGCGGGGGCCGTCGGGGCGGTGACGTCCACGTGCTGGTCGGAGTAGATCTGTCGGATCACCCCGCCGAGATCGGGTTCGACGATCGCCAGGTCGGCGACGCCGTAGCGGGCCATCAGCCGGCCGATCACCTCGGCCATCTGCTGGGAGTCCGGATCCACCCGGAGCCAGACCCGGCCGTCCTCGATCTTGGACCGGGTGGTGCCGGCGACCTGCAGCGACTCCAGGTCGGCCGGCTGCACCACCAGCTCGCGATAGGGCGCATAGCGGTGTTTCAACGCGGCCAGCGAGCCGTCGTACAGCAGCATGCCGTGGTCGATCAGCATGATCCTGGAGGTCAACCGTTCAAGATCACCGAGATCGTGGGTGGTCAGGATGACGGTGGTCCGCCGGTCGGCATTCAGATCGGCGATGAAGTCACGGATCCGTTCCTTGGCGACGATGTCGAGCCCGATGGTCGGTTCGTCGAGATAGAGGATCTTCGGCCCGTACAACATCGCCGCCGCGAGGTCGCCGCGCATCCGCTGGCCCAGGGACAACTGCCGGACCGGGGTCTGCAGGAAGTCGGCCATCCCGAGCAACTCGGTGAAGTGTCCGACGGTGTCTCGCAACCGGTCGGTGGGGACGTCGTAGAGCTTGCCGATCAACCGGAACGACTCGATCAGCGGGAGGTCCCACCACAGCTGGGATCGCTGTCCGAACACCACACCGATCTGTCGGGCGTTGCGCTCCCGATCGCGCCACGGCAGCACACCGCCGACCTCGAGCGAACCGGAGGTCGGTACCAGGATGCCGGTCAGCATCTTGATCGTGGTCGACTTTCCGGCGCCGTTGGGTCCGATGTAGCCGACCAGTTCGCCCGGCTCGATCGTGAACGAGACGTCTCGGACCGCTCGCACCACCTCGTGCTGCCGGGTCAGCAGCGTCCGCAGCCCGCCGAACGGGCCGTCGAAGCGGCGTGGCCGGTGGAACTCCCGACACAGACCCTGCACGCTGATCAACGCCGACGCTGGCATGTTTCGACGCTACTGGCGGAGTGGGGCCGCTGCCACCGAATTGGCGCCGACGATCAATTCGCCTAATTAGTTACGTTGGGCCGTAAGAATGATTAGACTGCGGACGAGCAGCTGACCGGGGGAGTGCCCGGTCCGGGAAGGGATGATCGTGTACGCGAGCCAGCAGCGGGTGCGTTCGCACAATCTGGGTTCGGTGGCCGCCGTGGTCCGAGAGCGCGGCGGCTGTTCGCGTACCGACATCGGCGAGGCCTTGAGCCTGAACAAGGCGACCGTCTCCAGCCTGGTCGGTGAGCTGATCGGTCGTGGGCTGGTGGAGGACGCCGGACAACGCGCGACCTCCGGCCCGGGGCGTCCCCGGACGATCGTCCGCCCCGACGCCACCCGACACGTGTCGCTGGTGGTGGAGATCCTGACCGATCGGGTGCGGTTGAGCAGTTGGACCTTGGCAGCGACGCGGCTGGAGCACCGGACGCTCGATCTCGACCCGATCGACGGCGGACCCGAACAGACGCTGCAGCAGACCGCAGAGGCGTTGGCGGCCTGGGTCCGACGACTCCGCGCCGCCGATCGCATCGTGACCGGCATCGCCGTCTCGGCCCCCGGGCTGGTCGACACCAGATCCGGGACGCTGGTCCGATCGAGCCCGCTGCAGTGGAACGACGTCGACATCCGGGCCGCTCTGCAGCGGCGCCGGGCGCTGCGCGAGGTTCCGGTGCTGGTCGAGCGGGTGGCCAACCTGGCCACGGTCGCGGAGTGGCAGCGGGCGCCGGAGCTGGAGGACGTGATCTGCCTGCACGGCGGTGAAACCGGGCTCGGCGTCGGGGTGGTGACCGGTGGCCGGCTGCTCTCCGGTGCCAACGGCCGGGCCGGCGGGCTGCTGTTCGCCGACAACGTCCGGATGTCGGTCCGACCCGGCCGGCCGGCGTCCTCGGCGCGACTGGTCGCACCGGCGGCCGAGCATCTGGGCTTCGAGGATCTGCTCGATCTGGTTCGCGACCCGGACAGCAGTTTCGTGGAGGAGGCGGCCGCGCTGCGCGCCGGCCTGGATCGCGGCGACACCGAGATCACCGGAGCGGTCGATGCCTTCGCCGATCGGCTCGGTGACCGGTTGGTTGCCTTGCTGGAGTTGTTCGACCCCTCCGACGTGATCTTCGCCGGCCCGTTGGAAGCAATCGCCGATCGGGTGATCCCTCGGGTCCGTCGCGGGCTGCCCGACCCGTCGACGATGCCGGAGGTGCGACTGGTCCCCGGCCGGTCCGGACCGGAGGCTTCGCTGGCCGGTGCTGCGTTGATGCTCGCCGATCGCACCTTCGCGCAGCTGGCGACAGCCGCAGCGTGATCAACAAACCATGATCGACCGATCATGACCGTCCGGACCTGATCGCAACACCATGATCAACAGAGACTGATCGACAGTGCCGTTGAAGCAGCGGCCGATGAAAGGAAGATCGACCATCGTGACCAACAACGACACCCCGGCACGTCCCAACATCGTCCTGGTGTTCATGGACGACATGGGCTACGGAGACATGGGCGCCATGGGTGGCTCGATGATCAAGACCCCGAACATGGACCGGGTGGCCGCCGGTGGTATCGCCTTCCGACAGATGTACGCGGCGGCTTCGGTCTGTACGCCGTCCCGCGCTGCACTGCTGACCGGCAGATATGCCCAGCGGGTCGGACTGGAGCGGGTGATCTTCCCGCAGGAACCGGAGGGGCTGAGCAGCTACGAACGCACCATGGCCGACCTGCTGTCGGAATGTGGCTACCGGACTGCGATCTACGGCAAGTGGCACCTCGGCGCTCGCCCCGAGCACAATCCGCTGCGGCACGGCTTCGAGGAGTTCTTCGGGATCCCGTACAGCAACGACATGGACCCGGTGCATCTGTTCGAGGGGCAGCAGGTCGCCGAGACCTATGTCGACCAATCGCTACTCACCAAGGCCTACACCGATCGGGCGATCGACTTCATCAGCAACCATGCCGATGAACCGTTCTTCGTGTATCTGCCGCACACCATGCCGCACATCCCGCTGCACGTCGAGGAAGGCTTCCGCGGACAGTCCCGAGGTGGCACGTACGGCGACACCATCGAGTGCATCGATCATCACCTCGGTCGACTCCTTGATCATCTTGATCAGTTGGAGCTGTCCGACAACACCCTGGTGATCGTCACCAGCGACAACGGACCCTGGTTCGAGGGCAGCACCGGCGGACTGCGGGGGCGCAAGGGGGAGAGCTACGAGGGTGGCATCCGGATGCCGTTCGTCGCCCGCTGGCCGGCCGAGATCCCGGCCGGAATCGAGTGCAACGAGCCGGCCGGTTTCATCGACCTGATGCCGACCCTGGTGACGCTGGCCGGTGGCAAGGTCCCCGACGATCGGCCGATCGACGGATGCGACATCAGCGCCACCCTGCGCGGGGAACCGATGCCCGAGCGGGCCCCGATCTTCACCTTCCACCAGTGGTCGTTGAATGCGGTCCGGGACGGTCGGTGGAAGCTCCACGTCCGGCGGCGCAACGATGCCGATCAGCGCGAGATGCCGCAGCTGTTCGACATGGAGTCCGACCCGACCGAGAGCTACAACCAGGCGAACCGCGAACCGGAGGTGCTCGGGCGGATGCTCGACATCGCCAGTCGGTTCGCCCAGCACATTCATGATCAACAACCCGAAGCGATGGCGCGTGCCAACGCCGGACCGGTGGAGGTCTCGTGATGTTGTATCGAAGTGATCATGGTGATCGGGCCCGGGGCTGGACCCGACGTGGATTCCTGAAGGCGGCGGCGTCGGCCGCCGGTGCCGCGGCCTTGGCCGGCTGCACCTCCGGCGGTGATGACAACAGCCGTGCCGGTGGCAACTCGACGGGTGCCCGGGGCAAAGGGTCGGTGACCGAGCCGCTGCCGCGGCCGAAGAGCTTCGCGCAGTCGCCGACGCTGCAGGACAAGGAACTGCCCCCGGTCGCCGAGCGACTGCCCGAACACCCCTACGTGGTCCCGCATCGATGGATCTCTGCCGGCAAGTACGGCGGCCGCCTGAACATGAACGTGTTCTCCACCCAGGGCGCGGCCGCCGCGGCCTCGGACTACAACTTCAGCTACGGCCACTCGCCGCTGCGCTGGCTCAACGACGGCCAGGACATCGGCCCGGGGATCGCGGAGAGCTGGGAGTCCAACGACGATGCGACCGAGTGGACCTTCCACTTCCGCAAAGGGCTGCGCTGGTCCGACGGCGAACCGTGGACCACCGCCGACGTGCTGTTCTGGTGGGAGGAGTTCGTACTGGCCGAGAAGATGGGTCAGGTGGTCGCCGACGAGGCACGGTCCGGCACCGGCAAGCCGGCACGCTTCAGTGCCCCCGATGATCACACGCTGACCCTCACCTTCGACGCGCCGGCACCATTGACCGCCGACCGGGTCGCCAACTGGGTGAACGGCAACGTCGGGCGCACCGGACCGATTTGGAGCATGCCGGCGCACTACCTCAAGCAGTTCCATCCCAAGTGGGGCAAGAAGATTCCCGACGACTGGGACTCCGTCGGCGGGCTGATGGAGACCAAGGCCGACTGGCACCGCAACCCGGACTGCCCGACGCTGACCGGCTGGCGGTGCAAGTCCTTCGACAACAACACCGGCGTGGTGCTGGAACGCAATCCCTACTACTGGGTTGTTGCGCCGAACGGTGATCAACTCCCGTACCTCGACGAGTTGCAGTTCACCGTGATCACCGATCCCGAGGCCGGCAAGCTGCAACTCCAACAGGGCAACATCGACTTCTGCTACGGCCGGTTCAACCAGATCGCACTCGGCGACGTGCAGGGCATCAGGGACAGCGCGAAGCGGTCCGGGGTCGAGGTGCTGCTGTGGGACAGCGGTGCCGGCGGTGGACTGGCGGTGATGTTCAACTACGACTTCATCGATGACGAGCTCCGCGGGTTGATCAGGGAGCCGAAATTCCGGCAGGCCCTCTCGCACGCCTACCACCGCGACGAGGTGCGCCGCAGTGTCTACTTCAACACCGGCGAGCTGACGACCGGCACGATGAGCCCGAAGGCAGTGGAGTACCGCGTCAACGACACCGGTCGGCAGATGTATCGGCAGTGGAAGGACTCCTACGTCGCCTACGACCCGGAAAAGGCCAAGGCGATATTGGACGGTCTCGGCCTGCGGGACTCCGACGGTGACGGGCTCCGCGAGTTGCCCAGTGGCGAGCCGCTGACCCTTCGGCTGGACTATCACGCCGATCATTCCCAGGCCCAGCAGACCAGAGACAACCAGTTGGTGGCCGACCTGAAGGCGGTCGGAATCAAGCTGACGCTCAATCCGGTCCCGCCGCAGTCCTACGACGACCAGTGGCAGACCGGGAAGCTGATGGCCCGCGACGACTGGGAGATCGGGGACGGGCCCAACCACCTGGTCTATCCGCAGTTCTTCGTCCCGATCGAGGCCCAGCGGTGGGCACCGCTGCAGGGTCAGTGGTACGCCCGACGTGGCACGGCGCTGGAGAAGACCGAAGGCCGACTTGATCCGTGGAAGCGGCATCCGCCGCGGCTGGAGCCCGACGCGGGCAGCCCGATCGACCGGCTGTGGAAGCTGTATGACCGCTCCAAGACCGAGCCCGACGAGATGAAGCGGCACCAGCTGGTCTGGGACATGATCAAGATCCATCTCAGCGACGGCCCGTTCATGATGGGGACAGTTGCCAACTACCCGCAGGTGATGGTGGCCAAGACCGATCTGCGCAACGTGCCGCGCCGGGACAATCTGATGCTCGGCGGCTACGTCAACCCGTGGATCCACCCGACGCCGGCGGTCTACGACCCGGAATGCTGGTACTGGGAGGATCCCGCCGAGCACTGAGCGGCCGCTAGGATCCCGCCCGTGGCTACCGACAAGGCCGACGTCGCAACGCGACCGCAGCAACCGGGCAAAGGTTTCATCGACCGCTGGTTCGAGATCAGCGCTCGCGGATCGACGGTCGGGCGGGAGGTACGCGGCGGGCTGGTGACCTTCTTCACGATGGCCTACATCGTGGCGCTGAACCCGCTGATCATCGGCACCGCACCCGACGCCTCGGGCAATCTGCTGGGCGGATTGCCGTACAAGGACGCGGCCGGGGAGGTGATCGGGGCGAACGTCAGCCACGCGATCACCCTGGTCGCCGGCGCGACGGCGCTGATCGCCGGACTCTGCACGCTCGCGATGGGCGTGATCGGGCGCTACCCGTTGGGGATCGCGACCGGTCTGGGACTGAACGCGCTGCTGGCCTTCACCATCGCACCGCAGATGACCTGGCCGCAGGCGATGGGTCTGGTGGTGATCGAGGGCGTGGTGATCGCGCTGCTGGTGCTGACCGGCTTCCGGGCCGCCGTGTTCCGAGCGGTGTCGCCGTCGATGCGGGCCGCGATCTCGGTCGGACTGGGCCTGTTCATCGCCTTCGCCGGGCTCTTCGACGCCGGTGTGATCCGCAAGCCCGAAGGGTCGACACCGGTCCAGTTGGGGGTCGACGGATCACTCAGCGGGTGGCCGATGCTGGTCTTCGCCATCGGCCTGTTCGTGGTCGCGATCCTGCATGTCCGCAAGGTCCGCGGGGCCATCCTGTTGTCGATCGTGATCGCCACCGTGGTCGCGGTGATCATCCAGGCCGCCGCCGGGGTTCCGGCCCGCAGCGACGATGCACCGACCGGCTGGGCGTTGAACGTGCCGACCGTCGGCAGCTGGATCTCGGCGCCGGACCTCAGCCTGTTGGGTGACGTCAGCGTGTTCGGCGCCTTCACCTCCGGCGTTCAGCACGCGCTGCCGCTGGTGATGTTGATCTTCGCGCTGATCCTGTCCGACTTCTTCGACACGATGGGCACCGTGGTCGGCGTCGGCGCCGAGGGCGGGCTGCTGGACAAGGACGGCAACCCGCCTCATCTGGGGCCGGTGCTGATGGTCGACGCCCTGTCGGCCGCTGCCGGCGGCCTGGGGTCGGTGTCGTCCAACACTGCCTACATCGAGTCGGCCTCCGGC
Organism: Microlunatus soli; assembly: GCF_900105385.1. Taxonomy (NCBI): domain Bacteria; kingdom Bacillati; phylum Actinomycetota; class Actinomycetes; order Propionibacteriales; family Propionibacteriaceae; genus Microlunatus; species Microlunatus soli. Next base: position 1,793,373 of record NZ_LT629772.1, on the reverse strand, counting down.
GTCGGTGAGGGAGCCCGGACCGGGCTGGCGTCGGTGGTCACCGGGCTCGGCTTCCTGGTCGCGATGTTCTTCGCGCCGCTGGCCTCGATCGTCCCGTCCGAGGCGGCCGCGCCGGCGCTGGTGTTCGTCGGGTTCCTGATGATGTCTCAGGTGACCAAGATCAACTGGACCGACGTCGAGGTCGGCCTGCCGGCCTTCCTGACGATCATCCTGATGCCGCTGACCTACTCGATCACCACCGGCATCGGCGCCGGCTTCGTGATGTTGGTGATCCTCAAGCTGACCCGCGGCAAGGCCCGCGAGGTGCACCCGTTGCTGTACGGGATCGCCGTGGCGTTCCTGATCTTCTTCCTGCAGGGCCTGATCACCCGTCTGATCAGCTGACCGAGTCGGCTGACGACAAACGGCGACGGGCCGAGGTCGATGTGACCTCGGCCCGGCGCCGTTCAGACGAACTCAGCGGTCGTCGCTCACTTGGCGGTGACCCCAGCTCGGGCGTACCCGATGCTGATCTTGGCACCGGCCTTCATCCCGGACTGCGCCTTGAGCAGCTCGAGCTGCACGGCGTAGACCGAGATGCCGGTGCTGCTCCGGGTGGTCTTGTTCAGCCAGAGGGTGCCGATCCCGGCGACGTCGATCTTGGTGTTCTCCTTGGTGGTCACCTTGATCGGCTTGCCGTTGATCGTCAGTCCGACCAGCTTGGTGCCCGCGATCGACTTCACCACCGGCTGGCCCGGCTTCTGGGTGGCTGACGCCTTGGCCGTGATGGCGTCGAGCTTGATCGCGCCGTCCAACACCGAGACCGCACCGGTGGTGGAGGAGGTCTTGGCCGCGGTCGCGGTGCTGCTGTCGGTGCTCAGACCGGTGGTGCCGACCGCTCCGACCTTGAGGATGCCGGGGACCGAGACGGCCGCGGTGTCGTTGCTCAGGGTCCGGCCGGTGGTGCCGCCACACGGCAGGTTGGTGGCCGCGGTCCGGCCCGACTTCACCACGCCGCCGACGAGCTGAACCTCGCTGCCGTAGGCGTTCCCGTAGGGCCGGGTGTGCACCGGATTGTTCAGCAGCGCATTGGAGTGTCCGACCACGATCGCACCGGACGGCAACCCGAGCAGCGACGACTTGTTCACGTTGATCACCAGCGCGTCGACGATCATCTGCGCCCGGCCGGCGGAGTTGATATAGCTCGCCTGCCGGTTCAGCGTGACCGCACCGAGGCCGGCCGGCAGCGAGATCTTGGTGTTCTTCGCCGGCGTCACCGAGATCGGCACGCCGGCGATCTTCAGGTCGGCGATCTTGGTGGTGCCGCTGGTCTTGAAGCCGCTCGAGGTGCTCGTGACCGTCGCCTTGGTGGTGATCGCGTCGGCGCGGATGATGCCGCCGAGCAGATTGACCGCGCCGGTCTTGGTCGTGGTCACCGTCTGCGGGGAATCCTCGCTGCCCTTGATCGAGGTGGTGACGGCACCGATCTTGCCGGCCGCGCCGAGGTTGACCGCCGCCGCGTTGTTGTCGCGGGTGGACTTGTCCGTGACGCACATGGTGACCAGCGACGTGGTGCCGGAGTTGACCACCGAGCCGAGCTTGGCCGTCGATCCGTAGGCGCTGCCGCCATGGGTGAAGTGCGCCGCCGGCGCCGCCGAAGCGTGCGGCGTGACGGCGATCGTGCCGGCGAGCGCAAGAGCTGCGCCGGCGACCAGAGATCGCCGACGGGAGAGGGAAAACATGCAGAAGCCTCCGAGTCATGGAATGGGGGACACGATCTCCACCTCCCCCGCGGCTTCGATCGTGAACGAAAGCTAGCAGCTTCTTGACGGTTCCCGCTGGCACTTCGGCATTTCCTGCCTCCTGCGATGATCTGCAATCCCCTTGCGTATCCAGATTGTCATCGAAAGGCCCGATTTCCTTGTGGGGCAGCGGTATCTGCAATCGGGTTGCAGATACCGCGATGCCCGAGATGATCAGTTCGGCGGTGCCAGCCGCCGTCGCAGGTCCGCCAGGTCGAGGTCCTTCTGGGGGAACTGCGGGTCAAGATCAACAAGCGTGTCCCGCAGGATCGTTGCGATCGCCCAGTTCCGATACCACTTGCGGTCGCTCGGGATGGCGTACCACGGCGCGGTGTCGGTCGAGGTGGCTGCCAGCATCGCGGCATAGGCGTCCTGATACTCCGGCCAGCGCCGGCGTTCGACGATGTCACCCTCGTTGAACTTCCAGTGCTTGGCGGGATCGTCCAGCCGAGCCAGCAGTCGCTCCCGTTGCTCGTCGTAGGAGATGTTCAGGAAGCACTTGATCATGGTCGTGCCGGCCTCGGCCAGCTCGGTCTCGAAGTCGTTGATCATGGCGTAGCGACGCTCCCGCTCGGCGTCGTCGATCTGCTGATGGACGACGGTGATCAAGACGTCCTCGTAGTGCGAGCGGTCGAAGACACCGATCATGCCCGGTCCCGGCACAGCGTTGCGGATCCGCCAGAGGAAGTCGTGCTCCAGCTCCTCGGCGGTCGGCTTCTTGAACGATCTGATGTGGGTCCCGGCCGGGCCGACGAGTCCCACGACGTGCTCGATCACGCCGCCCTTGCCCGAGGTGTCCATGCCCTGCAGGACCAGCAGCACCCGACGGCGATCACCGTCGGTGCCGGCGGCGTACAACCGCTCCTGCAGGTCGGCGAGCTCGCCACCGAGATCGGTCAGCTCGGCCAGCGCATCCTTCTTGGAGTCCGGTCCGGCCGGGATGTCGCGGGCCGGATGATCGGCCAGATCCACCACCCCGTCGACAGGACGGACACCGAGGAGCTTGCGCAGATCCTTTTTCGCCATGGCAGGAGCTTAAACAGCGATGGCAGGAGCTCGGACAGCGATGGCAGGAGCTCGGACAGGGACGGCAGGCGCCAGACGGATCGTCGACGAGGCGGCCCGGTGCGATCGGCTCAGCAGAGCGCAGGGGATTGGGATCGACCGGTGCCCGGCTGACACAATGGGGCCATGGCTACGTCCGGACGCGCCCGCGCGGTGAAACTCGACTCGATCTGCGCAGGTGCGGTCGATCTGGCCCGGGAGGCGGTTGTCGAGACCGCCGGAGTGCTCGGCGTCGGGGACTATCTGGGCTGCACCGCCGAGGCCGAGCGAGTCGTCACCCACCAGTTCGGCTGCCCGCATCCGGGTTACGTCGGGTGGAAGTGGTCGGCGACCGTCGCCCGTGCGTCCCGTGCCAAGCACGCCACCGTCGACGAGGTCGTGCTGCTGCCCGGCGAGGACGCACTGCAGGCCGAGGCGTGGGTGCCGTGGGCCGAGCGGATCGGCGCCGGCGACGTCGGCCCCGGACTGCTGATGCCGGCGCCGGACAGCGATCCGCGACTCGAACCGGGCTACACCGGCGGCGAGGACGCAGCCGACGCCGACCCGGCCGAGCTCTCCCAGACCCGTGCGGTCGTCGCCGAGCTCGGTCTCGGCCGTGAGCGGGTGTTGTCGGTCGAGGGTCGCAGTGAGGCCGCCGAACGCTGGCAGGCCGGCGATGGCGGTCCGGACAACCAGTTGAGCAAGCTGGCGCCCGCGACCTGCGTCACCTGTGGATTCTTCGTCCGGTTGCGGGGCAGCCTCGGCCGTGAGTTCGGCGTCTGCTCCAATGCCTATTCGCCGTCCGACGCAGGGGTGGTCAGCATCGATCACGGCTGTGGCGCGCATTCCTCGGTCGCCGAGCCGGAACGAACCCAGCAGCCGTCGGCGCCGGTCTGGGACACCATCGCCTGGGACGAGTCCGGCGGCCTGTTCGACTGACAGCCCCACCCGTACGGCTCACCCCAACCGACACCCAACTTCCCGCACGACGTACGACTTCCCGCACCCTGTGCGCGGGGTGCGGGAAGTCGTAGCTGGTGCGGGAAGCTGGGTGGCGGGCTAGTTGCGCTTCTTGGTGACCTGGACGATGGCCGGCCGCGGACCGCGCCACTCGCCGCGGGACGGCCGGGAGCCGGCGGCCACGTAATCGGGGAAGTAGGACTGCTGGTCATCCCAGCTGCCGTCCTCACCGGGATGCTGCACCGCGACGAAGACCGACCCGTCGGCGTCGTGGATGACCGGGCCGCAGGTCTCGGCCTGGTTCGGGACCGCCAGGAACTGGGCGACCTTGCCGCGCTCGTCCCCGGTCAGCGGCACCCGGAACAGCCCGTCGGCGAGCTTCAGCGCACTCGGCGCACCGTCGGTGGAGATCCAGAGGTTGCCCTTGGAGTCGAAGGCCACGTTGTCCGGGCAGGAGATCGGTGCGACCGGACCGTCGTAGCCGCCGAAGTAGGTGCCCGCGTCGTCCGGATCGCCGCAGACCAGGAACAGATCCCAGCTGAACGTGGTCGCGTCTGCCTGGTTCTTGTGCTCGGTCAACTCCACGATGTGGCCGTCCTTGTTGGCCTTGCGTGGATTGGCCGCATCCGGACCCGGCTTGCCGGCCTTGACTCCACGGTCGGTGTTGTTGGTGCACGCCACGTACACCTTGCCGGTGATCGGGTTGGGCTCGACGTCCTCGGGCCGGTCCATCGGTGTCGCGCCGAGCTTGTCGGCGGCCAACCGGGTGAAGACCAGCACCTCTTCGGTGGACATCCCGGGCACCACCGACTCGCCGTTCTCGGTCAGCGCGATCCACTCGCCGGTGCCGAGGTTGGCGTTGTCCGGCCGCTGCTCGCCGGTGAACTTGGCGACGTACAGGTCGCCCTCGGACAGCAGTTTCAGGTTGTGTTTGCGGGCGCCTTCGACGTACTTGCGCTTGGCGACGAACTTGTAGAGGTAGTCGAATCGTTCGTCGTCGCCCATGTAGACCGCGACGTTGCCCTCGTCGTCCACCCGGACGTTGGCGGCTTCGTGCTTGAACCGGCCGAGCGCGGTGTGCTTCTTCGGTGTCGAGGTCGGATCGGACGGGTCGATCTCCACCACCCAGCCGAAGCGGTGCGGCTCGTTGGCGTAGTCGGCCGTGGTCGCGTCGAAGCGCGGGTCGACCTTCTCGAACGCGTAGGAGGTGTCGGCGTCGGACAGCCCGTAGCGGGCGCTGCCGACGGCGTTCGGATCGGCCTTGAAATAGCCGTTGAAGTTTTCCTCGCCGGACAGGATCGTGCCCCACGGCGTCGTACCGCCCGAGCAGTTGCCCAGTGTGCCGTGCGGGAACATTCCCTCCGGGTCGGCCGCGGTCTGCAACAGCGCGACGCCGGCCGCCGGCCCGTCGAAGACGAACTCGGTGTTGCCGGTGATCCGGCGATTCAGCTCGGCGCCGCGGACGTACTTCCAGTTGCGACGCTTCGCCTTGCGCTCCAGTTCGACGATGCTGAAGCCGTGGGCGGCGATCATGGTCCGGATGACTTCCAGCTCTTCGGCGTCACTGGCGGTCGGCTCGAACATGATGTCGCGGTTGGTGTACTCGTGGTTGCAGACCAACAGGCCTTCCCGACCGGCGCGGTCGGTGACGATGATGTCGGTGTAGTCGTTGTTGTAACCGAACTGCAGTTCCTGAGCCTCGGCGTTGGGGTGGCTCGGATCGAAGTCGGGCGAGTTGTGGAACAGCGGATCGCCCCAGCGCAGGATCGGATTCCAGGTGTAGCCGGCCGGTACGGTGACGGCATCGGTCTCGAACGGAACGGGATCGATCGGCTCGAACTCCAGTGCGCCGCTGCCGACGGTATCGGTGCTCTTCGCGCCGCCCTTCGGCTTGGCTGCGGCAGGTTCCAGGGGCAACGCCCCGCTGCCGGCTGCGACTCCGGCGGCGAGTGTTCCGGCGGCGGCGAGCAACCGGCGACGGCTCAACTGGGCCGAGGCGATCTCGCGGAAGCTCGGCTCGGTGGACTGGTTGGGAACCGGGTGCGCGCAGGCATTGTTGCACTTCAGTGCGCAGGTAACGGCGCTGCGATTCCCGTGGGTGAGGCCCAGCATGGGCAGCAACTTCATGATCATCCTCCCTGAGGCGCATCTGAGGCGAGCGCCCGGGATGGACATTAGAAGTGTTGCGGCGTCGGTCGGTTGACGACGAGATGACGCCGACATGGCGGTTAGGTTGCCGGCAGTGTTCCGCGCTCGTCGGGGCTGCCGGGCCGCAGCAGATCGCCGATCCCGTCGATCAGACCGGTACGCCAGCACGCGTAGTCGTGGCCGCCGTTGAACTCGACGCGGCTGACCGGAACGGCGCGTCCCCGCAGGACGGCGTCCAGCTCACGGGTGTGCCGGACCATCGACCCTTCCTGCAGTCCGACCTGCAGCTGAACCTTCGTCGGAAGCCGTTCGGCTGCCCCGAAGAGGTCGGCCAGCCAGCGACCGTCCGCGTCCGGGCACGGCCTGCTGGGCATCCCCGGCCGCCACCACAGTGAGGCCGACTGCGCCAGGACGGTGCCGAACCGGTGAGGTCGGGTCAGCGCGGCGTAGAGCGCGGTCAGCCCACCCAGGCTCTGGCCGGCGATCAGGGTTCGCGTCGGGTCGTCGGTCAGCGGCCATCGGCGGGCCGCCCAGGGCAGGAGTTCGTCGGCCAGGAAGCTGACGAACGGATCGTGTGCGGTCAATTCCCGCCACCGGGTGTCCGGGGCGACCGCCTCCGGCGCGAGCACCTGCAGCGGTGGCAACAGGTTGTTGCCGATCAGGTGATCCAGGACGTCGGCGAGGCCGAGCTCGCCGAACCACCGGTCGCCGTCGCAGAGCACCAGGACGGGAAGGGGGTCGGTCCGCTCGGCTGCGGACGGGCGATAGATCCAGACGCCTCGTCCACAGCCGAGCTGGTCACTGGGCACCCGATGCCGTTTCGCATGGTCATCGGTGCCGGGGCCGACTGCCGGCGGCCAGGGGTCGGCCGGAGCATCGGGTAGGGCGAACACGGCGCCGGTCGATCGGTCCCATCGGCCGGGCAAACGTGTCGGGTTGAACGGATCGGCGCTGCCACTGCCGCGCGGTACGGCGGTGGACTCGCCGCGGCGCAGCGCCGAGAAACGGTAACTGGACCGATGATCACCGCGGAGCCGGTAGCAGGCGTACCAGATGTCGGTGTCCGGGATCCGGTCGAGCAGTGCGGCGTCGGGCCGTTCGCGGTCCAGCCCGCTCATCGACAGCAGGACGCGGTCGGTGTCGGGCACGCCCCGCCACAGGAAGGTGACGTCGTGTTGATCAGTGCCGGTCGTCGCGGGTCGGATCAGCGGAGTGCCGGATGCGGCGACCCCGTCCCAGAATCGCTGCACCCGCGCCGCCCGCACCGGACCGGACACGGTAGACAGCTCGGCGCACAGCCGAGTCATGGACGGTGAGGTGATCCGGCGAGGCGTCACCGAGTCGAGCTCGGTATCGACCGTCGTCTGCTGCATCCACCCTCCCCACCCGAACGCCGTGTTAGGTATACCTAACTTAGCCGAAGGTGATGGTTGCGGCGCTCCGGTCTCGCAGCATGGATCGTCCGGAGGCATCGGCGGCCGGTGGCCCGGCCTCAATCCCGTGGCGGTAGGTCGATCCAGTAGCGACGTGTCGGACCGTGCGGTGTCGGGCGGATCTCGTCGAGCCGGCCACCGTTGCGCTCGATCGTCCGGACCGAACCTTCGTTGTCCGCGGCGCAGACCAGCAGCACTCTGCCCAGGTTGCGGTCCCGGGCTCGGTCGAGCAGTTGTCGCAGGGCGCAGGTGGCGATACCGCGGCCGCGCGCCGAGGGCCGGACGCCGTAGCCGATGTGGCCCACCCGATCGTTGTACCGGTAGCGCAGGGCGATGCCGCCCTGGACCTGCCCGTCCTCGACGATCCATAGGCAGGTCCCGGCGTCGGATTCGGCTTGCAGTCGGGCGATCCACCGGGCGAAACCTTCGGCCGTGTCCACGTCGTCGCTCTCCTGGAGGCCGAATCCGTCCTCGTGCAGTCCGGGGCCCCACTCGGCGTGGGCCTCCTGCCAGGCGGTGTACAGCTCGGTGGTAGGCAGGACCAGTTCGACCGTCATGCCGCCGATGCTACGGCTCCGGTCGCTGACTGAGTCTCTGCTCGCCGCCACTGCGTTCGGGCGTATCGGCCGGTGTTTGTCGGCGCAGCAGGAGATCCTGGTGCCATGACTGTTGATCTTTCTCGTGCTGCAGCCTTCCTGGCCGGGCACGGTCGGACCCTCGACCGTCGCCGTTTCGGTCTGTTGGTCGGTGCCGGTGATCCGGAGGCCGTGCTGGCCGCGGTCGACGGCTATCGCAACGCCGATGGCGGATACGGCTGGGGGCTGGAGCCCGACCTCCGTGCCCCGGAAAGTCAACCCGGCGGCGCACTGCACGCCTTCGAGGTGTTCGCCGACGTCGCCCCGGTGCGTACTCCGCGGGCGCTGCAGCTGTGTGACTGGTTGGCCACGGTGAGCCTCGCCGACGGCGGATTGCCGATGGCGTTCCCGGTGTCGGACGCCACCGGGTGTGCGCCGTTCTGGGCCGACGCCGACCCTGAGCTCTCCACCCTGCAGAGCACGGCATTCACCGCGGCGGCGGCGCTGCGGGTTGCCGAGCACGATCCCGAGGTTGCCGCGCATCCGTGGCTGGCGTCGGCAACCGACTACTGTCTCGATGCGATCGAGGCGCTGCAGACCGCGCCGCACGCGATCGCCTTGTCCTTCGCCGTGCGGTTTCTGGACGCGGCCTACGACCGCGCCCCGCGGGCGCCGAGGCTGCTCGATCGGCTGTCCCGGTTCGTGCCGCGCGACGGGCTCGTACCAGTTTCCGGTGGCAGCGAGGGCGAGACGATGCGGGCGCTCAACTTCGCGTCCGTACCGAACAGTCCCGCCGGTGCGCTGTTCGACGCCGGTGTCGTCGAAGCCGAGCTCGACGCGCTTGCGCGGCAACAGCAGGAGGACGGCGGCTGGCGGGTCGATTTCGCCAGTTTCTCGCCGATCGCCGAGTTGGAGTGGCGCGGCTACGCGACCGTCGGAGCGGTGTCGACGCTGCAGCGGGCCGGTCGTCTCTGAGCCTGGGGGCCAGGGTCACTGTCGACCGCCGGGCTCGGACGCGTGGTCCGCCGGCCGACCGAGCGATCCGTCAGCCTGCCGTCGCGACCGCCGCGGTCGTCGGGGTGCGCCGGCTCAAAGACTGCTGCAGCAGCCGGCCGCCGACGACGGCGACCAGACTGATCGCGATGTTGCCGGCGATGAACAGCCAGCTCAGCCCGGCGCCGAGGGTCGCACCGGACAACAGCGGCCCGACCGCGGTCGCGCCGGTCTGGAATGCGGTGAACAGGCCGAGGGTCATGCCGACCATCCGGGTCGGGGTCAGGCTGGCGACCAGCGGGTTCAGCACCGGCGCGAACAGCGTCTCCCCGAAGGCAAAGAGTCCGAAGGTGCTGACGAAGATCACCGACGACAGCTCCGGCAGGTGCGCCGCAGCGCCCATGATCATCCAGCACAGCACCCAGATCCCGCCGACGATCATCAGCAGGCCGGCGGCCGAACGGCCCGCAGTCCAGCGGATCACCAACATCTGCAGGGCAAGGATCACCAGACAGTTGATCGCGGCGGCGATCCCGACGGTCTCCTCGGAGATGTGCAGTACCGTCAACCCGTACGCCGGCAGACCGCTCTCGAACTGGGCGTGATAGGCCAACGCGATCGCCACGTTGATCACCGTGACCAGCAACAGCGGCCGCGAACTGAAGATCAACTTCCATGCCTGGCCCGGTCGCGCATCGAGCTCACGCGAGGTCGTCGGCGGACTGGTCAGGTCGTTGACGCCACGGCCGGCGATGCCGATCAGGATCGACGAGAGCGCGAAGCCACCGGCGGCGATGGTGAACGCCGGCAGCATCCCGTCGGTGCGGTCGAGGTCGACCAGGAAACCGGCGATGAAGGAGCCGAGCCCCATCCCGAGGGCCTGCCCGCTGGCCAGCCAGGCGAAGATCCGGCGCCGGTCGCCGGCTCCGGCGGCCCAGCGCAGCGCCAGCACCGATTGGGCCGGCGATCCGCCGGCCAGTCCGAAACCGAACAGCGCCATCGCTGCCAGGAACGTCACCGGATGGTCGGCCGAGATCAGACACAAGGCGGCGACAGCCGCCAGTAGCCGGGTGATCATCGCCACCGCGGCCGGGTTGTGCCGGTCCGCCAGCCGGCCGCCGAGTGGTGCCGCGAGCAGCGCGCCGACCGAGAACATGGTCGCCGCGGCAGCGCCGGCCATCCCGCCCCAGCCGCGGGTGTCGGCGGCGTAGGCGTACTGATAAGGCAGCACGGTGCCCCAACCGAGCATGGCGACGGCCGAGGCGAGGATGAGCAGATTGGCCCGACGCATGGGGGCACCTCCTGTTCGACGCACGACAAACCCGACACCGATCCCGGTGTCGGGCGAAAGATCTGCTTGATCAAGAAGCCATCGGCGGAGAATATTCCCGAGACGCGACTTTGCGTGGCGAAGACTTCGACGTCGAAATAATAGCACTTCGGCGCAGCGTGGGATGATCGGTCCGATGCCGCAGAAGAAGTCCGTCACCGACTCCTATCGCCGTGACGTCGCCAGCTATGTCGCTGCCGGCGGCGACGAGCAGGTGCAGCGTGTCGTGACCGCGGTCCAGCGGCTGTCCAAGCGGCTCGGTCAGTGGTACGACAATCAGCTCGCCGACCTGAATGTCTCGGCCGGTGAATGGGCGGTGCTCAGTGAGCTGGCCCGATCCGGTGGCCAGGCGATGACGCCGAGTCGGCTGGCGGTCGCCACCGACGTCGCCGCCTCGTCGATGACGCACCGATTGGACGGTCTGGTCGACCGGGGCCTGGTCGAGCGCAATGCCGACCCCGGCAACCGGACCCGGGTCCTGGTCACCCTGTCCGACGAGGGCTGGGAGTTCTTCGCCGAGGCGATTCGGGAGGCAAATGTGGTCGAGGCCGATATCGTCGCCCCGCTCACCACCGAGCAGGCCGGCGAACTGGCGAGCCTGCTGGAACGGCTGATCGAAGGCCTGGACGAGAGTGAGCAGCCGGAGTCCTGAGAGCCCCGGCTGCCGACCGATCGCTACCCGGCGCGGAAGGATCGTCCGGCGACCACCAGTGCGGCGGCCGCGAAGACGATGTCCTTGAGCAGGTATTGCGCCCCCAGTTCGGGGCCGTTCGCGGTGAACAGGTCACCGGGGAACAGCACCAGTGGAGACATCCAGCCGGCGATGCAGCCTGCCAGGCAGACCACGGCGACCCGCTGCAGCCGCGCACTGATCAACAGCAGCCCGACGGTGCACTCGATCACCGCTGTGGCGACCATCGCCGCCTGTCCGGTGACCAGACCGAAGGACAGCATGCCGACCGCTCTGGTCGCCAGTGGTTCGGCCGGGCTGACGCCGGGGAAGAACTTCAGGACACCGAAGCCGACCATCACCAGGCCGATGGTGATCTGCAGGGCGCGGGCGCCCCACCGATCGCTCGCTCTGATGATCATGGTGCTCGGCTGGGGCAACGGATCCGGGGCCGAGTGGTCGAAGGCGGTTTGCTCGGTGGTGGCCATGATTCTCCTTGTGAGGTGTGGATTCCGACGAGTCGGACTCTTCCCGAGCCGGGCGGCTGTGGAATCCTCCCGAATGCGGCATCTGCGCTACCCACTGCTGCGTACGGCAGCTGGGGCGCGGCACGAGGAATGCGGTCGTCGCTACGTCGTCCGGCGCAGCACGGTGTTGACCGGACGGTCGCTAGCCGTAGCCATCTGTCGATCCGTGCAGCTCGCAGTTCTTCGGTCGGTCGCCGGTCAGCCAGTTCGTCGAGCTCGCCGTGCGGGACGGCGAGCAGTCGGCGAACGCGCTGGCGAACTCGTCGGCAGGTCGCCCGCCGCGGTCTCCCAGCATCTGGCCAAACTCCGGCTGGCCCGGATGGTCGCCGCCCGTCAGGAGGGCATCAAGGTCGGCTGGAGAACGAGCATGCTCAGCAACGGGTCAGCGACGCCGACTTCCAGGCCGAGCACGGCTTCGACCGGTGGTCCGCGCCATCACCATCCCCAGTCCTCCGAACCACGAGTGCGATCGATCCTGATGATCACCGTCATGATCGGCACCACCAGGACCGCCCGGATGATGATCATCACCGGCATCGCGGCGGCCGGCTGGCCGCGATCCGGCGTGCAGTGGTCCCGCACAGGACGCCCCCCGGGCCCCGGTCTCGGCGTGCCGGCGAGGCGACGGTTCAACCTTAAGGATGACGGCAAATCCGGCTCAGGGATGACGCAGCAGGATCGGCATCAGTGCGAGATTGGTGTCCTCGACAACGGCGATTGCCGGGACGAGGGGAGTGGTTGCGAGCGGTGCTCCGATCGGGTCCTGCAGGGTGTGTCCGCGCCCCGCAGGCTGCACACCTGGTGAGGAGTCCTAGCCAGGTCCGTGAGGGGTCGCGGACCGGCACCGGCCAGTGGTCACTCCGGTCCCGGACGTCGCGGGTGTCAAGCGGTGCCCCTGGGGGACCGGCTCGGATGCACGATCGACAGGGGGGCATTCACCCCTGCGTTGCAGGATGAATGAACAACGATCAGCGCATCCGAGCCGGTGGCACTGGTCTGCCGTGCCGTCGCCGGACCTGCCCCGCCGATCGTTAGCGCTTGTAATTAGCAGTGCTAAGGATTAGACTCGCCGCAGTGACCACACGTGAACCTGGTTCGGGAGCCGGGACGTCCAGGGATCTGCGCAGCAACGCGGGCCTGGCCAGTGCCCTGCGACCCGCCGTCCTGAGGCTCGCGCGCCGGTTGCGTCAGATGCGGGACGAGTCGATGGAGTTGAACACCAATCAACTGTCCGCGATGGGCGTACTGCTCAATCACGGTGACCTGTTGATGGGGGAGCTGGCGGCACGCGAGATGGTGCAGCCGCCGTCGATGACCCGGATCGTCAACGAGTTGGAGCGTCGCGGCCTGGTCCGACGATCGGACAATCCCGACGATCGCCGGCAGGCGCGGGTGACGCTGACCGACAGCGGACGCGATGTGCTGTTGGCCAACCGGAAGCGACGCGACGACTGGCTCGCCCGCCGGGTGGCTGAGCTCGATCCGGGCGAACGCGAGATCCTCCGTAGGGCCGTATCGATCCTGGAGAAGGTGAACCGCGCGTGACCCGAGCGTCCTCGACGCTTCCCGAACAACCACCGATCAGCCGACCCCGAGCGCGGCTGAACTCCGTCGCCCGTACCTTCGACGCCCTCCGGATCCGTAACTACCGGATCTACTTCACCGGTGCTCTGCTGTCCAACGTCGGCACCTGGATGCAGCGGGTCGCGCAGGACTGGCTGGTGCTCGAGCTCTCGGGTGGATCCGGGCTCGCGGTCGGTATCACCACCGCGCTGCAGTTCCTGCCGATGTTGTTGATCACTCCGTACGGTGGCCTGATCGCCGACCGCTTCGACAAGCGGGCGATTCTTCGGGTGACCCAGTCCTGGATGGCCGCGTCGGCCGGTCTGCTCGGCCTGTTGGCGGTGCTCGGCGTGGCCGAGACCTGGCACGTCTTCGCGCTGGCCTTCATCTTCGGTGTCGGCACCGCCTTCGACAACCCGGCCCGGCAGGCGTTCGTCTCCGAGATCGTCGACCGCGAGCACATGCCGAACGCGATCGGTCTCAACTCCGCCAGCTTCAACGCCGCCCGGATCGTCGGCCCCGCTGTCGCCGGCCTGGTGATCGCGGCGTTCGGGTCGGGGTGGGCCATCCTGGCCAACGCCATCAGCTATCTGTCCTTCATCATCGCGCTGGCGATCATCGACCCGGGGCGACTGCACGGCATCGAACGTGCGGTGCGCGGCAAACGCCAGATCCGCGAGGGGCTGGCCTACATCCGCGGCCGCTCCGACATCATCCTGGTGCTCTGCATCGCCGCCTTCGTCGGCACCTTCGGCCTGAACTTCCAGATGACCTCGGCCCTGATGGCCCAACAGACCTTCCACAAGGGGGCAGGGGAGTACGGCATCCTCGGTACGTTCATGGCGGTCGGATCCCTGACCGGGGCGCTGATCGGTGCGCGCCGCAAGACCGCGCCCCGAGCTCGGTTCATCATCGGCGCCGCGGTCGCCTTCGCACTGATCGAGGTCGTGGTCGGCATGATGCCGACCTATTGGAGCTACGCGGCCGTGCTGCCGATCATGGGGCTGGCGTCGATGCTCACCCTGAACGCCTCGAACATGAGCGTGCAGATGGGAGTCGATCCGCAACTGCGCGGACGCGTGATGGCGATCTACATGATGGTGATGCAAGGCGGTACCCCGATCGGTGCTCCGATCCTGGGGTGGGTCGGCGAGGTGTTCGGGGCGCGGTGGACCCTGATCGGTGGTGGCGGGGTCGCCTTGCTCGGCGTCCTGGCTTCGGCGGCGATCATGGCCCGCCGTGGCGGCGTCCGGATCTCGCCGACCTTCAGTACTCGCCGGCCGTGGTTGTCGCTGCACACCAGATCGCGCTGACGGTTCCGCGCCGGACCCCTTCCTTCGTCGACGCAGTGCCGACCTTCGTCGGTGTCGGCTGCCACGCGGCGGCTCTACGCTGCTGCCATGGAGCGCGACCGACTGAAACTGCTGTTGCCGTTCGCGTTGGCAACGGTCTCGGCGGTGGCCAGCAAGCTGATCCTGGGCGACATCGCTGTCGTGCAACTGATCGGCGGCTGGCTCATCCAGGTCGTCGCAACGGTGCTGATGATCGGCTGGCGACGGTCCTGGGCGCCGATGGTCGTGCTGGTCGCGGCGACCGCTGCGATCGCCTTCGCGCCGATCGGCTGGCAGCAGGCCTTCGCCGTCGGTCTGACGATCTGGATTCCCTGCATGGCGACCTATGGCACGGCACGCTTGGTGTCCGGTGTCCGATCCCGGATCGAGATCGGGATCGGGGCAGCAGCAGTGGTCGGCTGGATCGTGATCATGGTCAGTCCGGCGCCGGTCACCCTGCTCGGGGTGTTGGCGGCAGCGGCGCCGCCGTTGTCCGGAGCGTGTGCCGCTCTGGTCGTCCGGCTGCGGGCGGCCCGCCGGGACCGGATCGCCTGGCTGGCCAAGGAACGGGAGCTGCAAGCCGACCGTCGCGCCGCCGTCGAGCGGGAACAGATCGCGGCCGATCTGCATGACCTGGTCACCCACCAGATGGTCCGGATCGTCTTCCAGGCAAGGAATCTCGCCGACCACGCCGCCGATCAGCCGACCAGCGCCGCCGCCGATGAGATCGCCGGAACCGCGACTCTGGCACTGACCCAGATGCGCGACTTCCTGCGCAGCACCCGCTCCACCGAACCCGAACCGACCGACGACACGGGGGTGTCCGGTGCGGAGCTGCACCGGCAGATCGCCTCGATCGTCACCGACGAGCGCGCCGTCGGCCACCCGGTCAGCCTCGGCTCGACGGTCGCGACCGACGACCTGCGGCTGTCGTCCACGGCAGCCGGCTGTCTGATCCGCGGAGTGCACGAAGGTGTGGTGAACGCCGCCAAGCATGCCCCGGAGTCCACCGTCATGATCAGTTCGAGCGCCGACGGCGGGCAGTATCTGATCACGATCGAGAACTCGCTGCCCACCGGGTCGCCACCCGCGCTCGCGGTGACCGGATCGGGAACCGGGCTGCGCGGCCTCACCCGGCGGGCCGCCTTGATCGGCGGTGCGATCGACGTGCACCGCGGCGAAGGCAGTTTCCGATTGCGGATCCGGGTCCCGGTCCTGGAGCCGGCTCCGGCCGTCGGCGTTGCCGGACCCGACCTGCGATGATCGATGATGGACCGATGAACGAGCCGCCGACCGAGATCAGCGTAGTGATCGCCGACGACGATCCGCTGGTCTGCAGCTATCTGCAGGGGGTGCTGGACGCGACCGCCGACCTCCGGGTCGTCGGCCTCGCCAACGACGGCGCCGAGGCCGTCGACGTCGCGACGCGGACCCGGCCGGCCGTCGTCCTGATGGACGTCCGGATGCCCGGCGTGAACGGCGTCGACGCGACACGGGAGCTGACTCGCGACGACGCCGATGACCGGCCGGCGGTCGTGCTGATGACCAGTGTCGATTCCGACCAGGCGTTGGTGGACGGCCTTCGGGCCGGAGCGAACGGGTTCACCGTCAAGACCGCGCCGGTCGAGATGATCACCGCCGCGGTCAGAGCGGCAGCGCAGGGCGCTGACGTGTTGTCCCCGGAGGCCACGGCACGACTGCTGGAGCTGACCGCGATGCCACCGGCGCCCATCCGCGACCCGCGGCTGGCCGAACTTCCGGACCGTGAACGGGAAGTGCTCCGGCTGATCGGCGAGGGCCAGACCAACGCCGGCATCGCCCGCTCGCTGTACCTCGCCGAGAGTACGGTGAAGGGTCACGTCTCGCGTTTGATGTCCAAGCTGGATTGCACCAACCGCACCCAACTCGCCCTGCTGGCCGGACAGCTCGACGGTTCCTGAGGTTGTCGAAGGACCGTGAAGCTGGCCCGCGCACCGATGCTCAAACCGTGAACCGAGCAGAGATCTCTGCCGTCGTCGCGCGCCCGGTGATCAACACCGTACCGAGCGGCAACCCCGACGGGTTGCCTTCTCCCGTGGCAGTGCAGGCCACAAACCCCGGGGGAATGGTGATCATCGCGCTCGGGGCACCGGGGGCATCCCAGCTGACATTGAGTTGATCATGGTCTACGGCGATGCTGTGCATATCCGACAGCCATGGGATGCCGAGACCGGACAGCGCCTCGGGTGCGGTCGTCGGTGCGGTCGAGCAGTCAGTGGTGACCGTTCCGTCGCCGTGCAGCAGCCAACTGATCTCGTCCTCGCCGTCCAGTTCCACGCTGACCGCATCGGTCCAGCCGCCCTCGGTCAGCGTGATCTCCCGTCGCAGCCGGTGTCCGTCCCAGCCGACCTCGCCGACCGCGCGGCCGGCGTCGAATTCACTGATCCGGCCGTTGCAGGCAGGTTGTGGTCCGCCGCCGATGAAGACCGTGCTGTGCGCCGCCGGCGAACGCAACCAGACCGTGAATTCGGCACCGTAGCCGCTGGTGCCCAGATCGAGACTGCGCCAACCGGTAGCGGTCTCCACGTCGACGGCCAGCTTGTCGCGATGATCATGACCACCGGCGTGCGGACCCGATCGCAGAGCGATCCGGGCGTCGGCGGAGCGGAGCACCGCGATCCCGGCATCGGCCCAGCAGAACGACGTTGTCGCGTGCGGCGACATGGTCGGCACGTGATCGGGTCCGAACAGCAACGCCGGCAGCGAATCGCGTTCCTGACCCTCGACGTAATAGTCGGCCAGCGCGACGCTTCGGTCGGGCAGCAGGCGGCTTGCCGTCTCGGCAACACCGGCGAAGCGTGACACCCGGGCGTCGGCCCAGCCGTCGCCGTAGGCGGGCAGCAGGCCGTCGGAGTAGGCAAGCCGAGGCGGCGCCTCCATCGCCCGGCCGAGGATCTCACCGACGGCGGGATCGACCTGATCGGCACCGACCGCTTCCAGCCAGGCGAGCAGGGCAGAGACCGTGTAGTAGTGATAGTGCGGATTGATCTCGAACCACAGGCCGTCGGCCCGAAATCCCTGTCGCAGTTGGGCGATCGCGCCGAACTGCGAGCCGCACGTGAAATCGAGCACCTCGGGATCGTCGAGCCGGTTCGCGCATTCGGCGAGCGCTGCGAGCATCCAGCAATGGATGTTGTGGATCGCTCCGACCTGGGGTTGGAGCAGATCGTTGACCCCGCGGGCGAGCAGATCGGCGGCTGCCAGCGCACGACCGTCGAGCTGATCGGCGGTCCAGCGGGTGGCCCGGAGCAGCCCGATCGCCCAGATCGCCTCGTCCAGGCATTGCGGCAACACCTTGCCGATGCCGGCATGCCCGCCGTGCTCCACGTACTCGGTGTAGTGCTCACCGTAGCCGGTGATGATCATCTCGAGCTCTGCCCGTGCCGCCGCGGCCTGATCGGTGCCGGGCGCGACTCGCATGATCACTGCGTCGCGTTGGGCCTGCGCTGCGGCCTGGTTGTGCATCAGCGTCCGCCACGAACCGTCCTTGGGGTCGCCGCTGTACACCCGATCGCAGGCCGGGCAGCGATGCTCGTTCGGCTGCCGCGGGTCGAAGGTCAGCCGCTCCCCGTCGTCGTCGCAGTAGTAGAAGTGGGTCCAGGCACTCTGCCGCTCCGGTCCGGGGATCCGGAGTTGCCGGCGCCACTCCTCGGTCTCATCGTGGACCGTGGAGATGATCTTCGTGGCCCAGGTCTGTTGCTCGACCCGCCGACGAACCAGATCCCAGTCCGGCTCCGTCGAACGCCGCAACCTCGTCGTCGACATGACGGCCATTGTCCCTGATCATCTCGACACGGCCCTCTCCGCCCCGGAACGTCTCGCGTCGTGGTCGGCGTCCGGTGGCCAACCAGGCGACGCCGTAGCTGATCAACTCCTTGAGCAGTGCAGCCGGTCGTCCGGTCAGCACGAACGACCGGGGTGAGTCGTCGGCATGGGTGAACTGGGTGACAGCGTCATGCCGACCGAGGCCGATGTTCTGCCAGACGAAACGGGAACGATGCCGCGCTGGCCGGCGGCCGTCGAGCTGCGCGACGACGGCTGCCGCTGCGTGCCAGGCCATCGGAACAGCAGCTTGACAGCTCATCCGGCTGACATCGCCGCCGACGGTCGGTGCGGCAGCGGCGTCGCCGATCACCCAGATCCGTGGATCGGTGATCGAACGCAGCTGCGTATCGACCCGTACCCGACCATGATCATCCACGGCGAGCCCGGCCTCGGCCGCGATCGGGCTGACGGTGAATCCGGCCGCCCAGACCACAAGATCTGCCGGGATCGACCGTTCCGCGGCTGTCCGGTCGACGGCCTGCACGGTCGCGCTCGCCCACCCGGTCACCGTCGTCTGCTGATGAAGGGCGATCTCGAGTCGGTTCACGGCGCGGCCCAGATGCCGGCGCGCCATCGGGCTCAGTCCGTCACCCAACCGGTCCGCGGTGATCAGCGCGACCGACAGGTCCGGCCGGGTCTCGGCGATCTCGGACGCGGCTTCCAGACCGGTCAGCCCGGCACCGACCACGGCGACGCTGTGCCCGGCCGGCAACGCCGCCAGTCTGACGCGGAGAACGTCCGCTGCACCGGGCGACGACACGGAGTCCGCGCCGTCGATGGCGGTCGCGCCGGAACTGCCCAGGGCGTACAGCAGTCGCTGGTAGCCGATCGTGCGGCCGTCGGCGAGTTCGACCAACCGCTCCGCGCGATGGATCGCGGTCACCCGACCGATGATCACCTCGGCCCTGGGTGCTGCGTCGGCCAGGCTGATCCGGGCGCCCGGTCGGCCGGTGGCGTACTGGTGCAGACGGACCCGCTCGACGAAGTCCGGCCGGTCGTTGATCAGGGTCAACGGGATCCGTCCGCGCAGTCGGCGGCTCAGGGACCGGGCGGCCACCAGCCCGGCGTAACCGGCGCCGATGATCACCACGGGCTGCTGATCGGTGGCGGATTCGTTCATCTGCTGCTCCTCGGTGTTTCCGTCGCGAGCGGGTTGCTCCCATTCGCAATCTGAACCGAACGGCACGGCAGAACGTGACGGCGGACGGCGAGACCTCGGTCACACCACGGGTGCGGACCCGAGGGCGGTGAGGTGACCGAGTTTGTCGGGATTGACCATCAGCCAGAGTCGGCGGATGCCGGCTGCATCGATCTCGAAGGACAAGGTGGCCAGAGCTTCGCCGCGGGCTCGCGCCAGCAGGGCAGGGCGTCCGTTGAGCTCGACGACGATCAGTTCGACTCCCGCCGCCTCCGGCCGCCCGGTGAGACCGGACCAATAGCGCGCGACGTTGTCGCTGCCGCGGACGGGCCGTCGCGCGGCGGTTACTCGGCCGCCGCCGTCTGCCCACGACTCGACATCGTCGGCCAGCAGTCGGCGCAGCGGGTCGAGCTCGCCGTCCAGCACCGCATCGAGGAAGCTGCGGACCAGCCGTTCATGATCGACATCCGGCACCGGACGGGCCGGCGCCAGCGGATCTGCGGCCAGCTTCTTTCGCGCTCGACTGAGGAGCTGCCGACTGGCCTGCTCGGTGAGCCCGAGCAGGTCGGCGACCTCCTGATGCCGATAGCCGAACGCCTCGTGCAGCACGAAGACGCCCCGTTCGGCAGGCGTCAGCAGTTCCTGGAGGCGGAGCAACCCGATCGACAGCGTCTCCCGTTCGGTGATCGTCTCCAGCGGGCCGAGCCGGCCGTCGCCGGTCGGGATCGGTTCGGGCAGCCAGGTCCCGGTGTACCCCTCGTGTCGGCGAGGGGCCGAGCCGAGCAGATTGATCGCGAGGTTGGTGACCGTCCGCGTCAGCCAGGCGGCCGGTACCTCGACCTGATCGTGATCCGCCCGCTGCCAACGCAGGTAGGCGTCCTGGACGACGTCCTCGGCGTCGGCCACTGACCCGAGCATCCGATAGGCGATCCCCATCAGCCGAGGGCGATGCTCGGTGAAGATCGCGGCTGAACGCTGATCCCGAGCTGCTGGACCTGCCACGGTCAATGATCATGACATCGCCCGGGGTGCACCGACCCTCGGCCCCGCCGCGACGAACGATTCGGCCGTCGGTGTCGTGACTTCACCGGCGGATTGATCGGCGGGGGCGGCCCGGCCGCACGTTGGGCAGGCTCGCCGGCGCGCTGCGCCCGAAATAGGGTGGAGGCCGGGCAGCTGACGTCGTGGTTTGCACGGCGTCCGACCGACGCCCGAGGTGGAGCCGGCGACGAGAGCGGTCGGCGCCGATCCGCGCGGTCGGCCGGGCCGCGGAACGGGTAGCCATGACGACAGTCACTGTCCGGCAGCAGGACGGGACACGATCGACCGAGCCGGCCGGTCCGGCCGACGACTGCCGGCCGGAGAGCTGGCTGGCGGCGGCCCGCCGACTGGTCGCACCGGGTGCGGGCGAGCCGGTAGCGGTCGACCTGTCCGGTGCGGTCAAGCGGTTCCAGGTCGATGACGATCTTGGAGTGCTGCTCCGGCCGATGACCGCCGGCGACCTGCCGGACGTGCTGCGCTGGCGCCGGGCCGATCACGTACGACGCTGGTTCCCCGGGCCGGAGCCGACGAAGGAGTCGATCGAGCAGCACTACCGGCCGCGGATCGATGATCCCGATGCAGTCCGGATGTCGGTGGTCGAGGTCAACGGGAGGTCGATCGGCCTGCTGCAGGACTATGTGATCGCCGATCAGCCGGGCGCGATCACACCGGCTCCGGACCCCTCCGCGGTCGGCGGCGACTATCTGATCGGGGAACCCAGTTTTCTCGGACGCGGACTCGGGACACGGATGCTCTGGTCATGGCTGCAGTTGCTGCCGGCGACCCGGCCGGCCGCTCGTTCGGTGGTGGTGGCGCCGGATCATCGCAACACGGGATCCCTGCGTACGGTGGCCAAGGTCGGATTCCGGCAGGGAATCTGGTTCGATGAACGGCAGCCCGACGGCAGCGTCGCCACCCTGATCGCCTGCGTACTTGATCTTGCCGAAGTGATCGGCGATTGACCCGTCCGGGCAGCCCGGGGAGACGAGTCGGTCAGCGGCCACTGGTGCCACGAGTAACGAGTTCGGGTTCCAGCCGGACGTGCTGCACCGGGCTGGAGGGGCTCCGGATCCGTTCCAGCAGCATCCGGGCCCCGTCCCGCGCCATCCGGCGGGCATCCTGCCGGACGGTGCTGAGGTCGATCGACGTCCAGGACGCGAGCGCGATGTCGTCGTAGCCGATGATCCACAGGTCGTCCGGCACCCGGGCACCGACCTCGCGCGCCGCATCCAACGCACCGACCGCTACCACGTCGTTGGCGCAGAACACCGCGTCGGCCGCGTCCTCGGCGATGATCCTCTGCATCGCCCGATAGGCGCTGTCGTGGGTGTAGTCGCCGATCTCCCAGGGGGCCGGCGGGAGTGCGGCACCGAGCTCGGTCAGACGGGCACGGAAGCCGGTCAGCCGCTGTCGTGAGGTGCTGGCGTCGGCCGGCCCGCCGATGAAGGCCGGACGTCGGCCGGCCGCGGCGAAACGGTCCGCGACCAGGGCGCCGCCGGCGACGTTGTCGGTGGAGATCTGATCGCAGTCGACATCGTCCAAGGTCCGATTGATCAGGACCAGGGGGAGACGGCTGTCGACGGCACTGGCGAACTCGGTCGAGGTCGGGGTGACCGTGGTGAACACCACGCCGTCGACCAGGCCCTGGCGCAGTGATCGGATCGCAGCGTCGCTGCGGCTCCCCGCGGTCCAGACCGTCAGACGTTGGCCGAGATCATCGAAGGCGTCGCTCAACTCTTGCAGCAGTTCGGGATAGAACGGGTTGCTCGCCAGATCGTCGACGACGGCGCCGATCGCACCGGTCCGTCCGGTCTTCATGGTCCGGGCAGCGGCATGCGGGACGTAGCCGACCAGGTCGACCGCCGCCAGTACGCGTTCGCGGAGCTCGGCCGAGACCGGGTTGGCGGAGGTGAGCACCCGCGACACGGTTGCTTGGGACACTCCGGCGGCGCGGGCGACATCCCGGCTGGTGACCATGGCGGCTCCTTCCTGCGATGAGGTTAGCCGGTCGGCACGGGCGTAGTGCGCGGTCCGTTCCGGGGCTCTCGACGGCAGGTCTGTATACGTATACTATACCGAGCATCGGCTCGACTCTGGAGGAGAATCCGCAGTGACAGCACCATCGACAACAGCCACCTCTCGGGTGCTCAAGGCGCCGACCGCGGATCGTGATCGGGCCACCGATCCCGATGTACGGCGTACGGTCGAGGCGGTCATCGCCGACATCCGCGACCGCGGCGACGTCGCGGTTCGCGAGTATTCCGAGCGGTTCGACCACTGGCAGCCGGAATCGTTCCGGATGAGCGATGCGGAGATCGCGGCGGCGATCGGTCGGTTGCCGCAGCAGGTGATCGACGACATCACCTTCGTCCAGGAGCAGGTCCGCGGGATGGCCGAACGGCAACTCGCATCGCTGACCGACTTCGAGATGGAGACCTTCCCCGGCGTCCGGCTCGGCCAGCGCAATGTTCCGGTCGCGGCCAGCGGCGCCTACGTTCCCGGCGGACGTTACCCGCTGCTCGCGTCGGCACACATGACGATCGTGACCGCCAAGGTCGCCGGTGTCCCGCGGGTCGCCGCTGCCACGCCGCCGATCCGGGGCGAGGTGCCCGATGCGACGATCGCGGCGATGCACCTGGCAGGTGCCGATGAGATCTATCTGCTCGGCGGTGTCCAAGCCGTCGCCGCACTCGCTGTGGGCACCGAATCGATTCCGCGGGTCGACCTGCTGGCCGGTCCCGGCAACGCATTCGTGGCCGAGGCGAAGCGGCAACTGTTCGGCGAGGTCGGCATCGATCTGTTCGCCGGGCCGACCGAGGTGCTGATCGTCGCCGACGACGCGGCCGATCCGTTCGTGGTCGCGGTCGACCTGCTGTCGCAGGCCGAGCACGGACCGGACTCACCGGCGGTGTTGATCACCACCTCCGAGCAGGTGGCGACCGAGACCATGGCGCACATCGAGCGACTGCTGCCCGACATGCCGACGAAGGACTTTGCCGAACCGGCCTGGCGTGATCACGGCCAGGTGCACCTGGTGCCCGATCTGGCAACGGCGTATCGGCTGGCCGATGATTTCGCTTTCGAGCACGTGCAGATCCTGACCGAGCAGCCGCGTGCGGCACTGGATGCAATGCACAACTACGGCGCGCTGTTCCTCGGCGAAGGCACCTGCGTCTCCTACGGGGACAAGACGATCGGGACCAACCACGTGCTGCCGACCCGCGGGGCTGCTCGCTACACCGGCGGGCTGTGGGTCGGCAAATACCTGCGGACCGTGACCTATCAGGAGGTCACCGATACCGGGTCCAGTGCGATGCTCGGCGAGGTGACCGGCCGCGCGGCCCGGGTCGAACGCTTCGAGGGCCATGCCCGCTCCGGAGACGTCCGGGTCGCGAAATACGGTGATCGCCGCTTCGACTGGATCGACGCGGCGCGTGGCTGACCCCGGCAGACCGCTGTCCGGTCGCAGCGCGGTGGTCAGTGGGGCGGCTCGCGGCCTCGGACAAGCGATCGGTGACGCGCTGCAGACGGCCGGTGCGGAGGTCCGCGGCAGCGTACGGACGGCCCGGGACGCCGAACCGGTCGCCGCCCGCTGGGGGACCGAGCCGCTGGTGATGGACGTCACCGACGTGTCCGCGATCCGGTCCGCCGTCGACGCGGTCTTCGCGGCCGGCGCGGCACCCGATCTGCTGGTGGCCAACGCCGGGATCAACCGCCCGGAGCCGGCGCTGGAGATCGAACCCGACAGCTGGGATCTGGTGCACCGGACCAATCTGCGCGGCGCGTTCTTCACCGCACAGGCGTTCGCCCGGCACTGGACCGCCGACGGTACGCCGGCCGGCATCGTCTTCGTCGGGTCCCAGGCCGGACGAGTGGCGATCGAGAACCGCGCGGCGTACGGATCGAGCAAGGCCGGGATCGATCAATTGGTCCGCAACCTGGCCTACGAGTGGGCCGACGCGGGCATCCGGGTCAACGCCGTCGCACCGACCTTCGTGAAGACCGGTCTGACCCAGGATCTGGAACGGTCCGACTTCGGTGCCGCGGTGCTGTCCAGGATCCCGATCGGGCGGCTCGGTCTGCCGTCCGAGGTCGCCGATGCCGTGGTCTATCTGGCCGGGCCGGGGGCGTCGCTGATCACCGGCCAGACATTGGTCGTCGATGGCGGCTACACCATCCACTAGGGAAGTGCTGATCTCGTCGGGTTGCAACGCGGGCCGCAGCCCGAAGAGCAGTGCGTGCCTCGGCAATCCCACGGCGCGCCGACGGCGGTCGACCGATGCCCGCTGGATGCCGGCTGCGGCAGCTGTCAGGCCAGCGTCGAGTAGTGCGAGGCATCTCCCTGGCGGACGCTGGACCGGACACCGTCGATGCTGACCGGCACATCGCCGGCGAGCGTGATCCGGTGCAGCACCCGCTTCTGGTCGCCGTAGTCGGCGATCCCGTAGTGCTGGGTCGCCCGGTTGTCCCAGATCGCGATGTCGCCGGGCGACCACACCCAGCGGACCGTGTTCTCCAGCCGGGTGACCTGACGTTGCAGCAGCTGGAACAGCGCCTCGGAGTCGACGGACTTGATCCCGACGAAGTGCTTGACGAAGTGGCCGAGCACCAGCGAACGCTCGCCGGTCTCGGGATGCACCCGGACGACCGGGTGCTCGGTCTCGTAGAGCTGGCTGCGGAATTCGTCCTTGTAGGACTGCTCCTTGACGTCGATGCCGCCGATCCGCTTCTCGTCGATGTCGGCGGCGTAGTCGTACTGATTGGTGTGCACGGCCCACAGCTGCTCGACCAGCGCCTTCAGCGCCGGGTGCAGCCGCTCGTAGGCGGTGACGGTGTTGGCCCAGACCGTGTTGCCGCCCCACTTCGGCAGGGTGACCGCGCGCAGCAGGCTGATCGCGGGGATCCGGTCGACGAAGGTGACGTCGGTGTGCCAGCTGTTGGCCTTGCTGAAGTCGGAATCGACCGGCAGCACCGACCGGCCGTCGCCGCGGACCGTCGGATGCGGCAGGGTCGGGGTGCCCAGCCGACTGGCGAATTCGTGCTGGATCTCGTCGGTCAGGTGATCCTGGCCGGAGAAGAAGATCACCTTGTTCTCCAGGAGAGCTCGCCGGATCTCCGCAACGACATCGTCATCGAGGTCGCCGCTGAGGCGTACGCCGCTGATCCGGGCGCCGATGTGTTCACCGGCCTTGGCGACCGCGATCCGGCTGTAGCCGAGATCGGCGTCGGTGGCGACCGGACGCTCGGTGGTGAGGGTCATGACTGAATCTCCTGTCGGGCGGTTCCACTGCATTCCGGTATCAACTGTAGGAAATACCGGATATGGATCCAACGACTCTCGCCTGCTGGACACACGATTCATGTCTTGACAGCTGATTCCCGGTGCTGTTCGATCACTCGAAATCGATTTCATCAAATTCAGGAGCAGTTCAGTGTCGAACTCGGTCCGCACTCTGCGGGTGCTCGTTGCCCTCACGGTGGCAGTCAGCTGCCTGATCGCACCCGGTGTCGTCCCGGCCGCCGGGTCACCGCCGGCTCAGCCGACGCCGACCTCCTCTACCCACGCGACCGGTGGCCGGACGACCCAGGTCGCTGCCGACCAGCCGGCCGTCGGGTGGGACAGCTATCGCCATCTCGACCGACTCGCCGAGATCGGCAGCGACACCCGATCGCGGCAGTTCTCCAGTTTTGATCGGAGTGACGGCAACGACGACGGCTTCGACGGCACCTACTCCTGCCTGCGGACCGACGACGGCTGCGTGATCGCCGAACGGTCCGGCGCCGGTGAGATCAGCTCGATCTGGTTCACCCGGGACGGCGGTGACGTTTCCAACACCGGCAACATCACGATCGAACTCGATGGCACGGTGGTGCTGGATGCGCCGCTGCAGGACGTCGTCGACGGCAAGCTCGGTGCGCCGTTCAGTCAACCGCTGGTCGCCAACGCTGATCAGAGTTCCGGCGGTGTCTACATCAAGGTGCCGATGCCCTATCGGACCTCGATGAAGATCACGACCACGCACAACCCGCTCTTCTATCACGTCACCTATCGCGACTTCTCCAGCGCCGTCGGTGTCACGACCTTCGATCCCGATGATCAAGCCCTGGACGTGATCAAGAAACTGCGGGCCGCCGGCACCGCCGATCCGAAGCCGGCGCAGCCCGACACCGAGACGATCAGCACGTCGGTCGATCTTGCTGCCGGACGTTCGCAGGTGCTTGCGCGGTCACACGGCCCCGGTGCCGTCACCGCGCTGAAGCTGCGACTGCCGCAACTCGCGCAGACCAAGATCGATCGGGCCCGTCGGGCGCCCGCCCGACCGACGGATTCGAGCATCGACCCCCGCAAGGCACGCTGGCTACGCCCCGACCCGATCACTGCTCAGCAGACCGACGCGACCAAGATCACCGATCAGATCCTGGCCGGCGCCAGGATCCGGGTGACCGTCGACGGGCAGCGGACCGTGGACGCGCCGCTGGGCGAATTCTTCGGCACCGGGCTCGGCCTCTACGACGTCCGATCACTGATGTTCGGCGTCGACGCGCAGACCAAGACCCTGCAGGCGTGGTGGTTGATGCCGTACGCCGGCAACGTCAAGATCGAACTGGCCAACCGATCCGAGGCCAGCATCGAGAACGCGACCGCAGCGGTCACAGTCTCCGACAACGCCGCCTGGAAACAGCGCCTGCGCAACCACCAGGTCGGCTACTTCCAGGCCACCAGCAATCGTGAGCAGACTCCGTTCGACCAAGATCATCTCTTCCTGCACACCCAAGGCACCGGTCGAGTGGTCGGTGTCTCGCAGACCGTCGAGGGCCTGATCCCGGACGGCAACCTGCGCAACTACCTGGAAGGCGACGAACGGGTCTTCGTGGACGGCTCGGCGAGCCCGGACTGGCACGGCACCGGGACCGAGGACTTCTACGAGGGTGGCTGGTACTTCAACCGGGGCACCTTCAACGCACCGATGAACGGCAACCCCGCCCACGAGGAGGCCGGCGGCGGCTGCCGATATGACTGCACCAGTCTGTATCGGCTGATGGTGTCGGAGGCGATCGACTTCGACAGCTCGATCAGATTCGGCATCGAACACGGGCCCGGCAACGACGCCGACGCGATCGAGGGATCGACGACCTACTGGTACGGCCAGGACGGCGGCCGGCTGCGCTGGACCGACTCGGTCGACCTCGGCGACGCTCGCAGTGAACGGGCTCACGACTACCGGCCGACCGCACCGGACGACTCGGTGTTCCAGCAGACCAGCCGGTACGAGGGGATCGACGGGCCCGACGAACCGATCACCCTGGACGGCAGGACGGCGACCGGGCCGATCAGCTTCCGGCTCACGATCACCCGATCCAACACCGGAGTCCTGCTGCGCCGGATCTCCGATCAATCCCGGCCCTATCAACGGGCAGACGTCCGGATCGACGGCAGGGCCGCCGGGACCTGGCTGCAGCCACTGGGTAATGATCATGATCGCTGGCTCGACGATGCGTTCGCGATCCCGCCGGACCTGACCCGGGGCAAGTCCTCGATCAGCGTCCAGCTGACACCCTCCGACCAGGCACCCGGCTGGCAGGCGGCGAGTTACCAAGCCCTGTCCAAGATCACCGACGCAACCGATCGTCGGGCACCGGGACGGATCAACGGTCCGGTGGCGACACCGGACGAATTCACCGGCATCACCCTCGGCTGGCAGCCGGCCACCGACGACGTCTACGCGCCGCACTACCAGGTGTTCGCGTCGACGACGGCCGGCTTCACCCCGTCGGAGGAAACGCTGGTCGGAACGACCCGGGGCAACGGATTCACCCACCTCGGACTCGATGTCGATCAGACCTGGCACTACCGGGTGCGGGCGGTCGATGACGCCGGGCACACCGGCCCCTTCTCCGCCGAGATCGAAGCCACCACCGGGCGGACCCTGCGGATCGAAGCCGAATCCCTGATCGCCGACGCGACCGCGACCGCACCGGTCCAGCTGCAGGGCAACTGTTGCGGGCTCACCTGGTCCGGCGATGCGCAGCTGTGGTTCACCCCGGACGCGGCCGACAACACGGTCACGATGCGATTCGAGCTCGGCACCGCCGGCCGATACCGGCTGTCCGGGCTGCAGACGATGGCCGCCGACTACGGCATCAACACCCTGACCCTGGACGGGAAACAGCTGGGCGAGGCCTTCGACGCCTATCACACGCCCGGAGTCGTACTGAGTGATCCGATCGACTACGGCGAACGAGAACTCGCGGCCGGGCAGCACACGCTCGAACTGCGGGTGACCGGCCGCAACGACGCTGCGACCAGCTACATGGCCGGGCTGGACTACCTGCAACTGCAACGCCAGCCGTGACGTAGCCTGCCGGGCAGGATCTTCGAACACGGAAGGACAGCCGGGTGACTGAGTTGCTGGCACGCGCCGAGGGGCGATTCGACGAGTTGATCAAGGACATCGAGGCGTTGGTCCGCCTGGAGTCACCCTCGGACGATCTCGAGGCGGTCGGTCGCAGCGCCGATCTGGTGGCCGAGATCGGTGAACGCTACCTGGGCTCGGCACCGGAACGGGTGGAGGTCGACGGCCGGCCGCACCTGGTCTGGCGGCTCGGTGACGGTCCACGCCGGGTGATCGTGCTGGCCCACCATGACACCGTGTGGCCGATCGGTTCCTGGGGTCCGGATCCGTGGTCCTTCACCGATGGTGTGATCCGGGGTCCGGGCTGCTTCGACATGATCACCGGGATCGTGCAGGCCCTGCTCGGGATGCGGTTGTTGATCGAGGACGGGGTGTCCCTGGACGGCGTCACCCTGTTGGTCACCGCCGATGAGGAGGTCGGGTCGAAGACCTCCCGGTCGCTGATCGAGAGCGAGGCGGCCGGCTGTCGGGCCGCGTTCGTGCTGGAGGCGTCGGGGCCCGGCGGTGCGCTCAAGATCGAACGCAAGGGCACCTCGGACTACCAGATCAACATCAACGGTCGAGCCGCACACGCAGGTCTCGAGCCGGAGAAGGGGATCAACGCCGGCGTCGAACTGGCCCACCAGCTGCTGGCGATCAACGAGCTGGGTGACTCGGACCTCGGCACCACGGTGACACCCACCGTCCTGTCGGCCGGCACCACTACCAACACCGTGCCGGCGAAGGCGATGATCAAGGTCGACTGCCGGGTCCGGTCGGCCGCCGAACAACAGCGGGTGGATCACGACATGCACGCCCTGCAGGCGGTCCTGCCCGGAGCGGAGTTGATCATCGAAGGCGGACCGAACCGTCCGCCGTTGCCCGCTTCCGCGGCCACTGCGCTGTTCGACCGGGCCCAACAACTCGCCACCGACGCCGGCCTCGACCCGCTGCAGTCGATGGCGGTCGGCGGAGCCTCCGACGGCAACTTCACCGCCGGGATCGGCGTCCCGACCCTGGACGGACTGGGCGCGGTCGGCGGCGGTGCGCACGCCGACGACGAGCACGTCGAGGCCGACAAGATCCCTGCCCGTACGGCGCTGCTGGCGTTGCTGATCAAGGACCAGCTCGTGTCCCGCGGGACACTGGACCAGCAGTAGTCAGCGTCGGACTCCGGTGGGCGTCGGCTGCGCGACGTCGGAGTAACCGCCCTCCAGCCGCCAGTTGCGACGCAGCCGACCGGCCAGGTGGACCGGGGTCTGCGGCACGACCAAGGCCATCACCAGCGTCAGCAGCGCACCCGCGACCGGGAACATGAAGGCGGCGGTGTAGCTGAATCGGTCGACGAGGAAACCCATCACCACCGGCGCCAGCACGCCGGCCATCTGCCCGCCGAAATTGATGGTGCCGGACGCCGACCCGGTGAAGCGACCGTTCAGGGTCTTCAACGGCACCGACATCACCGGCATGAACGACAGCCCGAAGCAGCCGATCCCGACGCACTCCCAGATCACGAACGCGGTCAGCGAGTCCGACAGCGCCATCATCAACAGCGCGGCTCCGCCGACCGCCATCGCCGGTGCCACGACCAGCCGAGGACGACCGCCGAGCCGGTCGGTCAGCCGGCCGCCGATCATGGTCGTGATGCCACCGATGGTCGGCGGGATGGCGAGCAGGATCGCCGAGCCGCTGATGCTCAGGCCGCGGACCTCGGACAGATAGGACGGCATCCAGGTGTTGATGCCCCAGCCGATGATGTCGAGCCCGAAGAACATCACCACGTACAGGTAGATCGCCGGGCTGGCCAGGATCGCCCAGACCGGACCCTTCCGTTGCCGCGAGGTGTACTGCGCCGGATCGGTACGCGGTCGGTCGCTGTTGCCGGGCGGTGCGGTCGCGAGGTCGGGATGGTTGCGTCCGGGCAGCCAGATCAACAGCACCGCGAGCATCACCAGACCGGCGATCGCCGAGAAGCCGAAGCTGAGCCGCCAGCCGATCGCGGCGACCAGCGGAACCGCGACCAGCGGAGCGACGGCGGAGCCGAAGTTGTTGGAGCTCAGCATGATGCCGTTGGCGAGCATCCGCTCATGCGGCTTGGTCCGTTCGGTGATCGCCTTGATCGACGCGCCGGGGAAGATCCCCTCACCGATCCCGAACAGGCCGCGGATCACCAGCATCGCCGCGAATCCCCAGGCGACGGCGGTCAGGCCGGTGAACAGCGACCAGATGATCATCGCCGCGGCGATCATGAACCTGGTGCCGAAGCGGTCGGCGAGGATCCCGCCCGGCAGCTGGGAGAACGCGTAGGCGAAGAAGAACGCCGAGATGATCAAGCCCTGTTGGGTGTGGTCGAGGTGGAAGGCGGCGCCGACATGGGGGAGTGCGATGGTCATGATCAGCCGGTCGAAGTAGTCGATCAGCCAGGTGACGAACAGCAGTCCGGTGGTGACCTTGGCGACCCGCGACATCCGCATCCCTGCTGGTCCTGCAGGCGGGGGTGGTCCGGCAGCACCGGTCGGTCCGGCATCGGTGGGCGACATCTGACCTCGGCTCATGATCGGCCGGAGTTGCGGTGCAGCTCTGGCGGCGTGTTCGAGTTCCACCCACTGTCGTTGACCGGGGCCCGAGCCCGCCTTGTACGGACGACCAAAGTCTGCCGGCCGGAATTGGGCGGACGGATGGTTCCCGTGCTCGGCCCGCTGCACCGATGATGGGCCGATGACTCTCCCCGACGGCGGCCAATCTCCCGACGCTCTCCGATCCGGGACCGGCGGGGGCTCCTGGGACGGTGAACGGTCGGGACGTGGCCTGTCGGAACGTGAACCGTTCGATCTGTTGGTGACCGGCGGACGGGTGATCGATCCGGCGTCCGGCCGGGACGAGATCGCCGCCGTCGGCATCCGGGCAGGCAGCATCGCCTACGTCGGGCCCGTGCCGGACCGCGCGGCGGCGTACAGCCGCCGTACGATCGACGCGACTGGCCAGGTGGTCGCACCGGGCTTCATCGATCTGCACAGCCACGCGCAGACGATCAGCGGCGGCAGGCTGCAGGCGTTGGACGGCGTGACGACCGCGCTGGAACTGGAGGGTGGCGCGTTGCCGGTGGCCGACCACTACCGCTACGCCGAAGATCAGGGACGCGTGATCAACTTCGGCATGTCGGCGTCCTGGTCATCGGCCCGGATGTGCGTCCTGGACCAGGCTCCCGCGGTCCGGCCGCAGGATGATCCGCGGTTCCGGCTGCCGCTCGCCATGTTCGACCAGTTCCAGAACGGCCCCCGGTGGCAGTCGGCCGCCGACGACGCTCAGGAGAGCAAGATCGTCGGCCTGGTGGAACGTCAGATCGCCGCTGGCGCGATCGGCATCGGGGTGTTGCAGGGCTATGCGCCGGGATCGCGGCTGAGCGAGCAACACCTGCTGGGCAGGCTCGCCGAGCAGGTCGGGCAGCCCCTCTTCGTGCACGCCCGCTCGATGGCACCCGCCGGACCCGGCAACGCGGTCGACGCGGCACACGAGCTGATCGACACCGCGGAGCTGACCGGCGCCCACGTCCACCTGTGCCACCTGAACTCGACCTCCGGACGGCGGGCGGACCGGGTCACCACCGACTGGGCGACCGCGCAGCGGTCGGGCCTCCGGCTGACGGCCGAGGCCTATCCGTTCCATGCCGGCTCGACAGTGATCGGTGCAGCCTTCCTTGATCCCGAGGTGCTGGCCAGGGACGGGATCTCCACCCGATCGGTGATCTACCTCGCTACCGGCGAACGGGTCGCCGACGCCGACCGGCTGCTCGAGCTGCGGGAGACCGACCCCGGCGCGCTGTGCATCCTGGAGACCTTTGATCTTGATGATCCTCAGCAACTCGCGCTGCTGCTCACCGCGGTCACCTTCGGCGATGCGGCGATCGCCTCCGATGCGATGCCGTTGACCTACACCGGTCCGGCACCAAGATCGGGCACCGATCACTCCGAACGCGCGCTCGCCGCACTCACCGGTGACGTCTGGCCACTGCCCGACGGGCTGATCGCGCACCTGCGGACCAGCGGATGTTTCGCCCGTGCGTTGCGCTGGCTGGTGCGCGATCTCGGCGTGCTGGATCTGGTCGAGGTGATCCGCCGCTGCACCATCCTGCCGGCGACCATCCTGGCAGCGGCCGCACCCGCGATGCAGCGGAAGGGCAGGCTGTCGGTCGGTGCCGACGCCGACCTGACGATCTTCGATCCCGATCGGGTG
Organism: Microlunatus soli; assembly: GCF_900105385.1. Taxonomy (NCBI): domain Bacteria; kingdom Bacillati; phylum Actinomycetota; class Actinomycetes; order Propionibacteriales; family Propionibacteriaceae; genus Microlunatus; species Microlunatus soli. Next base: position 1,760,349 of record NZ_LT629772.1, on the reverse strand, counting down.
CAGCCGGCCGGGGACTACACCCGGCTGGCGCCGTCGATCGGTTTCAGCCACGTGATCGTCGCCGGCACCCCGGTCGTCGACGGCGGCGATTTGGTCCCCGACGCGTTCCCCGGGCGCGCGATCCGAGGCTCGGCCGGCTGACCCCACCCCACCCGCCGACCCGCCATTTTCTCCCCGACACGCCCGGCGTGTCGGGGAGAAAATGGCGGGTCGGCGGGTGTGGGCATCCCAACTGGCGAAGAAGGGCGCCATGCTCCGCCGCAGAGTACGGTGCGAGACAGCGGGAGGAGGCGAACCTTGTTCGGTGAGACGTCAACGACGATCGAGCAGTTGCTCGACAGCCTGGGCTTCACCCTGATCAGGGCGGTCGACGACGCGGTCGACCTGCGTGCCCCGGTGGCGACCATCGGCATCCATGATCCGCTGGAACCGTTGCCGGTCGCGGCCGGCGAGCTGATCTTCGGAGCCGGAGTCACCGATGACGAATCCGCGTCGACCTTGATCAAGAACGCGGCTGCTGCCGGAGCAGCCGGCGTCGTCCTGCGCGATCAGCTGACCACCGGCAGCGCGGTCCGGGAGGCGGTCCGGTCCACCCGGCTGCCGGTGCTGGATCTCGTCCGCGGGGCGTCCTGGCTGCAGTTGGCCTCCATGATCGAATCCCAGTTGACCGCCGCCGGCGCGGGTGATCGCGGATTCGGTGCGGCGGGGGCCGATCTGTTCGAGCTGGCCAATACGATCGCCGCATTGGTCGGCGGGCCGGTGACGATCGAGGATCTGTCGTCTCGGATCCTGGCCTATTCCTCCGATCAGCAGGAAGCCGATCTGGCCCGGCAGCAGACCGTGCTCGGTCAACAGGTACCGGCCGGTTATTCCGAGCGGCTCAGCCAGGACGGCGTCTTCTCCCGGATCTACGGCACCGACGGGCCGGTGTACGTGGCATCGCTGGGGCCCGAGGTGCTGCCGCGGGTGGCGATCCGGCTGGCGGCCGGCGGTGAGATCCTCGGATCGATCTGGGCGGTGGCGGCAGAAACCGATGCCGAGGACGGACCGCTCACCGAGCAGCAGCGGCTCGGCCTGGTCGAGGCGGCCGGCGTGGTGGCGTTGTCGATCATGCGCAATCGGATGAGCACCGAGTCGGCTCGGCGGCAGCGCGCCGAGGAAGTGATCACACTGCTCGAGGGCGGACCGCAGGCCGTACAGGCCGCCCGCCGAGCAGGCTTTCCGGACGGTCCGGCGTGCGTCCTCGCCTTCGGCGTCGATGATCAGAGCGGCGACGCGCAACGCGGGGTGGACCGGCTGGCGGGCTCGCTGCAGATGTACCTCGCTGCGGCTCATCCGTCGGTCCGCACCGCCGTACTGGGCGATGTGGTGTACGCCGTCCAGCCGTTGTCGGAGGATCGCGGACTGCAGGCGGCGGTCCAGCTGGCCGAGGACTTCGTACGCCGCAGCGCAACGTTCGCTTCCAGCCCGCTGGTCGGGATCGGTCGGTCCGCCGAGGATGTGGAGACCCTGGCCTGCTCCCGGCGCGATGCCGACGCGACCCTGCGGGTGCTCGCCGAGGACCGGCAACGGCCACGGACCCGACGGCTGGCGACCGCCGATCAGGTGCAGGCGGCCATCCTGTTGATCAAGGTTCGTGATCATCTGACCGAGTCGGACGACCTGGACACCGGTCCGCTGGCGGCGTTGCTCGCCTACGATGCCGCGCACGATGCCGGTCTGGTCGAGACCCTGCGGGCCTGGCTGGAATCGTTCGGTGATGTCAACGGGGCGTCGGCCGAACTGCACATCCACAAGAACACGTTCCGCTACCGGCTCCGTCGGCTCAGTGAGATCGCCGACCTTGACCTGGCCGATCCCGACACCCGACTCGGTCTGATGCTGCAGTTGCGGCTTGTCGGCGATGCCGCGACGGCCACGGGCTGAGAGATGACTTCCGGTCACCCCGGCACCGTCACCACTGCGGTGCGTGGGCGGCGATCAGCCGATGCCCGATCCGGACCAGCTCGGCGCGGACCGACGCCGGTTCGAGCAGCTGGACGCCGTCGCCGAGACGGATCAGTTCACAAGCCGCCTCGTGGACCGAGGTGAAGGTGGCCCGGAACACGCGCGCCGATCCTGGTTCGGTGTCGACCGGCTGTAGCCGGGCGTCTTCGGGCAACGCCGAGGCGACCCGGCCGACAGCCTCCGATCGGACCCGGAAGGTCACCTCCACCCGTGTTCGCCAGCAAGGCACCTGGCGGCGGTTGACGTCCTCCCAGGCACGGACGAGATCGAAGCCGTCCGGCCGCTCGACCGGCTCGCGGGTGGCGACGGTGCTGCTGACCCGGGACACCCGGAAGGTCCGCAGGTCGGCGTCCACACCGGCGACCAGATACCAACTCCCGTTCTTGCAGACGAGTCCGTACGGGTGAACCCGGCGGACCGTCGGTTCGGTCGCCGGCGGGGCGTAGCCGAGATCGACCCGAACACCGGCGACAACGGCGGCCCGCAACGCCGACAATGCGGCAGGCACCGGCTGCGCCGGACGTCCCCACCGGGTCGGATCGATGTGGATGGCCTGCCGGGTCCGGTCGGCCTGCTCGCGGGTGGTGGCCGGGAGAGCGGCGAGCAGCTTGCGGACGGCCGAGGTCACGCCCTCCTCCATCCCGAGGCCGGCCAGCAGCTCCGGACCGGTGACGAGGAAGAGCGCCTGTGCCTCCTCGGTGGTCAGCGCCGACAGGTTGATCGCGGGACCGTCGAGCAATGCCCATCCGCCGCCGCGGCCGCGCTCGGAATACAGCGGGAGACCGGAGAGCAGCAGGGTGTCGAGGTCCCGGCGGATCGTCCGCTCGGACACGTCGAGGCGGCGCGCCAGCTCTGGCGCGGTCAGTCGTCGGTGTGCCTGCAGCAGCAGTGCGATACCCACCAGACGCTCGGCTCGCATGATCGCCAAATTAGCAACAGAACAGGACAGACAGCTGTCCGGTTTTGTTGGCTACGGTCGAAGAAACGTCCAGCAGGATCCGACGGCAGACTCATCATCGAGAGGGAGACCACTATGACCACCCAGGTGCTGACCGGGCAGCAGATCGGAGCGGCCGAGCTCGACGGCTGGACCCTGCTGCTGTCCTACGGGCAAGGCGGACTACAGACCCGCATTCACACCGAAGGCTTCAGCCAAGGGCTCGAGCTGGTGGCGTCCATCGGGCGAGCAGCCGAGGAGCTGAACCATCGGGCAGAACTCGATCTGCGCCCGTTCCTGATCGACGTCAGACTGTCCAGCCGGGATGACGGCGGTGTCACCGAGACCGATCTGACGCTGGCCGGCCGGGTGACCGAGATCGTCACTGCTGCGGGCGCCGAACTCGAGTGCGGCAGCATCACCAGGATCGAGCTCGGCCTGGACACACCCGGCTACGACAAGATCGCGCCGTTCTGGGCGGCGGTGTTGGACTCCGAGCACGTGATCGGCACTGACGACTGGGGTGATGTCGGCGATATCCGCACCGGTCTGCCGATGCTCTGGTTCCGGACCGACCCCGACGCGTCGTCCCGACGGGTCTGGCATCCTCACCTCTGGGTCGACCCGGCGCAGGTCCGGCCCCGCATCGACGCCGCACTGGCCGCCGGCGGCAGCCTGATCAGTGATCACGGCGCACCGTCGGTCTGGGTACTGTCCGATCCCGACGGCAACCACGTCTACCTGTGCACCTGGCAACCAGGGGACAGCATGCTGTGCGATTCGCAGTACCGCCCCGGAGGGCCGAATTGGGTGGATCACACCTGAGGCCGCTGCACCGAGCCGCCGGCCGAACCGATCCCGGCCGGCCGTTGCACGAATCGAGGACCGGAAGTTTGGCCGATCGGCCAACGGTCCGGCGGTCCGGGGTAGGGCAGGCTGAGGTGCATGGAGGCCGCACCCGACACCGGTTGGATCGACACCCTGTATCGGATCGAGATCCCGACCGGCCCGACGATCAACCCGGACGGAACGATCGCCGTGTACGTCCGGCAACGATCGGACCGGACCTCGGACAGCATCACCGGTCGACTGCACGCGGTCGGCCCGGAGCTCGCCGACCGCCCGATCACCGACGGCCCGTACGACTCCGCACCGGTCTGCTCGCCGGACGGCAGCACGATCGCCTTCCTGCGAAAGATCGACGACGTGCCACAGCTGTGTACGGTCGCGGTCACCGGCGGCGAGGTCAGCGTGCTGACCGATCGTGCCCTCGGGGCCGGACCACCGGTCTGGACGCCGGACGGTTCCATGATCGTCTTCGTCGCACAGACCCGGGCCGAAGCTGACGTCGAGACGGGTGATGACGGGGCTGGTGCCGGCGAGACTGGTAGCGGCGGGGCTGGTGTTGGCGAGGCGGAATCGGCGCCGATCGTCGCCGACGACCTGCTGTTCAAGGCCGACGGCATCGGTCGCTTCGGCACCAGGCGCCAGCATCTGCATGCTGTCGAGCTCGACTCCCGCACCGTCCGGCAGTTGACGGCGGGGGACTGGCACGCCGGACAGCCCGCGGTGTCGCCGAGCGGGACCATGATCGCCTTCACAGCCCGGCTCGACGCCGGGTCCGATCGCGCAATGACCTCCTCGGCCTACCGCATCCCCGTCAGCGGCGGCGTACCGACCCGGATCGGCACCAGTCGGCATGTCAGCGGACCGCTGCTCTGGCTCGAGGACAACAGCGGTGTCGTCGCGGTCGGACGACAGGACGCCGAGATCGGTAACGCGCGACTGTTGACCCTCCGGCTGGACGGCGCTCCGGACCGCGACCTCACCGGCCACCTCGACCGCAACATCATGCCCGGCGGTTCGGCTGCCTATCCGGGCGCGCCCCCGGCTCTCACCAGCACCGGCGAGATCGCCTTCTGCATCAGGGATCGGGGCTGGACCCACCTGTATCGGATGCCGGTCGGGGGAGGACGCGCGCAGCCGGTCGTCGCCGGTGATCAACAGCGCGTCGACGCAGTCGCGGTCGCCGCGGCTGCGCCGGTCGCAGCGGTGATCATCACCGACGACGCGTCCTACGGCGAGGTGGCCTTCGTCCGGCTGGACGAGCCGTCGCTGCGGATCGCGACGAGCATCAGTGCCGATCTGCTGGACGACCGCCGACCCCTGGCCCAGCAGCAGCGGGAGTTCATGATCAGTGACGGTCGTCGGGTGCACGGCTGGTTGTTGCGTGCCCCGAACACCAACGGACCGGCCCCGTTGTTGCTCGACGTCCACGGCGGCCCGCACAACGCCTGGACGGGGGTCGCGGACGCGACCCATCTCTACCAGCAGGAACTGGCCCGACGCGGCTGGAATGTGTTGACCCTCAACCCGCGCGGCTCGGACGGCTACGGTGAGGACTTTCTGCGTGCCGTTGTCGGTGGCTGGGGTGTCGCCGACCAGGCCGACTTCCTGGAGCCGATCGACCGATTGATCAGCGAAGGACTGGTCGACGAGGACCGGGTCGCGATCACCGGCTACAGCTACGGCGGCTTCACCAGTTGTCATCTGACGGCCCACACCGATCGGTTCGCCGCGGCCGTCGCCGGCGGGCTGGTCTGCGACCTGAACGCCCAGCTCGGGGCCTCCGATCTCGGCGTCGAACTGACGCGCGCGTTCGGACGGACCGACCCGGTCACCGAGCAGCACGATCTGGCGGCGGGATCACCGATCACCGCTGTCGGTCAGGTCAGCACGCCGACGCTGGTGTTGCACGGCGAACAAGATCACCGTTGCCCGGTCAATCAGGGTGAGCGTTGGTTCGGTGCGCTCCGGTTGCAGCAGGTCCCCACCCGGCTGGTGGTCTACCCCGGTGCCGCCCACGGCTTCTTGATCAACGGTCGGCCGTCGCATCGGGTCGACTACGGGCGGCGGTTGTTGGACTGGTTGGATCGCTATGTCCCGACCCTTCCGTGACGGCTCGACGGCTGCTCCGATGATCACCGGGCGACCAGCCGACCTCGCCGACGGTGTGCGCGCCGCCCAACGGACGGCCGGCCTGGCTGCACAGCGGTCCGGCGTCCGGATCTCGTTACTGCGCAGCAAATCCGAGGCAGCGGCGTTGGTCGGATTGCTGGCTCGGATCTGGGGTGTGCCCGATGATCACGCACCGGTCGACCCGTCCATCGTCGCCGCGATGATGCACGGTCAGGGCTATGTCAGCGGCGCCTATGCCGGATCAGAACTGGTCGCCGGCAGCATCGGCTTCGTCACCGGTGACGGCCTGGACACCCTGCATTCCCACGTCACCGGCGTCCTCGGCGGTCGAGCCGGGGCCGGCGTCGGCACCGCGATCAAACACCACCAGCGAGCCTGGGCCGTCGAGCACGGCCTGACGTCGATCACCTGGACCTTCGACCCGCTGATCGCCCGCAACGCCCGATTCAACCTGCACCGGCTCGGTGCCCGACTGGAGGAATACCTGGTCGACTTCTACGGGCCGATGAACGACGACCGCAACCGGGGTCAACCGTCCGATCGGGCCTTCACCCGTTGGGATCTCGACGATGCCGGCACCCCGCCGACGTCGTCCGCTGCCTGCGGAAGGACTGATGCCAGCACCGTGCTGGACATCGTTCGAGGTGGTCCGACGATCGACGATCGGGCTCTGGCGACGGCTCTGCGACACGACGTCGGCCTGGTGGAGTTGATCATCCCGGCCGACATCGAAGCGGTCCGATCCCGTGCACCCGAGCTGGCGATGAGCTGGCGAATCGCGTTGCGCGACACTCTCCGGCCACTGCTCGCCGCGGGTTGGCGGGTCGCCGCCTTCCTGGCGTCCTCCCGGACCGATGCCGTCGACCCGGACAACGACGTCGGGTGCTACCGACTGATCCGCACCACCTCCACCGACAACGACTCGACAACGACTGCCGACAAGGACTGATGCTGCGATGAAGATCGACGAGTTGCTGCTGCACACCGTCTCGATGCCGTTGGTGGCACCGTTCACCACCTCGTTCGGCACCCAGACCGAACGCATCGCCGTCATCCTCGAACTGCGAGCCCGCGATGATCATGGCGATCCGGTCACCGGCTGGGGTGAGTGCGTCGCGATGGCCGAGCCGCTCTACTCCAGCGAGTACGCCGCCGGCGCCCGCCGGGTGATCGGCGACTTCCTGCTGCCGATCCTGGCAGCCGCCGAACACCTGACCGCAGAGACCGTCGACCATCTGCTCAAGCCGATCGTCGGACACCGGATGGCCAAGGCCGCGGTGGAGATGGCCGTCCTTGATGCTCAACTGCGCAGTCGTGACCTCCGGTTCGCCGACTACCTGGGAGCGGTCCGCGACTCCGTACCGTCCGGGGTCAGCATCGGCATCCAGCCGAGCATTGATCAACTCCTGGATACCGTCCAGGGCTATCTCGATCAGGGCTACGTGCGGATCAAGCTGAAGATCGAACCCGGGCGCGACATCGCGCCAGTCCGCGCGGTCCGGGAGCGGTTCGGCGATGACCTGCTGCTCCAGGTCGATGCCAACGCGGCCTACACCTTGGTCGACGCCCCGCTGTTGCGACGGCTGGACGACTTCAACCTGCTGCTGATCGAACAGCCACTCGGCGAGGAGGATCTCCGCCAGCACGCCGAGCTGGCCCGGCAGATGCGGACGCCGATGTGTCTGGACGAATCGATCGTCTCCGCCGAGGCCGCCGCCGACGCGATCACCCTCGGTGCGGCTGCCGTGATCAACATCAAGCCCGGCAGAGTCGGTGGCTACCTGGAAGCCCGCAAGATCCACGACCTGGCCCGCGCCCACGGCATCGCGGTCTGGTGCGGCGGCATGATCGAGACCGGCATCGGTCGGGCAGCCAACGCCGCTCTGGCTGCGCTGCCCGGTTTCACCCTGCCCGGCGACATCTCCGCCTCCGACCGCTTCTACCGCACCGACATCACCGAGCCGATCACGATCGACAACGGCTCCGTCACGGTACCGACCGGCCCGGGCCTGTGCTCGGAGCCGATCCGCGACGCGTTGGCCGAGTTCACCGTCGACTCCACCCGTATCCCGATCGACCGGTAGGCACAGCAGCCTCGTGCGATGACCGTCGGCGAGATCGGCCGAAGACGGACAGATTGTCGTCGGAGTTCTGTGACGACGCACCGGACGGCACCGACCGTGCCCTCCAACGGCTTGCGGGCAGGTTACGCGAGTGCGACAGGTGTCGATCCGGCTGTAGCGTCCGACCGTGCACAACGACGATGCCATCCTCTCGGACTCAACACGAGTGCTTGACCTCCGAGCCACTCTGCCGAGGGCAGACCGACCCGACGACGCGGTCGATGACCTGTGCTTCACCCCGGAGATGGTTGCCGGGGTGGGCCAGCGGCATCGGCTGGGGAACTGACCCAGGTGGGCGTCAGGGCCAGCAACGCGGGAGTTGTCGGGTCACTGATCATGAGCACACCGCTCCGACGCTCGATCGTCTCCGGCAGCGGGATCCGTGGTCAGCCCCAGCCGATAACGTGTCCAAGGTGAGCATGGAATCGTCTTCGCTGGCATTCGTTCTGCTGGTCGGACCACAGGCGTCCGGTAAGAGCACGATCGCGCGCGCACTCGCGGCGGAGTTGCGTCGCGAAGGCGAGCGGGTGGCTCTGGTCGAGCTTGATCAGATTGCCGAGATGGCTCGTCCGACCCTTCCGAGCTGGGACACCGCGTCCCGCATCTTTGCGATGGTCGCTGGGGAGTGGGCTCGTGATGACCTGACGTGCGTCATTGCCGAGGGGATATCGAGTCAGGATGAGGTGTCGATCTTGCTCGAGCAGGTACCTGAGGCCGCCGCGATGATCACTGTGGCCATGACGACTCCGCTCGAGGCCGCGCTGCCACGGGCACAGGCAGACCCGTCCCGCAGTACGTCTCCGTCTCGCGATCGCTACTGGCTTGCCGAGCGTTATCAGGAATGGTCGCTGGAGAAGGACCGGATCGGAGCTGATGTGCTCCTCGACGCGAGTGCGATGCCGCTGGATCAGAGCGTGCGCAAGCTCATCGCGGACATCCGGTCTGCTCGCGCATCTCACGGGTGATTGCACGGCGCTCGTCACCCGACGGACTCACCAATCGCCGGCTACGCGCGTCGGGCGGGGTCCGACGTTCTGCAGGAACGGCCCTGCGCGGGAGGTCTGCCCGTGTCCGTTCACCTGCCAGCCTCCACGGCGGACGCAGCGCCTAAACTCCGGTGCCGGCGACCGTCATGATCAACTTTGTGCGGCCGCCACTTCCTTCCTCGATCTCGACAACCGCGGGCGAGCGACCGCGGCGGACGGGTGCGGAATAGGCTCTGGTCGTGAAGTTCGTGATGGTGCCCGGCGGTTGGCAGGGCGGCTGGGTCTTCGACACGGTGGCGGCCGAACTCCGCGGCAACGGTCACCAGGTGGAGGCGCTGACGTTGGCCGGCCTGGGGACCGAGGGGCCGGCAGAGGTCGGCAGTCCTCCTAACCTCGACACCCATATCGATCAGGTGGCCGAGGTCATCGAAGCAGGGGGCGACTCACCACTGGCCCTGTGTGGACACAGCTACGGCGGGATGGTGATCGCCGGAGTGGCCGACCGGCTCGGGGATCGTCTCGATCAGTTGATCTTCATCGATGCCTACGTTCCCGACGACGGCGATTCCTGCTGGTCGTTGACCAGTGACGATTTTCGCGCGCAGTTCATCGCCGGCTCAGCAGCGGACGGCCGGTGGGTCGCGGTGCCCGACGGGCTCGACCCACGGGCCAGGCCGCACCCGCTCGCCTCGTTCGTCCAGACGGTCCGGCTGGCCGGTGATGCGGGACCGCTGCCGAACAGGACCTTCATCAGCGGTGGCGCGTGGCCGGGGAGCCCGTTCGTCTCCTTGGCCGAACGATTACGTCACGATCCCGGATGGCGAGTCCTGGAGATCCCGGTCGGGCACAACATCGCACGGCGGGATCCACACCGCCTTGCCGGTGCGCTGCACGACCTGGCTTCGGCCGATCACGGGCGGTGAGTCCGCGTACCTGATACCAGGTCCAGAAAATCCGCGAGCCTTCGGACCGTCGGGAGGCTAGGGTGGCCGCGATGGTCGAATTTCGGATACCGGCCGCGGAGTTCCTGTCCGCTGCAGTCATCGTCATCTGCTTCGTCATCGCCGTGGTCATGATCAACATGCAGGCGATGGGCAGAGCCCGGACGTTCGGCGTTCTGGGTGTCGCGCTGCTGTTCGCGAGCATGATCATCGCCGCCCTGAACGGATCCCTCGGCAGTGCCTACGGGACGGGTTCGCTGGTGTACGGCGTCGGTGCCGTGCTGGTCGCCGCAACCGCCGCTGGCGGGTTGATCCTGCTCGCCCTGGCCGTGATCCGAGCCGACAAGGCGAGGACGAGGACAGGTGATCGCTGATGACTCCCGGTCCGATCGTCGCCGGCGTCCTCGTGGTCATCGGGCTGCTGCTGGCCCTCTGGCTGTTCATCGGCCGGGCCGACGGGCGGGGCCGGGTGACCGGAAGCATCGGCTCGGTGCTGCTGGCCCTCGGTGTGTTCAGCCGGTTGGCCTACCAGAGCTTGGCCGAGCGGCTGCTCGGGACCGCCGACGACAGCGTCATCGTGTCGATCCTGGCCGGTGAGATCGCCGCCGGCGCGTTGCTGACCGGCGTCGGCCTGATCCTGCTCGCGCGAGCGGTCGTCATCGCTGGCTGGCCGCCGAAGGTTTCCAGACGCAAGGACGCACCGGTCCGCAGCACGTCCTAGTGTGGTGAGTCGTTGATCCGGCACCCTATTCGAACGCCCGAAGCGGCGATCTGCTGCGTTGTCGTCGGCTGACATGCCCCAGCATGCGCACCTGCTCCGCCTCTGCAGCTCACCATTTCAGCCTCCGACTCCTCGCACGACCTTCGGACGCGGGATACCAGTCGGTGCTGTTAGGTTGATCATGAGCACGGGAGCCCGCCACAGGAGGGGCTGAGAGGGAGCATTCGACTCCGACCGTTGAACCTGATCTGGATGATGCCAGCGAAGGAAGCGAACTTGGCTCGGGCACGGTGCCCGGTCCACCGTGCCGACGACCGGTGAGGTGGACGGATGACCGAGATCATTGACGACCCGATGCGATTCGGGGTCGGCGCCCGGGTGACGGCGGCGGTGATGACCGACCGGTACGCCGACGTCATCAGCAAGGCCTTGCAGACAACGGATCCGGGCGGACTCGTGGTGCAGATCGGTGATGTCAGCAGCTACGTCGGTGGCAGCGAGCCGGAGTTGCTGCGCTACCTGACCGACCTGGCCGCGGCGATCGCATCGACCGGCGAGCACGCGTCGCTCACCATCCAGCTGTCCCGCGGCTGCCCGGGCGAGGTGGTCTGCGACCTTCCCGGTGGCGCCGGACCGCGTCCGGTCGACGTACCGGAGGGCAGGCAGACCGGACTGTACGCCGCGGCCGAGTGGTCGCTGTATCCCTTGGCCGACGAGGTCCGGGCCGGGACCGTGCCGGACCACATGCGCGACATCTACGCCGCGATCGACCTGGCCAAGGAGAACGGGACGTTTCGGGGATCGGAGCACTTCGTGACCCGGTTGGAGGGCGATCTCGGCGCAGTGCTGGCGACGGCCGTCGCGGGCTGGGTGCTGGTCGGCAGCAGCGTGCAGCACGTGACCAGTCATCTCACGGTCTCGGTGAACAGCCCGTCCCATCGGTGACCTGAGCCCCGGTGATCGTCATCCCGTCGGCGTCCGGCGGGCGGATCTGGCAGTGTGTCGACATGGGTGAACTGCAACGCATCCTCGATCGGTCCTGCACCAGCGGACACGTTCCGGGAGCAGGCGCCCTGGTGGCGCGTGATGGCGAGATCGAGATCGCCTTTGCCGGCGAGCAGACGGTCGGCGGCCCGTTGATGTCGGAGGACACCATCGTCCGGATCGCGTCGATCACCAAGCCGATCGTCGCAGCAGCGACGATGGTGCTGATCGAACGGGGTCTGGTCGGACTCGACGACCCGATCGATCGGTGGCTCGACGAGCTCGCCGAGCCGGTGGTGCTGCGTACCCTGGACGGCCCGGTGGACGACGTGGTGCCCGCCGAGCGGCAGGTCACCGTCCGTGACCTGCTCACCTTCTCCGGCGGCCTCGGGCTGCCACAACGCTTCGATCTGCCGATCGCTCAGCTGCTCTTCGAACGGATCAGCGAGGGGCCGCCGCAGCCGCAGCAGCACCCGGCGCCGGACGAATGGTTACAGCGGGTGGCCACCGTTCCGCTGCTGCACCAGCCGGGGCAGGGATGGACCTACAACACCGGTGCCGAGCTGTTGGGCGTGCTGCTCGGGCGAGCGGCCGGCGGCACGCTGTTCGACGTCCTGACCGACACCGTGCTCGGACCGGTCGGGATGGCGGACACGGCGTTCTTCTGCACCGACGTCGAACGGATCGCCTCGCTCTACCAGCACACCGACGACGGGCTGGAGTTGATCGATCCGCCCGACGGGCAGTGGGCGGCCGAACCGCCGTTTCTCAGCGGTGGCGGTGGCCTGCTGTCGACCGTCCGCGACTGGTACGCCTTCGGCGCGATGTTGCTGGCCGGCGGTGAGCACGACGGACATCAGGTGCTCACCGAGGACTCGGTACGGCAGATGACGTCGGCCCACGTCGATGGCGGGCCGAAGCATCTCTTCCTGGACGGTCAGGGCTGGGGCTTCGGCGGCGGGGTCGACCTGCGGACCACCCATCCGTGGAACGTCCCGGGTCGCTATGGCTGGGTCGGTGGCACCGGGACCGCCGGCTACCTGATCCCGTCCACCGGGACCGTCGTTGTCTGGATGTGCCAGGTCCAACTCGGCGGCCCCGACGACACCCGCTCGATGGCCGACGTGCTGACCTACGCCGCGCGCTGACCGGGCCGTGCCCGCGCCGGCGGCTTCGTGGCCCGGTCGGCAGCCTCGTTCAGCGCAGCCAACTCGTCGGCATCGAGCCGCAGGCGCATCGCGGAGGCAGATTCGGCGGCCTGGGCCGGCTTCGAGGCACCCGGCACGCAGACCACGGTGTCGCCGTAGTTGGTGATCACCCCAGGCCAGCGCGACCTGCCCCGGACGGACGCCGTGCGCGTCGGCGATCGCGGTCAGTTCCTTGATCAACGGCTCCGACCGGCGCACCATCCGGTCACCGCCGATCATGGTCCGCCGGATCAGCGGCAGCGCCCGCAGCGCCGCCGGGTCGGCATGGAACCGGCCGGTCAGGATGCCCTGCCGCAACGGTGCGTAGCCGATCAACGTGATCCCCAGACGACGCGCCGTGGCGAGCACGCCGTTGGTCTCGATGTCTCGATGCAGCAGGTTGATCTGCACCTGGTTGCTGGCCACCACCAGTCCGTGCGAACGGGCCCTGGCCTGGGCGCGCTCCAACTGGCGGGCGTTGAAGTTGCTGACACCGATGGCAGCGATCCGGCCGGAGCCGACCAACGCGGCCATCGCGTCGATCTGCGCGTCGACGCCGGAGAAGCTGACCGGAAAATGGATCTGATGCAGGTCGAGCGGATATCCCTGCAGGGCGTCCAGCCGGCCGCCGATGGTCCGGCCGATGCTCGCCGCGGTCCGCCCGACCGGAGTCCACTTGCTGGCGATCCGAACGCTCCCGGACCGGACACCCAGCTCGGTCAGTGCCGTGCTGAGCGCGCGCTCGGACTGCCCCCTGCCGTACATCTCGGCGGTGTCGAACCAGTCGACACCGTTGTCCAGGGCGGTGCGGACGATCTCGGTCGCGGTCTGCTGCGGAATCACCGGGAACACCTGCTCCATCACGCCACGGCCGCCCATCTGCATGCAGCCCAACCCGATCGCGGAGACCTCGATCCCGGTCCGGCCGAGCTGTCGCCTGCTCTCCATGATGGTTCTCTCCTGTCGGCGAATGAGACAGTGATGTCTTATTCAGAAGCATAGTCGTCTCCGTCCAGCGTTAGGGTGTGGCCATGAGGACGACACCGGAGCCCGCCGTCCGCAGTGGTGTTCGGGCGGCGATCCTGAACACTGCGGCCGCCGTGATCGCCGAACGGGGCGACGCGGCCAGCATGGCCGAGATCGCTGCCACCGCCGGCGTCGGCCGGGCGACCCTCTATCGCTACTTCCCCAGCCGGGAGCAGTTGCTGCAGGGCATGACGGTGGCCGCGATGGAAGAGCTGGCCGGCAATATCGCCGCGGCCGAACTCGAGACCGTCGACGTACCCGAAGCACTGGCCCGGCTGAGCCGCGCGTTCCTGGCGGCAGCCACCCGGTATGCCGCCCTGGTCCACCTGCGGGACCGGCATCTGACCAAGCCGGCCGAGCTGGAGGAACGCATTGCCCGACCGGTACTCGACGTCCTCCGCAGGGGCATCGCCGACGGTTCGCTGCGTTCCGATGTGCCGCTGGAGTTGCAGTTCACGGTGCTGACCGGGCTGTACGAGAAGGTGATGCGCCTGGTGCTCAGCGGCGAGTTGCAGGCCGAACGGGCCAGCAGCCTGGTTACCAGCGTCTTCCTGGACGGCGCCGGTGTCAGCAGTGTGGGACGCGAGTTCGGTCCGACAGCCGGGAACCGTTAGATTCCTGGCTATGTTCGCCAAGGTCTTGGTTGCCAATCGCGGGGAAATCGCTGTCCGGGCATTCCGTGCTGCCGTCGAGTTGGGGGCGCACACCGTTGCCGTCTACCCGTACGAGGATCGCAATGCGGTGCATCGGATCAAGGCGGACGAGGCCTACCTGATCGGGGAGCGCGGCCATCCGGTCCGGGCCTACCTGGACGTCGACTCGATCGTCCAGGCAGCGGTCGCCTGCGGCGCCGACGCGGTCTACCCGGGGTACGGGTTCCTGAGCGAGAACCCCGATCTCGCGCGCGCCTGCGACGAGGCCGGGATCACCTTCGTCGGCCCACCCGCCGACGTCCTGGAACTGGCCGGCAACAAGGTGCGGGCGATCGCCGCCGCTCGCGAGGCGGGCATCCCGACGTTGCAGTCCACCGAGCCGTCGACCGATGTCGAGGCGTTGGTCGCCGGAGCGGAGGAGATCGGCTTCCCGGTCTTCGTCAAGGCCGTCGCCGGTGGCGGTGGCCGCGGCATGCGCCAGGTCAACGAGGCGTCCGAGCTGCGGGACGCGCTGGACCAGGCGATGCGAGAGGCCGACAGCGCCTTCGGCGACGCGACCGTCTTCATCGAGCAGGCCGTCACCGCTCCGCGGCACATCGAGGTCCAGGTGCTGGCCGACGGGCAGGGCAACACCATCCACCTCTTCGAGCGGGACTGCTCGCTGCAGCGTCGGCATCAGAAGGTCATCGAGATGGCCCCGGCGCCGCACATCAGCGACGAACTGCGCGCCGCGCTGACCGCCGACGCGGTGAAGTTCGCCGAATCGCTGAACTACTCCTGTGCCGGCACGGTGGAATTCCTGGTCGAGACCGAGGGGCCGCGTGCTGGTCAGCACGTGTTCATCGAGATGAACCCGCGAATCCAGGTCGAGCACACCGTCACCGAGGAGATCACCGGCGTCGACCTGGTCCAGGCGCAGCTCCGGATCGCCTCCGGTGAGACACTCGATGATCTTGATCTGCACCAGGAGCAGATCAAGATCACCGGCGCCGCTCTACAGTGCCGGATCACCACCGAGGACCCCGCCAACGGCTTCCGGCCGGACACCGGCACCATCACCGCCTATCGGTCGGCCGGCGGTGCCGGCGTGCGATTGGACGGCGGCACCGCCGATACCGGCGCCGAGGTCAGCGCGCACTTCGACTCGATGCTGGTCAAGCTGACCTGCCGCGGTCGCGATTTCAGCACCGCTATCGCTCGTGCGAAGCGGGCGTTGGCGGAGTTCCGGATCCGCGGCGTCAGCACCAACATTCCTTTCTTGCAAGCAGTTCTGGAGGATCCGGAGTTCCTCGCCGGGAACATCACCACGCATTTCATCGAACGGCGCCCGGAGCTGCTGAACGCCCGGACGCCGGGGGACCGCGGCACCAAGCTGCTGCGCTACCTCGCGGAGGTGACGGTCAACAAACCGCACGGCGATCGGCCGACGGTGTTGGATCCGGGGGACAAGCGACCGACCGGAATCGATCTTGGTCAACCGTCGCCTGCCGGATCACGGCAGCGGCTTCTTGATCTTGGTCCGCAGCAGTTCGCTGCTGATCTTCGTTCTCGGACCAGGGTCGAGGTCACCGACACCACCTTCCGCGATGCCCACCAATCGTTGCTGGCCACCCGGGTGCGGACCAAGGATCTGCTCCGGATCGCGCCGTACGTCGGCCGGATGCTGCCCGAGTTGTTCTCCGTCGAATGCTGGGGCGGTGCGACCTACGATGTCGCGCTGCGCTTCCTGCACGAGGATCCGTGGGACCGGCTCGCCGCGCTGCGCTACAACATGCCAGGGCTTGCGTTGCAGATGCTGCTCCGCGGGCGGAACACCGTGGGCTACACGCCGTACCCGACGAAGGTGACCCGCGCCTTCGTCCAGCAGGCTGCCGAAACCGGGGTGGACATCTTCCGGATCTTCGACGCGCTGAACGATGTCGAACAGATGCGGCCGGCGATCGAAGCCGTACTGGAGACCAACAGCACCGTGGCCGAGGTCGCGCTGTGCTACACCAGCGATCTGAGTGATCCCGACGAGAAGACCTACACGCTGGACTACTACCTGCGACTGGCCGAACAGGCGGTCCAGGCCGGTGCGCACATCCTGGCGATCAAGGACATGGCCGGACTGTTGCGACCGCCGGCTGCGGCCAAGCTGGTCGGTGCCCTGCGGGAGAACTTCGACCTGCCCGTGCACCTGCACACCCACGACACCGCCGGTGGTCAGATCGGCACTCTGCTGTCCGCCGTCGAGGCCGGCGTCGACGCCGTCGACGTGGCCAGCGCGCCGATGTCGGCGACCACCAGCCAGCCGCCGGCTTCGGCGCTGGTCGCCGCGCTCGCGCACACCGAACGGGAGACCGGTCTCGACCTTCGTGCGGTGATGGACCTGGAGCCGTATTGGGAGGCGGTGCGGCGGATCTACGCGCCCTTCGAGTCGGGGCTGCCGAGCCCCACCGGCCGCGTTTATGATCATGAGATTCCCGGCGGTCAGCTGTCCAATCTGCGGCAACAGGCGATCGCTCTCGGCCTGGGCGAGAAGTTCGAACAGATCGAGGCGATGTATGCAGCAGCCGACAAGATCGTCGGCCGGCCGACCAAGGTGACGCCGTCGTCGAAGGTGGTCGGTGATCTGGCCCTGCACCTGGTTGCCGTCGGCGCCGACCCGGCCGACTTCGAAGCCAACCCGAACAAGTACGACATCCCCGACTCGGTGATCGGCTTCCTGGCCGGTGAGCTGGGTACGCCGTCGGGCGGCTGGCCGGAGCCGTTCCGGACCAAGGCGCTGGCCGGTCGGACCGTACCGGTCCGTGAGGAAACCCTGGAGCCGGCCGACGAGAAGGCGCTCGACGAGGGCGGCCGGACCGCGCAGCAGACCCTGAATCGGCTGCTCTTCCCCGGTCCGACCAAGGATTTCGAGGCCGGCTACGAGACCTACGGCGACATCAACCGGTTGGACACCGCGGACTTCCTCTACGGCCTGCAGCAGGAGACCGAGCATGTCGCCCGGATCGGTCGCGGCGTCAGCGTGATCCTCGGCCTGGAAGCGATCGGCGAGGCCGACGAGCGCGGCCTGCGGACCGTGATGTGTACCTTGAACGGCCAACTACGTCCGATCCGGGTCCGGGACAATTCGATCAAGGTCGACATCAAGGCCGCCGAACGAGCCGACACCGGAAATCCGGGTCACGTCCCGGCGCCGTTCTCCGGCGTGGTCAGCCTGAAGGTCGCCGAGGGTGACACGGTCGAAGCCGGAGCCACCATCGCCACCATCGAGGCGATGAAGATGGAGGCAGCGATCACCGCGCCGAAGGCCGGCACCGTCCAGCGGCTGGCGATCGGCGGTGTGCAACAGGTCGAGGGCGGCGACCTGGTGCTGGTCCTCGACTGAGCGCGGGCCGTGATCATGGAACACAACAGACCCGGCGATCCAGTCCACCCGGCCTTGATCGGGGACCCCTGGGCTGATCGGGAACGCATCGGTGCGCCGTTCAGCAAGGATCCGTCGGTGGTGCGGCTGGGGGATCGTTATCTGCTGTACGTGTCGTTGCCGCCGGACCAGTCCTGCCCGCAGCCGCAGGGAAATCAGCCGGGCGAGGCCGGATGGACGTCGGCGGTCGCGGTCAGCGACGATCTGATCAGCTGGCAGTTGGTCGCAGACATCGGGCCGTTCGGTGACTACGACGCCAACGGCACCGCGGCACCTGGCGCCGTCGTCATCGATGGCCAGGTCCATCTGTTCTTCCAGACCTACGGCAACGGCCGGGACGACGCGATCTGCCATGCGGTCAGCGACGACGGCATCAGCTTCACCGCCAATCCGGCGAATCCGGTTTTCGCCCCGACCGGCGACTGGACCTGCGGTCGGGCGATCGATGCCGATGTCGTCCGCGCCGGCGACCGGCTGCTGTTGGCCTGGGCCACCCGGGATCCGCAGATGGAGGTGCAGATGGTCGGCACCGCCTGGGCACCGATCGACAGCTCGTTCGGCCCGGACAGCTGGACCCAGCTCAGCGTCGACGGTCCGGCGCTGCGCCCCGAGTTGGACTGGGAACGGGACTGCATCGAGGCACCGGCCCTGCATTGGGACGGCGAACGCTTCACCATGTTCTACGCCGGCGGCTACAACAACGAGCCGCAGCAGATCGGCTGGGCGACCAGCACCGACGGCATCGATTGGGTCCGCGGCACCGAGCAGCCGTTCATCGCCAACGGCGCGCCCGGCAGCTGGAACAGCTCCGAGAGCGGCCATCCGGGTCTTTTCACCGATCACGACGGCAGCAGTTTCCTGTTCTTCCAGGGCAATGCCGATCACGGTCGGACTTGGGAGATCGCAGCCACCCGGATCGGCTGGACGGCGGCGGGGCCGGAGTTGCTGGGCTGAGATCCACGCCGCGCGGCGCACGGTCCGATGCGTTGATTCAGCAGTATTCGCTCTGCTCTGTACGATAGGAACTTCACCCTCAGCAGGTCGGCCACTCCGGCGGACCGCGCGAACCCAGGGAAGGTGAGGTATGGCGACGGATTCGGTGTGGATGACCCAAACCGCTCGGCAGCGGTTGGAGGACGAGCTCGCGACGTTGGAGCAGGCCCCGGCGGGCTCCGCGACGGACGGAGCCCGCGCACAGGAACTTCGCCGACTGCTGCGGACCGTCGAGGTCGACCGCAAACCCGACGACGGACTGGTCGAGCCGGGGATGCAGGTCACCGTCCGCTTCGGACAGGACAGCGACCAGGTGACCTTCCTGGTCGGTGACCGGGAGATGATGGGACTCGACCCCGACCTCGACCTGGACGTCTACTCGCCGACCTCGCCGATGGGTGCCGCGATCACCGGCAAGTCCGTGGGCGACACGGTCAGTTACCAGGCGCCGAACGGCGAGCAGCAGGTGACCATCGTGCAGGCTCAGCCGTTCGGCTGAGTCACAACCGACCGCCGACCGGCCCGTCACCTTCACGCGGTCGGTCGGCGGCCCTCGTACAAGGCTCGGGCGTTGCCGGCCAGGATGTCGTGGATGTCGATGTCCGGTAGTGGTGCTGCCCTGATGTAGTCGAAGGCGCGAACGTACTTGTCGTGTTGGAAGTACGGGTGATCCGATCCTGCCAGGATGCGATCGCTGCCGAAGGTGTTCCGGGTCAGGACCAGTGACGGCGTGTGGAAGTTGGCTGCGTCGAACCACATCGCGCGCAACGTCTGCACCGGGGATGCCGGAAAGGCGTTCCAGTCGGCGTAGTTGTCCTCGATGCGTTGGGCGAGGAACGGCAGGTCGCCGCCCAGATGAGCGATGTGGAACCTGATCCGCGGGTAGCGGCCCGGGATGTCGGCCTTGAGCAGCTGCAGGGTTGCCGTCGCATCCTCCACCGGGGCACCGTTGACCCACTCCAGCCGGGGCTCGGTGATCATCGGCGAGAACGCGCCGAACCCGGTGGGATGGATGTTGACCACGGCCGCGTGATCATCGAGCGCTGCACATACCGGATCGAGCCGGGGCGAGGCGATCGACGTGGCGTCGGGAAGGGTGGTGGTGATCGACACCCCGACCGCAGGCGTCCGGGCGAACAGGCGACAGATCTCGCTGACCGACTGGTCGATGTGGGGCAGCGGCGGTGCGCCGTACACATCGAACCTGCCCGGGTATCGTCCAGCGATGTCGATGTACTCGTCGTTGATCATCCGGGCCGTTGCCTGGCTGGACGCAGGGTCCGGCCCGGCCGGGACCTGCGGCGTCGGTGCAATGACCTGAGTGGCGACCCCGGCACGGTCCATCCAGAGCAGCCGCTGGGCGATGTCGTGATCAGTACTGTCCGCGTCGAGGCCGCGGGCGATCGCGGTGGTCGCGGGGTTGATGCCGATCTGTTCGAGCCGATCCAGATACCAGGTCGGGTAGATGTGCGCGTGGGTGTCGATCGCCGCAGGCTGGTCCATCGGGCTGGCTCCTGATTTCCTCGGTGACGAGGTCCGAAACCGCGATCGTACCGACCGACGGGCCGACCAGGTACCTACGACGATGGACACAGCGATCGAGCGACGCCGATGCCTTGCCCGGTTGATCGTTGTCCGGGAGCCCCGTGCCGCAGCCGCGACGAAAGTCGGGTGATGAACCACCGAACTGCCGATGTGCGACCACTGCCCCGAGCCCGATGATCGGACCATGATCAGAACCACATCTCCGACCGCTGCCGGACCTAGCGCTCGCGCCGGAATCCTCCGTCGCTGCCCGACGACCGTCGTCGTGACCGCACTGACCGCCGTCGTGAGCATCCCGGCGCTGTTCGTCCCGAGCATCGTGACCGCGTTGCAGCAGGATCCGGGGCTGATCCGACACGGGCAGTGGTGGCGGCTGATCACCCCGATGCTCGTCCAGGGGTACGGGATCGGCCAGTTCGTCTTCAACCTTGCCGGCATCGTGCTGGCCGGATCAGCGGTGGAACGTCGGACCGGACCGCTGAGGTGGTTGACGATCTACCTGATCGCCGGTGTCGTCTCGATCGCGGTGACGTCGGCGATCTTTCCCGATCGGGTCGACTCGGGTTCGTCGGCGGCGGTCGCCGGGCTGATCGGTGCACTTGTCGTCACGACGGCGATCCGGCGCGAGTCACCGCCGCTGCCGGCGCTGCTGTACACCGTGTTCTTCGCGGCCTACCTCAGCGGACTGGCGCTGGCCGGCCCGGTCGTCGGAGCGGTCGCCGGCAGTGCCGGTGTCGCGGCGATCGGCCTGGCGCGGCGCGTCACATCCCGGTCGGCTCTGCGTCTCGGTGCAGCCGCGGTCGTGATCACGGCGACCGCCGCGATGCTGGCCGTCGGTGATGTGCACGGCATCGGCCTGCTCACCGGCATGATCATCGCCGCCGCGCTGTCGGCTCTCGTCGACCGGCGGCCGTCGGCCGCGGAAGACCGCCCACGGGGACGATGATCGGGACGGCCGACCTGTCGGGTGTCGTGTTGGAGGTGCGGTCGGGTCAGGTCAGGCGGGAGTAGTCCTGCTGCTTCCACGCCAGCATGCCCTCGATCCGGACCATCGCGGCCTGATGCAGCAGCGGCACCGGTTCCTCGAAGGTGTACAGCCCGCTGTCCGGGGCGCGGTAGCGCCGGTACGCCTCGTCGGCGTACCAGGCCAGGGCCTGCCGGTAACGAGGATCCGGTGCGATCACCGACAGTTGCAGCAGGTTGGCGAAGAAGATCGCGTGGAACTCCGCCGGCTGGCTGAAGTAGCGCTCATCCTCGGCATAGAACGCCAGCGCTGCCGCCGCGGTGTCCTTGGCCTGTTGGAGATAACGATCGTCCCGGGTCGCTCGGTAGAGCAGCGCACCGGCGCCGATCATGACGCCCTGGTTGTACGACCATTGGGTCTTTTCGATCACACCGGCGAGGTTGACGTGGTCCCAGTAGAGGCCGTTCGGCGCCAGCATGTAGCTGCGGGTCCACTCATACATCTTCAGCGACCAGTCCAGATAGGACTGCTGCCCGGTCTCCAGATAGAGCCGGAGTCCGACCTCGGCACCGGGTGCGTTGGACACCGTGTTCCGGTCGTTGCTCCAACTGGCCTGGGTCCAGAAAACGCCACCGGGGCAGGGATGTGAGCTGTCGTCGTCCCAGCCGAAGACGATCAGATCGAAGATCTCGGCGGCCCGACGCAGCGCAACGCTGTCGCCGTGCGGGCTCATGTTGTGCCGCAGCAGGAAGGACAACGCGATCCACTCGTTGTCGTCGTAGAACTTGTCGCCGCCCTGGCCGAGCGGCGGACGCAGATAGGAGTCGTAGCCCGTCGGCGTGGTCTCGCTGTTCCAATAGGCCTCGAGCGCGTCGAACCGGCTGCTGACGGCCGACGCATACTGCCGGCCGACACCGGGGATACCGGCCAGCACCTGGGTGCCGACCACGGCCTGGGAGAAGGGCCACACGTAGGACCAGGGATTGCCGTCGGTCTGCGGCGTGTGTTCGCGATAGAGACCGGTCTCGGGGTCGTAGAGATGATCCTGCAGCGCGGAGTAGGCCTGGCCGGCGCGCACCAGATGGGACGGCAGGTCGTCGTCGGCCCGAGCGACCGGCGTCGAACGCCAGCCGGCAGCGACCGCGGCGGTTGCTGCCAGTCCTCCGGTCAGTGCAGTGCGGCGGCTGAGCCTCGGTGTGGCGGTCGCCGAACCCTCAGCTGATGCTGGGCCGGCAGCAGATTGTGGGCGAGCAGGGATGGCGGGGCGATGCGTCATTGCATGTCTCCTCAGGCGTCCTGGGTCGGCGGAAACGTTTCCCGGACCCGTAGCATAGTGCCGTGATCATCGAGGTGGGTAGTGGTCCCGTCGACGGAACCACCAGCAAGGACGGTGCAGGCTTCTCCTCTGTCGAGGCGACCCGTTATGCCGGGACGGCCGACGGGCGACAGTCGGCGGTGATCGACCGACGGTCGGTGCCGGTGGCTGCCGGCGATCGGCTGCGCTACCTGATCTATCCCGAGCTCGACGACGCGCTGAGCTACGTCGCGACCTACGCCGCGGTCGACCTCCGGTTCTCCGACGGCAGCTTGCTCTCCGATCTCGGCGTGACCGACCAATATCAGATGGCGTTCGGTGCGGCCGGCCAGGGAGCGGCGAAGATCCTCTACTGCGGCCAGTGGAACGACGTCCAGGTCGACCTGACCGCTGCCGCCGGCCGGACCGTTGCCGAGGTCGTGCTGGTCGTCGATACCCCGACTTCTCTTGCAGGGCAGGATTTCACCGGCTGGCTGGACGGTATCGAGATCGGCCCGGCGCCGGCCCGCAACGATCCGGCCGATCTCGTCGGCTACGTCGACACCCGGCGCGGCAGCAACGCCAGCGGAGACTTCTCCCGGGGTAACAATCTGCCGATCACCGCGTGGCCGAACGGTTTCAACTTCCTCACCCCGGTGACGAATGCGAGCACCCATCGCTGGCCGTATGAGTACCACCGTGCCAACAACGCCGACAATCGGCCGGAGCTCCAGGGGCTGGCCTTCTCCCATCAGCCCAGCCCGTGGATGGGCGATCGCGATCAGCTGATCGTGATGCCGGTGGCATCGACCGAGCCACTCGGCGATCCGGCCGAGCGAGCGGCCGCGTTCAGTCACGATCAGGAGACCGCACGTCCCGACCATTACCGGGTACGGCTGGACTCCGGCGTGGTCGCCGAACTGGCGCCGACCGACCACGGCGCGATCTTCCGTTTCGATTTCGGTGCCGATGCGGCCGGACGGCACGTGATCATCGACACCATCGATGACCATGCCCGGTATCAGATCGACGGCACCGTGCTGACCGGTTGGGTCGAGAACGGCTCGGAGTTCGGTCGGACCCGGATGTACTGCTACGGCGAGTTCTCCGTCGCACCGGCCGACTTCGGACCGACCGTCGGCGGTCGACCGTCCGCGCGGGCGGCCTCCTTCGCCGACGAGTCGGAGGTCGTCCTGCGGATCGCCACCTCGTTCATCGGCACCGAGCAGGCCAAGCACAATCTGGCACTGGAACTTGCCGGTCGCAGCCTCGAAGAGATCCGGCAGGACGCCCGGCAGGCGTGGCAGCAGCGGCTGTCGGTGATCACGGTCGAGGACGCCACCGAGCCCCAGCTGCGGACGCTCTACGGCTGTCTCTACCGACTCAACCTGTACCCGAACAGCCAGTTCGAGAACGCGGGCAGCGTTGATCAACCGGAGTATCGCTACGCCAGCCCGGTGCTGCCGCCGGACGGCGAATCGACCGACGACCGCACGGCGGCGGTGATCAAGTCCGGCAAGGTCTACGTCAACAGCGGCTTCTGGGACACCTACCGGACGGCGTGGCCGGCCTACGCCTTCCTCTATCCGGAGCTGGCCGCCGAACTCGTCGACGGCTTCGTCAGTCAGTATCGCGACGGCGGCTGGGTCGCCCGGTGGTCCTCGCCGGGCTACGCCGATCTGATGACCGGCACCAGCTCCGACGTCGCGTTCGCCGACGCCTACGTCAAGGACGTACCACTCCCGGATCCGTTGTCCACCTACGACGCCGGGCTCCGCAACGCGACCGTGACCCCGACCGACCCCGCCGTAGGACGCAAAGGTGTCGACCGAGGACTCTTCACCGGTTACGTCAGCACCGACGTCGACGAGAGCGTCTCCTGGGCCCTGGAGGGCTATCTCAACGACTTCGGACTGGCCCTGATGGCCGAACGGCTGGCCGCCGATCCGGCCACCCCGGCCGATCGCCGCCGACAGCTCAGCGAGGAGGCCGTCTACTTCCGTCGCCGGTCGCTGAATTACGTGCTGCTCTTCGATCCCAAGATCAACTTCTTCCAGGGACGGCGAGCAGACGGCGAGTTCGCCAAGTCACCCGAGGAATTCGATCCGGCCGAATGGGGCGGCGATTTCACCGAGACCGACGGTTGGAACTTCGCCTTCCACGTCGCCCACGACGGCCGTGGCCTGGCCAACCTGTACGGCGGCCGGGACGGGCTGCGGGCCAAGCTCGACGAATTCTTCACGACGCCGGAGTTGGCCGACAAGAAGGGCACCTACGGCACCGTCATCCATGAGATGACCGAGGCCCGGGCGGTGCGGATGGGGCAGTACGGCTTCTCCAACCAGCCCGCTCACCACATCGCCTACCTGTACAACTACGCGGGTGCCCCGCACCGGACCCAGCAGGTGACCCGGGAGGTGCTGCAGAGGCTCTTCGTCGGTGAGCAGATCGGCCAGGGCTACCCGGGCGACGAGGACAACGGTGAGATGTCGGCCTGGTACATCTTCAGCGCGCTCGGGCTGTATCCGCTCCGGGTCGGCGCTCCGGAGTATGCGGTCACCGCACCGCTGTTCCGGCGTGCCGAGGTCCGGCCGCAGGGCCGAGAGCCGCTGTCGATCACCGCCCACGACCAAGATCACGAACACCACTACATCCAGTCCGTCCAGCTGAACGGCCGACCGGTGCGGACCTCGTCGATCGATGCTGCCGCCTTGCGCGACGGCGGGACGCTGGACTTCACCCTCGGAGCCGAGCCGTCCACCTGGGCAGCGGGCGCGGATGTGGCCCCGCCGTCGATCACCGATCATGATCGGATCGCGGCCCCGTTGACCGACCTGATCGGATCCTCGTCGACGCCGACCGAGCTCTTCGACGACGACTCCACGACCGAGACAACCTTCGCCACCGCGACACCCACCATCAGTTGGTCGCTGACCGAACCGGCTCGTGCGGAGTTCTACACACTGACGTCGGGGCAGAATGACGGCGACCCCTCGGCCTGGCGGCTGGAGGGCTCGGCCGACGGCAAGGACTGGGTGCTGCTGGACGAGCGGACGGACCAACGCTTCGACTGGCGACGACAGACCCGGCCGTTCATGATCGACAATGCCGGTGACCATCAGCATTACCGGCTGGTGATCACGCGGGCTCCGGGGCGATTCGCCCTCAGTGAGATCGAGTTGCTGCGGTGACATCGCCGCCGCGGAGGCCCACCCCATTCCGCTGACCCGTCAGTTTCTCCCCGACTCGCCCGGCAAGTCGGGGAGGAACTGACGGATCAGCTGGTTGGGATGCTGTGACAGGATGAACGGGATGTCTTCGTCGATCCCCGCCGGTCTGTTGGCCAAGGCCGGTCAGTCGCCGGACTGGGCCGACTGGCTGGAACGACTGCCGAAGCTGATCAAGGATCTGCTGGCTGAGTGGTCGCTGACGCCGGACGGGGCCGCGATGCACGGTGCCGCCGGCTACGTGCTGCCGGTGAGCACTGACGACGGCGCGTCGGCCGTACTCAAGATCAGTTTCCCGCACCCCGAGGCCGAGCACGAGCACCTGGCACTGCGCAGTTGGGCCGGTCATGGGGCGATCCGACTGTTGCGTGCCGACCCGCACCGGTGGGCGATGCTGCTGGAACGCGCTGACAGTGCCCGTACCCTCGATGATCTTGATCCGCTGGACGCATGCCGGGAGGTGGCCGATCTGTATGCACGGCTGCACATCCCGGCAATCCCGCAATTGCGGCGGCTGTCGGAGGAGACGGCCGGCTGGGCCGACCGGTTGCGCTCCCTGCATGACCATCCGGCGGTGCCGCGCCGGCTGATCGACCACGCCGCGAGTCTTGCTTCGGGGTTGGCGACCGACCCACAGACCGACGGCCGGTTGATCCACACCGATCTGCACTTCGACAACGTCCTCGGATCCCGTCGGGCTGCCCTTCGACAAGCTCAGGGATCGGCGGACGAATGGTTGGCGATCGACCCGAAGCCGTTGTCAGGGGATCCGCACTACGAGGTCGCGCCGTTGCTGTGGAACCGCTGGGACGAGATCGTCGCGACCGGCAACGTCCGCAACGCCATCCTGGACCGGATCTACACCGTCGTCGATCACACCGGCTTGGACGAGGACCGGGTCCGGGACTGGGTGCTGGTCCGCGAACTGGTCAACGTCCTCTGGGCTCTGGCCGACGGCGAGGACGCGGCCGGCAACGACTGGGTGACGATGTCCATCGTGATCGCCAAGGCCGCACAGCG
The DNA here is from genome assembly GCF_900105385.1 of Microlunatus soli. Taxonomy (NCBI): domain Bacteria; kingdom Bacillati; phylum Actinomycetota; class Actinomycetes; order Propionibacteriales; family Propionibacteriaceae; genus Microlunatus; species Microlunatus soli. Next base: position 1,733,350 of record NZ_LT629772.1, on the reverse strand, counting down.
CTGACCGGTCGATCGGGCTGACCGGTCGATCGGCTCCGCACAGCAGCCGATAGGCTTTCGCGGAAGCGCTTTCCTGCTCGTCGGGTGGTTGTCACCGCCCGGACAACAGATACGCATCTCGCCGAAGGAGACCCTGGTGGACCCGCTGACTCCGAATCCCGATCTCTACAACGTCACCTATCAGGCCGACAGCTACCAGTCGATGCCGTACCGGTTCCTGGGGCGCAGTGGACTGCAGGGCCCGGCGATCGGCTTGGGGACCTGGAAGTTCGGCTACCCCGACACCGGCGACGAAGCACGGATCGGCCCCGACCTCGCGATCAAGATCCTGGACCGGGCCGCCGAACTGGGCGTGATGTTCTGGGACACCGCCAATCGCTACAACGCCGCCTCCGGCAACTCCGAACGGATCATCGGTCAATGGTTCACCGCCCATCCGGAGCGCCGTCGCGACGTGGTGCTCGCGACCAAGACGCACGGCGGGATGGACGGCTGGACGCCCAACCACTCCGGGCTGTCCCGGCTGCAGATCACCGAATCGGTGAAGGCGTCGCTGGCCCGGCTGCAGACCGACTACGTCGACGTGCTCTGGTTCCACCGGTTCGACGAACGGGTACCGCTGGAGGAGAGCCTGGAGACCGTCGAGGACCTCGTCAGCCAAGGCTTGGTGCGTTACCTCGCGGTGTCCAACTTCACCGCCGACCAGCTCACCGACTGCCTGCGGGTCAGCGACTCGCTGTCCCGACGCTGTCGTCCGATCGCGGTCCAGAACCGCTTCGACCCACTGACCGGCGAGTCGATGCCGGGGGTGCTCGACATCTGCGCCGATCAAGGGGTCGCGTTCGTCCCGTACTCGCCGCTGGCCAAGGGATTGCTGACCGATCGCTACCTCGATCCGGCCAAGGTCGGCCCGGGGGACCGGCTCTTCGACGAGGGCACCTTCGCCGATATCGGTCAAGATCAACTCGCTGCCGTCCACCGGCTCGGTGAGCTCGCGACCGAGTGGAAGATCAAGGTCAGCACGCTGACCCTGGCCTACATCCTGACGCTGCCGGCCATGGGTACCCAGATCCCGTCCAGCTCGTCGGTCGAACAGCTCGAGGACAACGCCGCGGCCGCAGCCGTCGAGCTGTCCGAAGATCAACTCGGCGCGTTGCGAGAGATCTTCGCCAGCTGATCAGGCCCACTCTTCTGATCAGATCCGCTCATCGGGTGGGACGACCAGCATCCGGCTGGGAGCGATGGTCTCGGTTGTCGGCAGCCGGAGTGGAGCGGCGCCGGGGGTGAACGAGCCGAGCAGCGAACTGGCGCCGGTTGCGGTGCCGATCGTCCCCGGTAGGCCATGCCAGGACAGGTAGCCGATCAGCGCCATCAGATAGCCCTCCTTGGCCTGCGCGGGGATCCCGAAGTCCTCGATCGGGCGGACTGCTACGCCGTCGGTGAGCGCTCCGATCCGGTCCATCAGGGTCGGGTTGCGGACTCCGCCGCCGGCGACCACCAGCTCGGCCAGCTGGTGTCGGTGGCAGGCATCGCCGACCAGTCGAGCGGTCAGTTCGGTGAGGGTCGCGACAAGGTCATCGAGCTCGAGGTCGTCGTCGCCGATGATGGCGTCCAGGTAGTCGGTGTGGAAGAGCTCCTTGCCGGTCGACTTCGGCGGATCGAGCCGATAGTAGGGTTCGGCCAGCAGCCGTTCCAGGAGTTGATCATGGACCCGGCCGTGGGCGGCTCGTCGGCCGTCGGTGTCCATCCGCTCGGCGCCACCGGTGTGCCGACCGATCACAAGATCAAGAAGGGCGCCGGCCGGGCCGAGGTCGTACGCGATCACCTCCGGTGCGCCGATCGCGGTGCCGGGGACCGGGGAGTCCTGGACGGTGATGTTGGCGATCCCGCCCAGGTTGAGGGAACCGCGGCGGACGTCGTCGGACAGCACCAGCAACGCGTCCAGGACGGCGGCCAGCGGCGCACCCTGGCCACCGCGGGTGATGTCCCGGGTCCGGACGTCGGACAGCACAGCCACGCCCGTCGTCTCGGCGATCCAGGCGGGACTGCCGAGCTGCAGGGTGCCGAGGACGGTGCTGTCCCGTACCCAATGGAAGACGGTCTGGCCGTGGGAGACGACAAGATCAACATCGCCGAACCGCTGCACCGCCTCGCCGGCGACGTCGGCGAAGAGCTGCCCGAGCTCGGTGTCCAGCCGGCACACCTGCTCGATGCTGGTGCCGTTCGGCGGCAGCAGCTCGGAGATCCTGGCCCGCAGCTCCGGCGCGACGGCACGGCTGATCATGCCGAGCGGCGTGCAGGTCAACAGCTCACCGTCCTGGTCGAAGTCGGCCACCGCGACATCGACCGCATCGTAGGAGGTGCCGCTCATCATCCCTGCCACCCGCAACGTCATCGTGGTCCCTCCGTCGGCTCCGTCGGTGTCGACGAGGTCGCCGTCACCGCCTCGATCATGCCGTGCAGCGCCGTCTGCCAGAGATCCTCCAGCCCGACCGGCGTGCCGTCGGTGTGCAGCCGGTTGGTGATCATCGCGAGCACGGCATCGGCGTCCGGTAGCACGGCGAAGCCGACGCCGGGAAAGCCGGTGTGACCGATGGCAGGGCCGGCCGGGGTCTGCCAGATCCGCCAGCCGAGCGCCTGACCCGGGTCGTCACCGGCAGTGACGAAGATGTCCGCCGTCCGTCGGCTGATCGGTCCACTGCCGGCCAGGCTCTGCAGGATCACCCGGCCGAACCGCAGCAGGTCACCGAGCGAGGTGAAGAGGCCGGCGTGACCGGCGCACGATCCGAACGCGTGGAAGCTGTTGCCGTCGTTGACCTCACCGACGAGTGGATGATCACGCCAGCCGGCGAAGTCGTCCGGCGAACCGTCGACCGGATACGGCACCCCGGTCGCGATCATGGTCCGCTCGATCCGGTCGCCCGGAGAGCTGGCCGCGACCGGCCTGCCCTCGACCGGCGTGCCGAAGCGGGTGTCGGCCAATCCGTACGGGGTGAAGACGAGGCTTTCGGCGGCCCGGTCCAATCGCAGTCCGGTGACTGATTCGATCACCGCACCGAGCAACATGAATCCAAGATCGGAATAGTGCCGACCGGAGCGTGCCGGCTAGCGCCGCGGAAGCGTACCGATCGTGGCCAGCGCGGCGGTGCGATCGCTGCAGTCGAGGTAGAGCGGCCACCACTCCCATAACCCGGACCGGTGCTCCAACAGGTCCCGGACCGTGATGTCACTGGCCAGACCGAGCCCGAGGACCGCGTCCACCGACTGGTCGAGGGACAGCCTGTCGTCGTCGACCAGCCGCATCAGCACCGCCGTCGTCGCCATGATCTTGGTCACCGACCCGGCATCGGTGCAGGTCGTCGTGGTGAACGGGACCCGACGGCCCCCGTCGATCCGCTGTGCGTCACCGACCGCCGCACCCAGGACACGGTCGCCGACGTCCGCCCCGAGCGCCGTCCCAGGCGGCGCCGCCAACCCAGCCGGACCAACGTCAGCACACATCGCGCCCGCAAGCTCGCCCAGAGCGCTCCGCAGTCGGTCCGACACGTCCCCAGGTTAACGATCCCTCACCGGGTGAGCACCTGGGCGCGATATATCAAGGTTAGGCACGTTCCCGCGGTGCTGGAACGTGCCTAACCTTGATATATCGCGTTCCGGCTTGTGACCTGGGGGTCAGGAGATGCCCCAGAGGCCGATGAGGTCGGGGGTGGGGCGGGCGGTGGTAGGGGCCAGTTCGGTCCAGTGGGCGAAGCCGTCGAGCCAGGTGGCGATCCGGCGGACCAGTTCTCGATGGTCCTCGGACTCGATCTCGCCGATCGCCTGGTGGTAGGACTCCGCCATCCAGATCGCCTGGTCGCCGGTGTGATAGCCGACCATCAGACCGTGTGGAGTGACCAGCGGCAGCTGGGTCGGGGTGGTCAGCAGATGCCGGAGACCGGCGGCGGCGTGGACGCCGCCGCGGGCCAGGGCGAAGTCGAGGCTGTCCAACTCCTCGCCGGTCAGGGTCAGGCCGGTGCAGCCCCAGCTGTTCTCCTTGATCAACAACTCCCAGAGCCGCCAGGTCGCCGCACTGCGTTCGGCCGGGATGTAGCTGCCGGCCAGGATCCGGTCCAGGTCGGCCGGGATCGGATCGTCGGGATCGAGCACCGGGGTGCCGGGCGGCCGTCGGAAGATCGGGCCGAGCCGGGACAACAGACCGCCGTGCCGCGGATCCTCGGGCGGGGCCAAGGCGACCTGGGCCTGCCGGCGCAGACGTTCGGCCAGTCCGGCGGGTGCGCCGAACATGTCCCGGACTTCGTCGATCCCGATGGCGTACAGCCGTAGCTCGCCCATGCTCACACGGTAAACCAGCCGAATGGCCGAGGCCAGTAAGGCGACGCCGACAAGGCAACTAGGCTCAGGATCATGGACACCCGGACGCGTCGGATCATCGTCACGGGTCTGTTGGTGCTGTTGGTCGCCGTCGTCGTCCTCGGCGCGGTGATCCAGGCGGTGCGCTGAGCCGGTTCGCTTCGGTGTGGTTCCGCTCCGTTGCCCTTGATCGCGTACGCTCCAGTTCTGCGCGGCGGACACGGGTCCCGCCGCGTCGGCGTACCGAGCGATGAGGGGATCACACAGGCATGGGCGGAGCTGAGACGCGCACCCGACCGAGAGGTCGAGCCGCTGCCTGGTCCGGTGGTCCCCGCGTGGTGCTGGTCGCCGTACTGACGATGCTGCTCACCCTGGCCTGGGCGGGCACACCGGCACAGGCGAAGCCGAAGGTGGCCTTCAAGATCACTGATGAGGCGATCGCCGAGTCCAGTGGTCTCACCCGAGATCCGGACCGTGGCCTGTACTGGACGGTGAACGATTCCGGGGACACCGGCAGAGTGTTCGCGTTGAACGAGTCCGGTGAGCTGCAGGGAACGGTCAGCTTCCGGGCTCAGCCGACCGATGTCGAGGCGGTGGGCTATCACGACGGCAGCCTGTACGTGGCCGACATCGGTGACAACGAGTCGTCCCGCGAGTTCGTCACGGTCTATGCGCTGTTCGACACCGAACCCAACGACAGCACGGTGCTGTATCACGCCTACGACTTCGCCTACCCCGACGGGCCGCACGACGCCGAGACCCTGCTGATCGACGGCGACGGCCGGATTTCCCTTGTCACCAAGGGAAAGAAGGGCGCCATCTACCAGGCTCCCGAGGACCCGTCCCGCAGCGAGGTCAATACGCTGACCCGGGTCGCCGACGCTCCCGGCTACGTCACCGACGGCCAGGTCCTCGACGACGGCCGGATCGCGCTGCGCAGCTACGTCGACGTCAAGATCATCGACCCCGAGGACGACTACCGGGTGGTCGCGAAGGCCGCGACCCCGTTCCAGCCACAGGGCGAGTCGCTGAGCCAGGAACTGGACGGCGATGGTCTGCTGGTCGGCAGCGAAGGCAAGGACTCGGCCGTCTACCGGATGGATCTGCCGGACCGGATGGGTGATGCACCGTCTGCCGGTGCCTCGCCGCCGGAGAGTGCGGAGCCGTCCCCGTCGCCGAGTGCCCGTCAGACCCCGGCAGCCGACGGCGCAGCGGAGGACACAGACCCGACCTCGGGCGGCGCGCGCGGCGGAACCACGACGGCGGTGCTGATCGCCGCCGCGGTCGCGATCGTCGCCGGCGGTGCGGTCTACCTGCTCCGCGGTCGGGCTCGCGCCAACAAGTAGTCCAGGCAGCCGCAGAGGGCACTGATGTCGTCGGGGTCGACCGCGGCGAACATCCCGATCCGCAGTTGGTTGCGGCCCAGGCTGCGGTACGGCTCGGTGTCGACGACACCGTTCTTCCGCAGCGTGGCAGCCAGCCAGCCGGCGTCGATCGAGCCGTCGAAGTCGATGGTGCCGATCACCGGTGACCGCAGCTGTGGATCGGACACGAACGGCGTCACGCCGTCGGTCGCCTCGGCCCAGGAGTAGAGCCGGCGCGAGGATTCCGCCGTCCGACCGGCGGCAAAGCCCAGCCCGCCGGAGGAATTCAGCCAGTCGATCTGGTTGGCCAGCATCAGCAGAGTGGCGACGGCCGGGGTGTTGTAGGTCTGGTTCTTGGCCGAATTGCTGACCGCGGTTGCCAGGCTCAGCGTCGGTGGGATCCACCGATCGGAGCCGGCGATCTCGGCGACCCGGTCGAGGGCGGCGGGGGAGCAGAGGGCGATCCAGAGCCCACCGTCGGCGCCGAAATTCTTCTGCGGGGCGAAGTAGTAGACGTCGGTCTGGGAGACGTCGACCTCGACGCCGCCGGCCGCGGAGGTGCCGTCGATGACGGTCAGCGCATCGCCGGCGGTGCCGATCCGATGCACCGGTGCGATCGCCCCGGTCGAGGTCTCGTTGTGGGCCCAGGCGTACAGATCGACGCCGGCGCTGTCGGTCGGCAACGCGACCGATCCCATCGCCGCGGTAGTCAGGATCGGCTCGTCCAGGTACGGCGCCGCAGCGGCCGCCGCGGCGAACTTCGCCGAGAACTCCCCGAAGCTACCGTGCGCACTGCGCTGCCGGATCAGCGAGCTGACCGCGATATCCCAGAACGTCGTCGAGCCACCGTTGCCGAGCACCACCTGGTACCCCTCAGGCAGGGTGAACAGTTCGGCCAGGCCGCCGCGGATCCGGCCGACCAGATCCTTCACCGGTGTCTGCCGATGAGAGGTGCCCAACGGCGATCGGCCGGCCGCGGTGAGATCCGCGACGACCTCGGGCCGGATCTTCGAGGGCCCGGATCCGAAACGGCCGTCGGAGGGGAGCAGGTCGGCAGGAATGACGAGATCGGTCACGGCGGCAATTCTTTCAGAACGCCGCGGCGCACTTCCGCGCTGTCCACCCTCCAGCCGGGCCGCTGTCGCCGCGAAGGACGGAGCTCCCAGGGCCTTCGCGTACTTCCCGCACCCCGCTCCGTCTTCCCGCACCCTGTGCACGCGGTGCGGGAAGACGGAAGGGGTGCGGAAACGTGGCGGCGGACGGTCGGAGGGAGCGGCCGGTCGGCGGGAGCGGCCGGTCGGCGGGAGCGGGCGGGCGTCGGAGAGCGGGCGTCGCGGGCGCGCTGCGACGGGTAGGACAGACTGGGGCCATGAACGACGCCCATCACGACCTGGCGGCGGAGCGGATCGACTACCGCAGTGACCAGCTGCTGGAGGAGAACGCACCGAAGGAGCCGTACGCACTGTTCGACCGTTGGATGGCGGACGCGTTCGCCGCCAAGGAACGTGGTGTGCTGCCCGAGCCGACGGCGGTCGTGGTGTCCACCGTCGATGCCGACGGACGTCCGAGCTCACGGACGGTGCTGCTCAAGGACGTCAGCGAGGGCGGCTTCGTGATCTACACCAACTACGACTCCCGCAAGGGCACCGAACTGGCCGGCAACCCGCGGACCGCGATGCTGTTCGGCTGGTATCCGCTGCAGCGGCAGGTCCGGATCGAGGGAATCGCCGAACGCGTCTCGGCGGCCGAGTCCGACGCCTACTTCGCGACCCGGCCGCGCGGTTCGCAGCTGGGCGCCTGGGCCTCGGCGCAGTCGTCGGTGGTCGGGTCGCCGACCGAATTGCAGGATTCCTACGCCGCGGCAGAACGACGCTTCGACGCACGGGACGTCCCGCGGCCGGAGCACTGGGGCGGCTACCGGATCGTGCCGGAGACCATCGAATTCTGGCAGGGCCGGCCGAGCCGGATGCATGATCGGCTGCTCTATCGGCGCGGCGGTCAGGCCTGGTCGATCACCCGGCTGGCACCCTGATCCAGCAGCGGCAACCGAGGACCCCGGTGCAGTGACCGGGGCACATCGGCCTCGACCTCGGAGCCGATCAGCACGGGACCATCGCCAACGGCGGGTCGACAGAAGTCTGGTCACCGAGCACAAGCTGCTCTACGCTCATCTCCATCCGGACCGCATCGGCCCTGCCGACCTCTCCCTTGACGTGGCCGGTGATCCGAGGAGTCCGTCTCGTGCGCCCAGTCGTCCGTTTCCTGGCCGTTGTCGTCGCCGCATCGTTGATGATCATGTCTGCGGGGTGGCTGCCGGCCGCGGCTGCCGAGACGAGTTGGGCCTCCTTCGGCCCGCTGCAGGGTGCGTCCAGGGACTACACCACGACCATGAGGCAGAGCCCGGCATATTTTCCGGCGGCCGCGGTCACGACCACCTCGGTCGGTGGCAGCGGTGTCGGGCCACAATCGGGCGCCAGCAGTTTCCTTGCCCCGACGACACCACCCGGAGATGCGTACGGATCCAGCAGGAATCAGCCCTACCTCAATCTGCGACCGAACGGGTTGAGCAGCGCTCCGCCGTCGGTGACGACGTACACCTTCGAGCGGCCGACGCCGACATCCGGCTGGACCTTCGTGCTCGGTGACGTCGACGCCGACCGAGTGATCATCACCGCGACCGATACCGACGGCCACCCGGTGGCTCCGGCGGACCTCGGGTTCCGGAGCGTCTTCAACTACTGCGCGGCGGGCACGACCCCGAAGCCGAGTTGCTCGGGGCCGGGGAACGACGGCAGCGATCTGCCGAGCTGGGACGAGAAGACCGGCGTGCTGAACGGGAACGATGCCGCCGCCGACACCGCCGGCGCGGCCGCCTGGTTCGAGCCGACGGTCGCCCTGTCCTCGCTGACCTTCACCTACGAACAGCGATCCGGCAGCCCGGTCTACCAGACCTGGTTCGCCGCCAGGTCCTACGAGCTGAGCGGCACCGTGACCGCGCCGGCAGGTGAGCAGGGCGGCATCGGCCTGCGGCTGGTCGACCCGGACGGGAACGAGGTCGCGAACACCACCACCGAAGACGACGGCAGTTACAGCTTCGGCGAACTCGCCTCGTACGACGGCTATCAGGTCGAGCTGGATCGGCCGAGCGGTCTGACCTCCGACGACCCGCTGATCCAGACCGTCGATCTCGGTTCCGGTGACCGGATCGACGTGGACTTCGCGCTGCGCGCCATCGAACCGGTCCAGGTCAGCGGCACCGTCGCCGACACCGAGAGTGGCGATCCGATCCCGGGAACCACGGTCACTCTCACCGACAGCAACGGGGACACCGTCGACACCGCGGTCACCGACGAGGACGGCGGCTATGTCTTCGACAACGTGCCGGTCGGCGACGACTACCAACTGGCCGTCACCGATCAGCCCGACGGCTATCAGCCGACCGACGACAGCCTGACCATCGACGTCCCGGCCGATACCGAGGAGCCGATCACCGATCAGGACTTCACGCTCGACCCGGTGCCGTCGCCGGTCAGTGGTTCGATCTCCGGGACGATCACCGACCAGACGGCCGACGGACCGGCCGCGGCTGTCGAGGTCACCGCGACCGACGCCGCCGGAGAGTCCTATGTCACCCACACCGACAGCGACGGCGACTACACCTTCGATGAGATGCCGGCCGGCGACTACGACGTGACGGTGGTTCCGCCGGACGGCACCGAGGTGGTGGGGGAGGACACCCAGCGGGCGACGATCACCGAGGATCAGACCTCGGTCGACGACGTCGACTTCGTCGTCGCGACCCCGGTCCTGAACGACATCGCCGGCAGCGTGGTCGATGCCGACCACGACCCGGTACCGGGTGCGGTGCTGACTCTCGACCCGCCGAAGGGCGAGGAGATCACCACGACCACGAACAAGGATGGTGACTTCGGCTTCGAGAGCCTGCCGCCCCAGGACGGCTACCAGCTCACCGTGACGCCGCCGGACGGGTTCACCATCGACGACGAGTACGCGACCCAGCCGGTTGACCTGACCGACGGCGATGTCACCGACATCAGCTTCGCTGTGACGGCTGAGGAGACGGCCCCGCCGAGTTCGATTCCGCCGAGTTCGATTCCGCCGAGCTCGATTCCGCCCAGCTCTGCGCCCCCGTCGAGCACGCGTCCGAGCAGCGCAGCACCGACTCCGTCGGTCTCCGGCAGCCCCGTACCGTCCGACGTCCCGAGCACCCCGGATCAGACACCGACCGGTGCCGCGCCGTCCACCGGGCCGTCCGGGCCCGCAGGTCCGGACGGCGGTCTGGCCAGCACCGGTGGCGTCTCGCTGATCATCGTCTTCGCCGGAGCGCTGGCGATCCTGGCCGGAGCCGGCACTCTGGCATTGCGTCGGCGTCATCGGTAACGGGCTCGCTCGCCGCGCTCCTGCTCAGCGGGTGGCGAGCCGCCACGCCAACGGGACAGCGATCAGCATCAGTGCGCCGAGGACGATCACGCCGGCGGCGAAGCTCGCGGAGGTTGCGACGACGCCCAACAGCATCGCGCCGATCGCGGTACCCGAGTCGAAACCGATGTTCCAGACCGCGCTCGCTGTGCCGTACTGGGATGCGCGGACCTGTTGGAAAGCCGACAGCAGGGTCAGGTTCTGCAGGGCGCCGTAGGCGCAACCGGCCAGGGCGACGCCGATGATCATCAACGCGACCCCGGAGACGATCAACGATGCGGCGAGCAGGCCCATCCCGAGGGCACCCAGGAAGAGCAACGGGATCATCATCCGGCCGGCGCCGCGACGATCGGCGAGATGGCCGATCCACCAGCGGGTGAAGGCCCCGGTGGCGGTGAACGCCAACAGTCCGGCAGCCGACCAGATGCCCGCCCGGCTCGTTGTCAGGTCGTTGGTCAGCTGTGGCAGGAAGGTCATCACCGCGCCGCCGGCCAAGGTGACCGACAACAGGATCGCGGCCGGCGGCCACAGCCGCAGCAGTGCGGTCCGGCGGCCGGCTCGCTGTTCGGGTGACGATTCGTGCGCGTGTCGGTTGTGTCGGTGCACTGCGCGGCCGAGCAGCATCGCGGCGGGTACGCCGACCAGCGGCATCGCGCCCGCCGCGAACACCCACCCGAAGCCGAACGTCTCCGCCGCAACGACACTGAACGGCAGGAAGATCAAGTTGGGCAGGGCGATCGCCAGACCGTACGCACCGATCGCCGCCCCGTGCCGGCTCGGCGGAGCAAGATCGCCGACCACCGCGCTGCCGGTGACGGTCAGGATCCCGAAGCCGAATCCGCGAACGGCCGAGAGCAGCAACACCCAGGCCAGGTCGGACGACAGCCCGAAGCCGACCGCCGGCAGGCCCAGCGTGATCAGCCCGGCAGACAGCACCACCGACAGACCGAATCGGCCCAGCATTCGGGGGACGAAGGTCTGGGTGAGCACGGTCGCGAGCAGCATCACGGTGGTGACCAGGCCGGCGCCGGTCTCGTTCGCGCCGCCGCGGACCACCCAGAGCGGGACCACCGAGATCAACGAATCGAAGCCGCCGAAGCCCAGGAGCGACACCACGGCGAGTGATCGCATCCCCGGCAGCAACCAGACCGATCCGGAATGGTCGGCGGTGTCGGCATCCGAGGAGGCAGGGGTGTGATTCATGACCGCCCCAGCCTAGGAGGGCACCGATGGTCGGCTGCCGGGGGACGCTGATGAGGGCCTGAGTTGCCGGGGACGGGCTGCCGGGAAGCCGACGAGTGTGCCGTCCCCGACCGTCCGCCGTGACCGAGATCAGGAATCGACGGTTGCCCGGACCGACTCGATCGTGCCGGCCGCCGAGGTCTCCGGCGGCCGCGGCGCCGCCGCCGTCCGTCGGGCGTGGACGACGGCGAGCCCGACGGCGACCGCCGACAGCGCGGTCAGCGCACAGCCGGCACCGGTGATCCTCGGATCGATCATGATCACCGACTGCCCGATCGCTGCCTGCGCGGCGAGCAGCAGGAAGATGCCGGTGCACCAGATCCCGGCGACCGTGATCAGCACCGTGCGGATCCGTTCCGGCCGCAGCCAGGGATACCGGGACGACGCGATCACCAGCACCAACACCAGCGCGAGCAACAGATGGATCACGTGCATGCCGAAGAAGTGCGGCACCCGCAGGTCGCCGGCGGTCGTGCTCCAGCCGACCAACGGCAGCCCGGGCCCTCCCGGTGCCGCACCGACGGTGTGGGCTGCGCCGAGCTCGACCGGATGACCGTAGGCGTCGGTGACCTGGTAGCGATGACCGCCGCCGGCCAGGGCGAACGCCACCACCATCCCGGCCGCTGCCAGTGGTAGGCCGAAGATCATCGCCGTGTTGATCGCTCTCGACCCCGCACGCTGGATGAGCAGGACGATCACCAGCACCAGGTTGGCGAGGAAGAGGCCGATCACGCCCCATTGGAAAACCTGCTGCCCGATCCGGTTGAAGCGTTCAGGGTCGGAGTTGAAGTGGCTGAAGGTTCCGCGGGCCGCCTGGATCGCGACGAACGCGACGTCGATGATGCCGGTGACCGCGAACGCGGTGCCACACCACCACCCGATCCGACCGGCGATCCTGCGCAGGGGGTCGAGGCGGCTCAGCAACCAGGCCAGCGTTGCCCCGTACAGCACGAACGAGACGGCAAACTTGAACGGCTTCAGCCAGACGGACTCACCGAGGATCTGCCGACCGTCGACGATCAGCCCGCCGGCGGCGACGACGGCCAACGCGGCCATCGCAGTGACCATGATCATCAGAGGTCGATGCCAGCGGCGGGGATCGACGCCGTTCTGCTGAGCAATGCTTGTGGCTGTGGGCAACATCGGGGCCTTCCGGATCGGCGACCCGCAGGTCGAAGGAGTCACCCTCGACGCTATGGAGACGGGGCCGCCGAGTCAGTGATGGTGCCCGGCCGATCCGGGGTAGGGCTGACCCCACCGCAACCGCCGCAGTGAATGGCCCGGTTCGGTACGGCAGCCGATCACGCCAGGTCGTTCAGCTCGATCTCGACTGCGAGGAAGCGAGCCGGAAAGTCCTCGAGAACCCGGCGTCGAGGATCGTCGGTCGGATGGATCGTCGGCAGCAGCAGCTGCCGTACCGGGGCGAGCACGCTCGGCTCCAAGGCGGCCACGACGCCTGCGCGGTCACCGCCCCCGACGACGGCGACAAGATCATCGACCACCGGCAGCAAGATCGACTCGACCACCGCCGAGGCCTTGCCATACAGCTGCTGGGCCTGGTTGCTGCGACGTCGGGCGTAGCGCTGCTGCGACCATCCCCCGGCCTTCGTCCTGCCCTGGACGTAGCCGGACCCGGTCTTGGAGCTGCTCAAGGAATCGCCGTCGAAGACGCCGACTGCGAAACCGCCGCGTCGGACCAGGACGGCGCCGATCAGCCGGTCGGCGGCAACATGATCAAGCAGTCGCGCCGTCGGATCGCCGATGTCCGGCGCGAGCGGTCCGAAGGGCACCCGGACCCGTGCTTCGGCGCCGTCGACAGCCTGGAACAGCACCGCTCCCTGCTCCGCCGTTGCCGTCACGCTGCCGTGCCGGGAACCGAAGTTGTCCAGCCAGCGCGGCAACCGGTGCCGGTCGATGCTGATCATGCGGGCCATGGGACGAGCTTAGGGAAGCACCGACCTGTTCGGGCTACTGCGGCCCACGCTGCACGCCCGCTCGCTGCGTTGCACTCGTTTGACGGGCCCCGGCCCGCCTGCACTCGTGCGCCTGGCGAGCGGCCGCGCATCGCGGGTCCTCGCAACGCCTGAACAACTCAGTGCTTCCCTCATCAGCGCAGCCGCGTATCGATCCGCCCGTTCGGGCGTGTCAGGTGTTACCACTGTGTAAGAAACGCGGACAATTCCTGACACGGACCGGGTGGCTGTCATAGGTTCGGCCACGACCGTCGGTCGCGCAGGGCAACACGAACCGAGGAGTTTCTCATGGGAGTGAAACGTCGTACCGTGCTCGGTGGGTTGGCGGCGCTGGCCGTCGGCGGTGCGGTCACCGGATGCAACAGCGACAGCGGGGTCTCCGGTGGCTCCGGCGGCGGTTCGGGCGGCGCCAAGGCGCTGGTGGTCGATGATCAGTTCGACGTCAAGACGATCGACCCGGCGCGGCAGTTCGAACCGACCGGATCGACGCTGGACCAGCAGATCTACCAGCAGGCGCTGACCTTCACCGGCACCGATGTGAAGAAGGTCCAACCGGACATCTGCAGCTACCAGATCTCCTCGGACAACAAGATCGTCACCCTCAAGATCGAAGGCAAGCACACCTTCTCCGACGGCACCGAAGTCACCGCCGACGACATCGTGTTCTCCTATCAGCGGGTGCAGGGGATCAAGGGCAATCCCTCATTCATGTTGGACGGGGTGACGGTGGAGAAGGTCGACGACAGCACCGTCAAGCTGACCAGTGAGGCACCGAATCCGCAGTTGCCGTACATCCTGCCGAATGCGTCGCTGAGCATCGTCAACTCCAAGGTCGTCAAGCAGAACGGTGGGACCACCGGGACCGACGACAAGGCCGAGCAGTTCCTGAACGAGAAGTCCCAGGGCTCCGGTGCCTACATGGTGGAGTCCTACAACGCCCAGTCCAAGATCACCCTGAAGCCGAATCCGCACTACGCCGGTGACAAACCGGTCTACGGCCGGATCGTGATGGAGAACGTCACCGCCGACTCGCAGAAGGTCAACCTGCTCGGCGGCACCGCACAGATCGCCACCGGCATCGCCCCGGACGAGATCGCCAGCCTGGACACCTCCAAGGCACAGTTGATCAAGGGGACCAGCACGACGACGATCTTCCTCTGGTTCAACGCCGACCCGAAGTACGGCAAGGCGGTTTCCGATGTGCACTTCGTCAACGCGATGCGGCATGCAGTGGACTATCAGGAGGTGCTCAAGGTCGCCGGAGTCGGTTCGGTCCAGCCCGGCGGTCTGGTGCCGGTCTCGTTCCTCGGTGCCTTGGAGTCCGACGAGGCGAACAGCTACGACGCGGCGGAGGCCAAGCGGGAACTGGCGGCGTCGCCGTACAACGGTGAGCCGATCACGGTGTTGTACTCCAACGACGTCGGCTACAGCCTGGACGAGGTCGCACAGACCGTTCAGGCACAGGTGAAGAAGGTCGGCATCAACCTCAAGCTGGCGCCGCAACCGTCGGCGACCTCGCTGGATCGGTTCCGCAGCGGCAAGCAACAGGCCGGAATCGCCTACTGGGGTGCGGATTATCCGGACCCGGCCGACTACTTGGTGTTTGCGCCGGGGCAGAGTGTTGCCGTCCGAGCAGCCTGGACACCGGCCCGCGGCAAGGCAGCGGCGGCACTGGCCAAGAAGGCTGCCGCGATCACCGACAACGACGATCGAGCGGCCGCATACCAGGAGCTTCAGCGGGAGTTCAACCGGAGCGGGCCGTGGATCCCGCTCTACCAGCCGCCGGCGGTGACCGTCGCGGCGCCGACGTTGAAGAACGTCGTGGACAACCCCGCGACCGGAATCCTCTACCGCAACATCACCTGATGACGGCCTCCGCAACACCGGCGACGGCACTGGAGTCGGCCGGACCGAAGATCGAAGGACAGCGTGGCTTCTTCGCCCGTTATCCGTTGGTCCGCTACATCCTGGTCCGCCTGGTGGTCAGCGTCGTCCTGCTCTGGGGTGTCACGCTGGTGACCTTCGTGTTCACCAATCTGGTGCCGTCGAATCCGGCGCAGGCGGCCCTCGGCGACCGGGCAGCGTCCGATCCGGCGGTGGTGGCACAGTTCAACCACGAGTACGGCCTGGATCGTCCGGTGTGGGTGCAGTACGGCGTCTACCTGTCCCATCTGCTGCACGGCGATCTCGGCCGGTCGACACAGACCCATCAGCCGGTTGCTGCCGACCTGGCGACGGTCTTCCCGGCGACGGTCGAGCTGGCCGTCGTCGCGGTGATCATCGCTGCGCTGTTGGGGATCCTGCTCGGCCTCCATGCGGCGCTGCACCAGCGGTCGCCGGTTGATCAACTGATCCGGGTGGTCAGCCTGATCGGGGTGTCGACACCGACCTTCTGGATGGCGCTGGTGATCTACTTCCTGCTGTTCTACAAGCTCAATCTGTTCCCTGGGTCGGGGCGGCTGGACCCGGCGCTGGTGCCGCCGCCGCAGGTGACCGGCTTCTACACCGTGGACGCCCTGATCGCCGGACAGTCCCACGTCTTCATCAACGCCGTCCAGCACCTGGTGTTGCCGTCGCTGGTGTTGGTGATCTACAACCTCGGCTACCTGGCCCGGTTCACCCGGTCGTCGGTGCTGGACGTGTTGGGCAACGACTACGTGACGACAGCGCGCGCCAAGGGCTTGCCTGCCCACGCCGTGACCGGTCGCTACATCCTCCGCGGTGCCCTGGTGCCGATCCTGACCATCGTCGGGATCTCCTTCGGCGGCGTGCTGTCCGGGGCCGTGCTGACCGAGACGGTCTTCTCCTGGGGAGGCCTGGGACAGTACGCCTACAAGGCGTCGACGACCCTGGACCTGCAGGCCGTGATGGGTGTCGGTGTCGTCGTGGGGGCGGTGTTCGTCGGCGTCAACTTCGTCGTCGACCTGCTCTACGGTCTGATCGATCCTCGGGTGCGTGTCGGATGAGCCAGAACACCGGGGAGCCGGGGACGACCGGAACGCTGCCGGTCCGACGCCGTCGGACCATGATCAATCTCCCGTCGACGTGGCGGCAGCCGCTGTCGGTCATCGGCGTCGTGATCATCGTGCTGTGGGCGCTGATCGCGGTCTTCGCGCCGCTGATCCAGCCGTACGATCCCTTGGCCCAGGTGGCCGACCGGCTGCGGCCGCCGAGCGGTGATCATCTGCTGGGGACCGACAGCCTCGGACGGGATCTGTTGTCCCGGATCATCGCCGGGTCCCGGATCACGCTTCCGGTGGCGTTGATCGTCGTGGTCGCATCGGCCGTCGTCGGGATCACCGTCGGCGCCATCGCCGGCTACTTCGGTCGGGTGATCGACGAGGTGCTGATGCGGATCACCGACCTGGTGTTCGCCTTCCCGACGATCATCCTGGCGATGGTGATCACCGCCGCTCTCGGGCCCGGGATCCAGAACGCGATCCTGGCCATGTTGTTGGTGTCCTGGCCGAGCTACGCCCGGGTCACGCGGTCGCTGGTGCTCGGCGCCCGGGAGAGCGACTATGTGGTGGCCGGCAGGTTGCTCGGCCGCAGCATCTGGGCTTCGTTGCTGCGGGACATCCTGCCCAACGTGATCACGCCGCTGCTGGTGCTGGCCACCATGGACTTCGGCTCGGCGATCCTGACCATCTCGGGGCTTTCGTTCCTCGGGCTGGGCACCGTGCCGCCGAGTCCGGAGTGGGGTGCTCTGGTGTCGGAGGGGGTCGGCCAGTTCAGCTACTGGTGGATCGCGGTCTTCTCCGGGATGGCGATCTTCACGGTGGTGATCGCGTTCAACTTCGTCGGAGATGCTCTGCGTGACTCGCTCGACCCGCGGACGCAGGAATCGGTACGGGGGCAGTCGATATGAGCGGCCCGAACAGCGCTGGTCCGGATGCGTCGACCGGGGGTCTGGTGATCAGCGGACTCGAGCTGCGGATCGGATCGGCGACCGTCCTGGACGGTGTCGACTTCACCGCGGCGCCGGGGCAGGTCAGCGGGCTGGCCGGCGAATCCGGATCGGGCAAGACGATGACCGGGATGACGATCATGGGACTGCAGCCGGCGGGCGCGGTGCTCGGCGGCAGCATCCGATTCGGCGACAGCGAACTGATCGGGCTGGCCGACAAGCAGCGGAACAGGCTGCGCGGACGTCATATCGCGATGGTGTCGCAGGATCCGTCCACTGCGTTGCATCCGATGATCAGCATCGGCGCGCAGCTCACCGACCATCTACGACACCATCTGCGGATCCGGCGAACCGACGCACTGCAGCGCGCGACCGATCTGTTGGGTGAGGTCCGGGTCCCCGACCCGGGGGCTGCGTTGCGACGTTACCCGCATCAGTTCTCCGGCGGACAGCTGCAGCGGATCGCGATCGCGTCGGCGCTGGCCTGCGAGCCGGAGCTGTTGATCGCCGACGAACCGACGACCGCGCTCGACGTCACCGTCCAGGCCGGCATCCTGCGGCTGCTGCGTCGGCTCTGTGACGACCGGGGGATCGGCATCGTGTTGATCACTCATGATCTTGGTGTGATGTCGGCACTGGCCGACACGATCACGGTGTTGCGGTCCGGCAGCGTCGTGGAGCACGGCTCGCGCTACCAGGTGATCAACGACCCGCAGCACCCGTACACCCGTTCCTTGATCGACGCATTGCCGGACCGGATCGCTGCCGAGGAGGGGACGTCGTGAGCACGCTGCAGTTGGATGACGTCGGTGTCAGTTATCGATTGCCCGGCGGTCAGCGACTGCTTGCCGTCGACGGCGTCGATCTGCAGGTGGCGGCCGGTGAGGTCGTCGGTCTGGTCGGTGAGTCGGGCTGCGGCAAATCGACACTGGCCAAGGCGATCTGCGGTCTGGTGCCGCTGTCCGCCGGCCGGGTGCGCTATGACGATCGGCCGATCGGCAGGCTCGGTCTGCGGACCCGGGCAGCCGAGCTGAGGCGGATCCAGATGGTGTTCCAGAATCCGTACGCCTCACTCAATCCGCGCCGCAGGGTGCGTGATCAACTCCAGGACGGTCGACGGATCAATCCCGGTGCGGCGCCGTCGGTGGCCGAGTTGCTCGACCAGGTCGAGCTGCCGGCCGATGCCGGTGCCCGGTTCCCGCATGAGTTCTCCGGCGGGCAACGGCAACGGATCGCGATTGCGCGGGCGATGGCCGCCGGACCGACACTGCTGATCGGCGACGAGCCGATCGCCTCGCTGGACGCCTCCCTCCAGGCGAGGATCGCCAGCCTGATGCGAGAGGTCGCCCTGGCCGCCGGCGCGTCGATGCTGTTCATCAGCCACGACCTCGCCGTGGTCCGGTTGATCGCCGATCGCGTGGCGGTGATGCGCGCCGGCCGGATCGTCGAGCTCGGACCGACCGAGCAGGTCTGGCGCGAGCCGGCGGACGCCTACACCAAACGGCTGCTGGCCGCGATCCCGGTCGCCGACGGACGAGGACGGCTACCGGAGGAACTGGCTGTGGACTGATCAGCGGGGGATCACTGGATCGTCAACGCCGGCGGACGCGCTCAGCGGAGGTCGGGCTGCTGCGGACGTCTGAGCTTCCGACGAGGTCCGGGCTAGGAGTTCTGGGCTAGGAGGCCCGGGCTAGCAGGCCCGGGATTCGAGCGCTGCTCCGGAGCCGAAGGCGTACCAGGCTCTGCATCCGAGGATCTGCTTCGCGGTCGGTCCCAGGAACGGACAAACCCGCGAGCTTGCGACGATCCCAAACCGCTCACTTAGGGAGAACGGTCCTCGCGGGGAGGTGGTGGGTCCGTCGGCCGGGGGACAACTCCGGCGCTCGCGGGTTCGGGTGTGCGGCTGTGGATTCGCCGGCCGCTCGGCCAGTGATCCAGACCAGCTGAATCGTTAGCAGCGGCTAGCTAGCCGTCACCTCACATGTCCGATAAGCAATCATTCTTCGGACCACCTCCTTTCCGTGTGTGATCAACGGTAGGTCGCGCCGCTCTGCCGGTCAACGGATTTGCCGGGGCAGCCAGATGTGGTGCGCGTCACAGCCGCCGCCTCCGCAGAGCTTTCGGGCCGGCAGGGTCGAGCCTGGGACACCACCGTTCCGCCCGCTCCCCGCCATGTGGCATCTCGTACTGCGAAATCGCCCCGTCCGCCCGCTTTTCGAGGACGATATGGCGCCACGTGCTGCGTTCTGACCCGAGGGAATGGGCGGGGTGGCGCCTGCCCGGGAAGGGCTGCGAGCCGGCGTGGGTGTCGCGTTCAGGGAACGGGATCAGGCGAGGATGACCTCGACGCCGTTCTTGCGCATCCGCTTGACCTGGTCGGGGTCGGCGTCGCTGTCGGTGAGGACCGCGGCGACCTCGTCCAGCTGGCAGATCCGGGAGAAGCCGATCTCACCGAATTTGGTCGCGTCCACCACGACGATGGTCTGCTTGGCGCGGGTCACCATGATCCGGTTGATGGCGGCCTCGGCCTCGTCCCCGGTGCTGACGCCGGCGTCGGCGTCGATCCCGGTCGCGCCGAGGAAGCAGATGTCGGGGGTGAGCTGGCTGAGCGTGTCCGCGGCCAGAGATCCGACCAGTTCATAGCTCTGCGGCCGGGCCACACCACCGCAGACGACGATCTTGATGAACGGCCGGACGGTCAG
Organism: Microlunatus soli; assembly: GCF_900105385.1. Taxonomy (NCBI): domain Bacteria; kingdom Bacillati; phylum Actinomycetota; class Actinomycetes; order Propionibacteriales; family Propionibacteriaceae; genus Microlunatus; species Microlunatus soli. The sequence goes on along the minus strand of NZ_LT629772.1, from coordinate 1,713,372 downwards.
CTCGGTGGCGATGTTGATCGCATTGGTCAGGATCGTGACGCCGTTGTGCAGTGCTGCCGAGGTCGGGATGGTGCGGGCGATCTCCACGGTGGTGGTGCCGCCGTTGAGCGCGACGGTGCAGCCGGGCCACAGCATCTCCACCGCGCGTTCGGCGATCCGGGTCTTGGCCTCGGCATGCGAGCTGGACTTGTAGCGCAGCGGGAGGTCGTAACTCGTCGAATTGGGCACCGCACCACCGTGTGTACGGGACAGCAACTGCTGGTCGGCCAGATGATCAAGGTCGCGCCGGATGGTGGCCGCGGACACCCCGAAGAACTCTGCCGACTGCTCGACGTCGATCCGTCCGTGGTCGACCAAGCGCTCGAGGAGGGCGGTCAATCGCTCGGCTCGGGTCATCGGGGTGGGCCTCCTGTTCGATCCCTCATGGCGAGAAGATCAGAGCGACGCCCGTGTGGGCGTTTCCAGCATGATATGTTCATATCTGCTTGTTTGAGTAGCAAACACGCAAATATCAGCCCTTCGGGCCCCTCTTCTCGCAGATGGAGATCACGGTGAGCACTGCGTCGGATGCCGGGCAGCACGTCACGGCCGAAATCGCTTCCCAGCCCGAGACCTGGGCCCGCGGCATCGAGCTCGCCGGCCGGGTCGCCGGGCAGCTCGGCAAGCCCGGCGAACGTATCGCATTCGTCGGCTGCGGCACGTCCTGGTTCGTCAGTCAGGTGATCGCCTCCTGGCGCGAATCGGCCGGCCTCGGTGAGTCCGACGCCTTCACCGCCACCGAGGCCCCGCTCGAACGGGGCTACGACCGGGTCGTCACCATCACCCGATCCGGCACCACGACCGAGATCATCGAGTTGCTGAACGGGCTCCGTGGCAAGACGCCGACGGTGTCCTTGACCGCGGACCTGTCCACCCCGGTGGTCGACGCCGCGGACGAGATCGTCGATCTGTCCTTCGCCGACGAGCGCTCGGTGGTGCAGACGCGCTTCGCGACCACCGCGATGATGCTGTTCCGACAGGCCTACGGGCTGGTGCCGGACGGCATCGTCGAAGCGTGCAGCGAGGCGACCACCGCCGAGCTGCCGCCGGCCCACGCCGCCGCCGAGCAGGTCAGCTTCCTCGGCGCCGGCTGGACCATCGGTATCGCCAACGAAGCGGCACTGAAGTTCCGTGAGACGTCGTCCAGTTGGGCCGAAGCGTATTCGGCGATGGAGTATCGGCACGGCCCGATCAGCGTCGCACAGCCGGGACGGTTGACCTGGATGTTCGGCAAGGCGCCGCAGGGTCTGGCCGACCAGGTGGCGGCGACCGGCGCCGAGTTCGTCGATCATGATCTTGACGGAATGGTCGATCTGGTGCTCGCACAGCGGGTCGCGGTGGCCCGGGCACTGCAGCTCGGTGGCGATCCGGACACCCCGCGCAACCTGACCCGTTCGGTCGTGCTGTCCTGACCGTCACCACGACGCGGGGGAGGACGCCAGGAGGATGGGCGCGATGACGACGACCGCCGAGCTGGTCGCTGCTGTTGATCTTGGTGGCACCTTCACCAAACTCGGCTTGATCGACCGGACCGGTACGGTGCGGGCCGAGCAGCGGGTGCCGACCAAGATCACCGCCGGAGCCGATGATGACGGCCGAGGCACCGTCGACTGGCTCGGCGACCAGATCGCCGAGCTGGCCGCGGCCGGTGCTACCGACATCGGCGGCAGCGTCACCGCCTTCGGGGTGATCGTGCCGGGCATCATCGACGCCGTCGCCGGCACCGTGATCGCCGCGCCGAATGTCGGCTGGTCCCAGATCGAGGTGGCTGCACCGTTGACCGACCGGCTCGGGCTGCCGGGTGCGATCGGGCACGACGTCCGGACTGCCGGCCTGGCCGAATGGCAGCTGGGGGCCGGCAAGGGCGTCTCCAATCTGATCTTCGTCCCGCTCGGCACCGGGATCGCTGCTGCGGCCGTGGTCGACGGCCGGTTGTTGGAAGCCGACGGGTACGCCGGCGAGCTCGGCCACGTGTCGGTGCCGGCTGCCGGTGACCAGGTGTGCGCCTGTGGCCGGATCGGGTGTCTGGAGATCGTCGCATCGGCCTCCGGCGTGGTCCGCAACTACGCCCAGCTGACCGGGGAGACGGCGCCGCCGACCGCCGAGCAGATCGCGGTCGCAGCGCGAGGCGGGGACCCCGCCTCGCTCGCGGCGTTCGAGATCGCCGGCCGTGCGCTGGCCGAGGCGTTCACGATGGCCCTGACTCTGTTGGGTCCGGAGATGATCGTCGTCGGCGGTGGCCTCTCCGGCGCCGCCGACCTGCTCTTCGGGCAGATCGAATCCGAGTTCGACCGGCGACTGAGCTTCCAACGCCGACCGACCTTGATCACCTCGGTCTTCGGTAGTCAGGCAGGACTGATCGGTGCCGGGCTGCTGGGCTGGCGGCAGGCGGAGGAGAACGACTCGTCGACCGACCCGGGCCGACCGGAAGGCAGATGATCATGGCCGAGCAGTCAACCGGGTCGACGGCTCGGATCCGCTTGCGGTGTGCACATCTGGTGACTCCGACCGGGACGCTGACCGACGGCGTGGTGGTGATCGACGGCGACACCATCACCGAGGTCCGATCCTTCACCGATCACGATCTCGAGTCGGGTGAGCCGATCGAGAAGATCGACGGATGGGTGCTGCCGGGCTTCGTCGACACCCATACCCACGGCGGTGCCGGACGCGATCTCGGCAGCACCGACAGTGACGACATCCGCGCCGTCGCCGCGTTCGCCCGCCGGCACGGCGCCACCAGCATCTTCGCCAGCCTGGTCACCGCCGAGCTGACCCGGATCGAAGATCAACTGAGAACTCTCGGGCCACTCGTCGCTGCCGGAGAGATCGCCGGCATCCACGCCGAGGGTCCGTTCCTGTCACCGGAACGACGTGGCGCCCACGATCCGCGCCTGTTGCGACATCCGGAACCCGAGGCCGTCGACCGGATCCTCACCGCTGCCGACGGTCGACTGTCCATGATCACGATCGCACCCGAGTTGCCGGGCGCGCCGGAGGCGATCAGCCGCTTCGTCGACAACGGCGTCGCGGTGGCGATCGGGCACACCGACGCCGACGACCGGATCGTCGCTGCGGCGGTCGATGCCGGTGCTCGGGTCGCCACCCATCTGTTCAACGCGATGCCGCCGATCCATCACCGTCACCCGGGGCCGATCCCGCTACTGCTCACCGATCCGCGGGTCACCGTCGAGTTGATCATGGATGGCGTGCACCTGCATCCGGAGGTGCTGGCGATGGCGGTCGCGGCCGCCGGGCCGGACCGGGTGGCGATGGTCACCGACGCGATGGTCGCGACCGGAATGGACGACGGTGACTACCGGCTCGGTGACCTGGAGGTGGCCGTCGAGGCCGGGGTCGCCCGGCTGCGTACTGCCGACGGCAGCGTCGGCTCGATCGCCGGGTCGACGCTGACCATGCAGGCTGCGTTCGGTTATGCCGTGCAGACGCTGGGGCTGTCGATCACTGACGTCGCCGCGATGGCGGCGACGACTCCGGCTCGGACCCATCGGCTGGATTCCGTCGGCACCGTCGAGCCGGGCCGTCGAGCCGATCTGGTGGTCGTCGATGATCAAGGAAATCTGCACGCGGTGATGGCCGCCGGACAATGGGAGGACCGTCAGTGACACTGGCCAGACTGACCGACCTGATCGGCCGCGCAGCTGCCGACGGCCGCGGCGTCGGGGCGTTCAACGTGTTCAGCATCGAGCATGCCGAGGCGCACGTTGCCGGTGCCGAGGAAGCCGGGCTGCCGGTCGTCCTGCAGTTGTCCCAGAACGCAGTGAAGTATCACCGCGGCCTGGAGCCGATCGCCTTGGCCACCCTGTCCATCGCGCGAACCGCGACCGTCCCGGTCGTCGTGCACCTGGACCATGCCACCGACGACGCTCTGGTCGACGAGGCGATCGCGATCACCCGAGCCGAGAAGGCGGCCGGCCGCGACGGGTTCGGCTCGGTGATGTACGACGCCAGCGCGCTGGACTACGACGCCAATCTCGCGGCCACCGCCGATGTCGTCCGCCGCTGCCGGTCCGCCGGGATCGACGTCGAAGCGGAATTGGGCGAGGTCGGCGGCAAGGACGGCGTCCACGCGCCGGGAGCCCGTACCGATCCGGCCGAGGCCACCGCGTTCGTCGAGGCCACCGGAGTGGACGCCTTGGCGGTCGCCGTCGGCTCCTCGCACGCGATGACCACCCGGACCGCCGCACTCGATCTGGACCTGATCTCACAGTTGGCTGGGGTGGTCGGCGTACCACTGGTGCTGCATGGCTCCTCGGGAGTCCCCGACGACGAGATCGCCCGCGCGGTCCGGGCCGGGATCACCAAGGTCAACATCGCCACCCATCTGAACGTGGTGTTCACCGATGTCGTCCGCGGGCTGCTCACCGAGAACGCCTCGATGGTGGACAGCCGGAAGTATCTCGGCCCGGCCCGGGAGGCGGTCGCCGTCGAAGTGGCGCGCCTGCTGGCCCTGCTCGACAGCAACTGACCCGGCAGCCGGAGCAGGACAGCGGCGAGGGCTCGGGCAGCCGAGGTCATCCCCACCGACGTCGGGTGAGCGGAGGCGTACGGTCGGCGCCTTCGCTGGACTCCCGTTCGGTTCCCGCAGTGCACTGCAGCGTGGATCCATCGATGTGCCGCTGCTGCGCGGCCCCATACGGGCACATCGCCGGCGTTGCCGACGCTCAACGGTCAACCAGACCGCCCTCGCGCCGGCGCCTGGCCGATGTACCCGTCTGGTGCCGCTCGCGACACGGCACATCGATGGATCCACGCTAATCTTGCATCGTTCCAGATTTGAGCAGAATCGGCCCGACCTGCCGGTTTGTCACGAGGAGTTGCCGTGCGGGACCTGATCGACACCACCGAGATGTACCTGAAGACCATCTTCGAGCTGGAAGAGGAAGGCATCGTCCCGCTGCGGGCCCGGATCGCCGAGCGGCTGCACCACAGCGGACCGACGGTGTCCCAGACCGTGGCCCGGATGGAGCGCGACGGGCTGCTGCATGTCGAGGGCGACCGGCACCTCGAGCTGAGCAAGCTGGGCCGGCAGCGAGCGACCCGGGTGATGCGCAAGCACCGGCTGGCCGAGCGGCTGCTGACCGACGTGATCGGGCTGGAGTGGGAGCTGGTGCACGACGAGGCCTGCCGTTGGGAGCATGTGATCTCCGAGGAGGTCGAGGAGCGGCTGGTCGAGCTGCTGAAGGCGCCGAGTGCCTCGCCCTACGGCAACCCGATCCCGGGCCTGAACGAGCTCGGTGTCAGCTGTCAGGTGGAGGGCTTCCGGGACGGCAACGCGCCGCTGGCCGAGGTCGTCGATCCCGACGGCGCACCGTTGGCGGTCCGCGTGTCACGCATCGGTGAGGAGCTGCAGAAGGACGTCGAGCTGATGGCCACCCTGCGCAACGCGGGGATCCAGCCGGGCGTCGAGGTGAAGGCCGGCGTCGGCGGTCTGGGCTACGTGCTGCAGCCCGAACAGGGCAGCGGATGCGAGATCGACTCCGCTTCCGGGGTCCACCTGTTCGTTGCGACGGTCTGATTCCGATGGCGCCCGAGGACGCCGACTGGTCGGACTATCTGGCCGACTTCCACGCCAAGCGGCCGGGAGCGGTGGAGACGGTGCTCTCCCAGTCCCTGGCCGGCGACCACACTCCGTACCGCTGGCTGGCCCGCGCCGTTTCCGGGCCGGCCAGGACGGTGCTGGATCTGGCCTGCGGTTCGGGCGCGATGTCGCGCGAACTCGCCGCACCGGACCGTACGGTGATCGGCATCGACAACTCCGCTGCGGAGTTGAAGCTGGCCGCCGAACGGGGGCCCGGGCCCTGGCTGCGCGGCGACATCCGCGCGCTGCCACTGGCCGATGGTTCGGTGGATGCGGTGACCGCATCGCTCGGCCTGGTGGTGGTGCCCGAACGGGATCAGGTGCTCGCCGAGGTCGCCCGGGTGTTAAAGCCGGGGGGAGTGCTGGCAGCGATCGCACCGGCGTTGCGCGGGATCGCACCGCGGGACCTGCGGGTGCTGACCCGGGTGACCACCCGACTGCGGACAAAACCGCAATTCGCCGGACCGTTGGAATTCACCGGCTTCAGTAAGGCGCTGGAGGCCCGCGGCCTGCGCAAGGTCGAGGACGGCCGCCAACGGTACGGCTTCTGGATCACCTCCCGTGCCGATGCCGAGACGGTGATGTCGGCGATCTACCTGCCGGACACCCGCTGGTCCCGGGTCGAGGCCGCGATCGAGCACCTGGAGGACCGGGTCGCCTCCCGTGGACCGTTCGAGATGGCGATCCCGATCCGTCGGCTGGTCGCGATCAAGTAGAGCGTCCCGCACGTCACGACCGTCGGAATAGTCGCCGGTACGGTGGCGTTGGACATCACGAAGGCAACAGAACCAAACCGCCTGATCCGCCGCCGGCGGGCCGGGCAACAGAGGAGTTCGGATGGCAACCGTCGACATCAGTGCCGACACCTTCGAGAAGACGATCACTGACAACGACATCGTGCTGGTCGACTTCTGGGCTGATTGGTGCGGCCCGTGTAAGCAGTTCGGGCCGGTGTACGACAAATCGTCCAGCACCCACGAGGACGTCGTTTTCGCCAAGCTCGACACCGATGCCAACCAGGAGCTGGCCGGCGCGCTGGGCATCCAGGGCATCCCGACGCTGATGGCGTTCCGGGAAGGTGTGCTGGTCTTCAACCAGGCCGGCGCGCTGCCCGCCAAGTCGCTGGAGGAGGTCGTCACCGCGGTCAAGGGGCTGGACATGGAAGAGGTCCACGCCGAGGTCGCGAAGATGCAGGCCGAGCAGGACGGTCAGGCGCAAGGCGCTTCCGCCGAGCAGGGCTGACACCAGCAACGAACGGGCCGGGTGGAGCATGGTCTCCATCCGGCCCTTTGCTGTGCCCGGGAATCTTTCTGCCGGGTTCGGGATTGTTCTGCCCGGTCGGGATACTTCGCCGGCACATTCACCAGGTGGTGGGGCTCAGGGCCGGCCGACGCCGCCGATTCGACACCGGCCGAATACACACGACTGTTGCAACACTGTGACAGTTTGGCGCCCAGAACTCGACGCGCGTTCGACGCTGGCGGTCTATAGTCTCGCGAGGAATGGCTGACCAGGAGGCGCGAGGGGTGCAGGCGCAAGATCTTGTCGCGGCGGGGGCCAAAGTGACCAGTTCCTCAGGAGCGGCAGCTCCTGAGGACGTTTTGTTGCGTGGCGTGTCTGTGGGTTACCGTCCATCGTCGGACGGACTGTCCTGCCCGTCCGGATTTCTCGGCGTCGTTTCGCAGCGACCCGCATCCTGGAGGACTCGGTAGTGGTCAAGTATCTGCTCCGGCGCATCGGCGGCTGGTTGCTGATGATTGTCGTCGCGACCAATCTCACCTATTTCCTGGCCAACGCCTTCCTCGATCCCCGGTCGTTGTACATCGGTCGACGACCACCGCTGTCGCAGTCGGCGATCGATCAGCTGTTGCAGGTCAACAACCTGAACGACAAGGTCAGCATCTTCGAGCGCTGGTGGATCTGGATCAAGGGCATCGTCCTGCACTGGGACTGGGGTAACAGCCCGGTCGGTGATCCGGTCAACGCCCAGGTCGGGTTCCGGATCTGGGTGAGCGGCGAGCTGGTGATCGGCGCCTTCATCCTCTACACGCTGATCGGCGTCGCGCTCGGCGTCTTCGCAGCGTCCCGGCAGTACAAAGCCGCCGACCGGGTCACCCAGGCGCTGTCGATCATCACCCTGAACATCCCGATCATCGTCGCGGCACTAGGGATCGTTCTGCTGGCGATCAAGTTCAATAACGCCGTCGGAACACGGATCTTCTACGTCACCGGTTCCAAGAGCCAGGACGTGCACGGTCTGGCAGTGATCCCCGACGTCGCTCAGCACCTGGTGTTACCGACCATCGCGCTGATCATCGTGAACTACGCCTCCACCCAGATGCTGCAGCGGTCTCTGCTGCTGGACAACATCTCCGCCGACTACGTCCGGATGGCGCGAGCCAAAGGCCTGACCAAGGCCCAGGCGATCCGCAAGCACGCGCTGCGGCCCTCGCTGATCCCGGTCGCCACCCAGGTCGCCTTCTCGATCCCCGCCCTGTTCACCGGTGCGGTGCTGACCGAGTCGATCTTCAACTGGGAAGGCATGGGGAAGTACTTCATCGACACGATCGGTAAGTCCGACGTCCACGGCGTTGTCGCCGTCGCGGCGTTCGGTGCATTGATGACGGCGATCGGCGCGATCCTCGCCGACATCGCCGTCGTGGTGCTGGATCCACGAGTGCGGGTGAGCTGAGATGGCCCCGTACGGAGGTGAGCTGAGATGGCCCCGAACGGAGGTGAGCTGAGATGGCTTTGACCGATATCGACAACGACTCGATGCGCGATCCGGAGGCGTCCTCGACGACGCCGGCTCCGTCGACCGGACGGCGACGGCTGTCCCGGCGGCAGCTCTACACCCGGCGCTACCTGCGCAACCGCCCGGCCGTGGTCGGTCTGGGGATCTTCGCGATCCTGGTCCTGTTTGCCGTGCTCGGCGGACTGATCGCCAAACACGACTACCTGGCGACCGACTTCATGAACCTGTCGACCGGACCGACGCCGGACCATTGGTTCGGCACCAACGACGCCGGCAACGACCTGTACGCCCAGACCGTGCACGGTCTGCAGCGGTCCCTGATCATCGCCCTGATCGTTGCTGCCGGCAGCACCGTGCTCGCTGCCGTCATCGGCGCCTCGGCGGCCTACTTCGGCGGCCCGTACGAGCGGATCGTGCTGACGGTGATCCACTTCCTGATGGTGATCCCGACCTTCCTGATCCTGTCGCTGTTCTCCAACAGCTCCGGCGGCGACTGGAAGGTGATCGCGATCATCCTGCTGTTGATCAACTGGTTCTTCCCGGCCCGCACCGTGTGGACGCTGTCGCTGTCACTGCGGGAGCGGGAGTACGTGTCGGCGGCCCGCTACATGGGTGTCGGCGGCTTCAAGGTCGTGTTGCGGCACATCATCCCCAACATCGGCTCGCTGCTGATCATCCAGTTCACCCTCGGTGTGGTCGGTGCGGTGCTGGCGGAGACCAGCCTGTCCTTCATCGGCTTCGGCGTGAAGGCCCCCGATGTGTCGCTCGGCTCGCTGATCGGTGGCGGTGCCGACACGATCACCAGCTCGCCCTGGCTGTTCTACTTCCCGGCCGGCGCGCTGACCTTGCTCACGGTGTCGATGGCCCTGGTCGCCGATGGCCTGCGCGACGCTCTCGATCCGACCTCGGCGGCTGGAGGCCGGGCATGACCGATCCGGTGCTGAGTGTCCGGGACCTGCGGGTCAGCTTCCCGTCCGAAGCCGGACGGGTGGACGCCGTCGACGGTGTCTCCTTCGATCTGTTGCCCGGCCGGACGCTGGGCATCGTCGGTGAGTCCGGATCGGGCAAATCGGTGACCTCGCTGGCCGTGATGGGACTGCTGGCCGACTCGGCCCGGATCCGCGGTTCGATCAAGCTCGGCGACCGCGAGTTGCTCAACCTGAACGACAACGAGATGTCGAAGATCCGCGGTCGCGACATCTCGATGATCTTCCAGGACCCGCTGTCCTCGCTGACCCCGGTGTTCTCGATCGGCGATCAGCTCATCGAGGCGCTGACCATCCACAACACGATGTCCCGGCGGGATGCCGCCGCCCGGGCCGTCGAGTTGCTCCGGCTGGTCGGCATCCCCCAGCCGGAGAGCCGGATGAAGTCGTTCCCGCACGAGTTCTCCGGCGGCATGCGGCAGCGTGTGGTGATCGCCATTGCGATCGCCAACAACCCGAAGGTGATCATCGCCGACGAGCCGACCACGGCCCTCGACGTCACCATCCAGGCACAGATCCTGCAGGTTCTGAAGCGGGCCCAGGAGGAGACCGGCGCGGCGGTGGTCATGATCACCCACGACATGGGAGTGGTGGCCGGCACCGCCGACGACGTCGTGGTGATGTACGCCGGACGTCCGGTCGAGCAGGCGTCGGTGCATGACCTGTTCTCCGAGCCGCGGATGCCGTATTCGATCGGTCTGCTGGCGGCGATCCCGCGCGCGGACAAGAGTGAGAAGGCTCCGCTGGTCCCGATCAAGGGCAATCCGCCGATCCTGATCGATCTCCCGGCCCGGTGCCGGTTCGCCGATCGCTGCCCGATCGCGGTCGACGAGTGCCGAGTGACCGATCCGGAACTGATCGCGGTCCCCGATCTCGGCACCGTCGATGCCGCGGCCGGACGCGACACGTTGGCGGTGCCCCATCAGGCTGCTTGCATCCGTTCCGACGAGATCCGGGCCGGTGGCATGATCAACGACGAGCCGGTCTATCCGGTGCCGGAGATCCCGGACGGCGAACTGGCCACCGTCCCGCGCGAGCAGCGCCCGGTGGTGCTCGGGGTGGACAACCTGATCAAGGAGTTCCCGCTGCTGAAGGGCGCGGTGCTGAAGCGGCGGGTCGGCACCGTGTACGCGGTGAACGGCATCTCCTTCGACATCCGCGAAGGCGAGACGATGGCCATCGTCGGCGAATCAGGATGTGGCAAGACCACCACCCTGCTGGAGATCATGGATCTGGCCGACCAGCCGAACGGTGACATCCAGGTGGCCGGCCGCAGCGTTTCCACGCTCAGCCGTCGGGAGACCCGTGCTCTGCGTCGCGACCTGCAGATCGTGTTCCAGGATCCGATGGGGGCGCTGGACCCGCGCCTGACGGTCTTCGACATCATCGCCGAGCCGCTGAGGTCCTTCGGTTACAGCTCGGCCGACATCGAGGCCCGGGTCGACGAGCTGATGGAGCTGGTCGGTCTCAACGTCGAGCACAGCGATCGGTTCCCGGCCGCCTTCTCCGGTGGTCAGCGGCAGCGGATCGGCATCGCCCGGGCGCTATCCAGCAACCCCAAGGTGATCGTGCTGGACGAACCGGTGTCGGCACTGGACGTGTCCATCCAGGCCGGTGTGATCAACCTGTTGGACGAGTTGAAGGCCAAGCTCGGCCTGTCGTACCTGTTCGTGGCCCACGACCTGTCGGTGGTCCGACACATCGCCGACCGGGTCGGCGTGATGTATCTGGGCAAGTTCGTCGAGTACGGCGACATCGACTCGGTCTTCGACAATCCGCAGCACCCGTACACGCAGGCCTTGCTGTCTGCGATCCCGTTGCCGGATCCGATCAAGGAACGGACCCGCGAACGCATCCTGTTGTCGGGCGATCTACCCAGCCCGATCGACAACTCCCCGGGTTGCCGGTTCGTCAGCCGCTGCCCGCTCTACCTGACGCTGCGTGAAGATCAGCGGGTTCGTTGTCGGGAAGAAACACCACAGCTCACCGGAACGGAGGGGGTCCACACCAATGCATGCCATTACCGCTGATGCAGCCAGTGCTGCCGATCAGACGATCACTGCCGATCGGCGCGTGCGACCGGGTGCTCCGTCCGGTTTGCACGAGGGGAAAGGTCCTGGCTATCGAGTGATGAGATGAACAACAGAACCCTTTGTTTCGTTTGATCAAAGTTGTGAAAGGAAGTCTCATGAGACTCGGCAAAAAGGCCGTGGTCGCCGGCGTGGCGGCACTCGCCCTCGCGCTGTCTGCCTGCGGCAGTGGTGGTAGCAGCGGCAGCGGTGGCGATGGGAACGGTGACGGGGCGGGCCAGGGCAGCACCGAACTGTTGGCTGACTACAACCCGCAGCCGCGGGACAAGGTGAAGGACGGCGGCACGGTCACGCTGCCGATCACCGAGGTCTCGGCTCAGCAGAACACGTTCCAGGCAGATGGATCTGCCTACACCAACCAGCTGTGGACCTGGTACAACCCGCAGATGATGTTCTTCAGCCCCGAGGGCGAATGGTCCTTCAACAAGGACTACCTCAGCGATGTGAAGGACGAGGAGAAGGACGGCAACACCGTCATCACCTACACGATCAACCCGAAGGCCAAGTGGAACGACGGGTCACCGATCACCTGGGAGACGTTCAAGACTACCTGGGAGACCAACAACGGTAAGAATTCCAAGTACATCGCCAGCAGCACCGACGGCTACTCCCAGATCAAGTCAGTGACCAAGGGCGCTGACGACAAGCAGGCCGTCGTCACCTTCGATGGTCCCTGGGCATGGTGGCAGGGCCTGTTCAACCTGGTGCTGAATCCGCATGTGGACAACCCGGACGTCTACAACAAGGGCTACCTGAACAAGATGCACCCGGAGTGGGGTGCAGGCCCGTACACGATCGACAACGTCGACTTCAAGACCGGCATCGTCAACTTCAAGCAGAACCCGAAGTGGTGGGGCGACAAGGGCAAGCTGGACAAGCTGACCTTCAAGCAGATGGAAGACACCGCCTCCATCAATGCCTTCAAGAACGGTGAGATCGATCAGACCGGTGTCGCCACCAAGGACCGGTTGGCGCAGGTCAAGGACATGCCCGACACCACGATCCATCGCGCGACGCGGCTTTACGTCGGAGTGTTCGAGCTGAACGCTGATCGACCCGTACTGAAGGACGCCAAGGTGCGGCAGGCGATCATGGAAGGCATCGATCGGCAGACGGTGGCAAAGATCCGCTTCAACGGGCTGGACTACAGCGAGAAGCCGCCGGGTTCGCTGAACCTGCTGCCTTTCCAGGACGGCTACAAAGACTCCTTCACCGAAGCCGGCTACAAGTACGACAAGGCCGCGGCCGGCAAGATGCTCGACGAAGCAGGCTGGACCAAGGGGTCGGACGGCATCCGTGAGAAGGACGGCAAGAAACTGACCTTCGAGTTGCCGCTGACCGGCGACGACCCGTCGATCATCGCTCAGGGCAAGGCGATCGTGTCGATGCTGAAGGAGATCGGCGTCGACATGAAGATCAAGCAGATCGCCAGCGCGGACTTCTCCAATGTCTTCAGCGGTGGCGACTGGGATGCCTTCCTGCTCGGCTTCACCCAGAGCGATCCGTTCGGTGTGGCCTACATGTGCCAGTTGTACTGCTCGAGCTCCACGTCGCTGAACAAGTCGGCAACGGCGGACAAGGCCGACGATGCCAAGATCGAGGCGCTCTGGAAGATCTCAGATCAGAAGGAGCAGACCGAGGCGGGTATGAAGCTCGAGGTCGAGATCATGAAGAAGACCTGGGGCATCATGCCGATGTGGAACGGCCCGTCGATCTCGGTGACGAAGAAGGGGCTGGCCAACCTGACCCCGGAGCCGTACTCGGGTCTGGACGGATTCGGCATCCAGCCGGTACAGAACTTCGGCTGGCAGAAGTAGCACTGGATCCTCAGTTGGACTGACTGATCGGCGGGATCGCACCTCGGTGCGGTCCCGCCGTTCGCGTTCCGTGATGTCGTCAGCCCACCAGGAGCTGCAGCGCCAGACTGCTCAGGGTGACCGTCACCCAGAGCAGCGCGCCGAGCAACAACGGCCTGCCACCGGCCCGACGCAAGGCCGCGATGTCGGTCGTCAACCCGATCGCGGACAGTGCGACGGTGATCATGAAGAGCGCGAGGCTGCCCAGCGGCTGCTGCAGTGCGGTGGGGATCAGGCCAACGGAGTTGGCGATCGCCATCAGGACGAAGCCGACCAGGAACCACGGCACCAACCGCAGCACGCGGGGAGAGCGGGTGCGCCGCGCCTCGCCGGCGGCCTGACCGGCGGCGACCTCGGCCGCGGCCTGTCGGCGCCGGACCAACGCTGCCAAGCCCAGGCAGATCGGGATGATCATCAGGCTGCGGACCAGTTTGACGACCACCGCGTGGTGGGCTGCCTCGGGCCCGTAGGCGGCTGCCGCAGCGACCACCGAGGAGGTGTCATTGACCGCGGTGCCGGCAAACAGGCCGAAGGCCTGCTGGCTCATCCCGAGCAGGTGACCGATCGCCGGGAAGGTGACGACGGCGGCGATGTTGAACAGGAAGATCGTCGAGATCGCGTAGGCGATGTCCGCGCTCAGCGCCCCGACCACCGGTGAGACCGCCGCGATCGCCGAGCCACCGCAGACCCCGGTGCCGACCCCGATCAGCGTCCGCAGGTCGCCGACCACGCCGAGCAGCCGTCCGAACAGCCAGGCGGCCGTCAGGCAGAGCGCCAGCGTGCCCAGCATCACCGGCAGCGACGTCAGGCCGACCCGGGCCACCTCGCCGACCGACAGCTGGGTTCCGAGCAGCACGATCGACAGCTGCAGCACCGGGTGGCTGGCCAGCTCGATGCCCGGCGTTGCCGGCCGGCCCGGCCGGAAGATCAATCGCACGAGCACGCCCAGGAGCACCCCGGGCACCGCGCTCCCGAGCACCGGCAGGATCCGGCCGATACCGGTCGCGCAGGCCGCGATCGCCAGCGCCAACCCCAGACCGGGCAGGACCGCGAGGACGCGGCGCGCGATGGTCGGCCCTGAGGGTGGGGTGGCAGATGTTGTCATGGCAGCATCCATCGTCTGTCCCGCCGGCTGTCCGGAGTACCCCTGCGCGACTTGTGTAGCCACAAGCGCACCTTGTGGTCGAGGCGCATCGTGGTCGGCTGCTGTGCCGCGGCGGGCGCAAGATGCAGCTTCGGCGGCCGATGCCGTACGCTGGGGTCGCCCGACTGGGTGCCGGAACCGAGACTCCCGGCGTTGCCCTCGTAGCTCAGGGGATAGAGCAACCGCCTCCTAAGCGGTAGGTCGTGCGTTCGAATCGCACCGAGGGCGCCAGTGGCGCGGGCCGGTCCCGACCGACGGCCTCACTCCGCAGCGAGAATGCACCAGCCGTGTGGCTCCACGTCGCCTGGTGGGCGCCCGGGGGCGGAAGCCGCCAGCACGGCATCACCGGCACTGGAGTCGGTCGACAGGGGCTCGTCGGAGAGATTGAGGATCAGCCGGAGAACGGATTCGTCCGCGGCTCGCCCGGACGCGGCGAGCACCAGCCGTTCATCCTCGAGTAGCTCGACGTCGACGGTGGCGTCTGCCAGATACCGATGGCGGCGACGCACCGCGATCAACTGCCGATACAGATCGGGCAAGCCGTCGACGGCCGGAGTCAGCTGGTCCGGAGTCGGCGGGAACGCCGGCCGGATCGCATCGTCACCGCCGAGCCGGTCCTCCTTGACACCGGGCAGCCCGTCCCCGTCACCGTAGTAGACACTCGGCACCCCCGGGAGGAAGAACAACAGTGCGACCGCGTGCGGAAGATGGCGTTCGTCGGTGATCATGCTGGCGATCCGGGTCACGTCGTGATTACCGATGAAGGTCAGCGGCTGGAAGGCGGCGACGAAGTCGGCGTGTCGTTGCAGGGCCCAGGACAGCTCGAAGAAGTTGTGGTCGTTGATCGAGCTCCAGATCGCCTTCCACAGCTCGTACTGGGTGATCGAGTCCAACCCCGAGGCGGCGGCGTATCCGGCGTAGTCGCCGTGGATCATCTCACCGACGAACCAGGCCTGCGGATGTCGTTCGCGGATGACCGGCAACACCCCGGCCCAGAACGCCGCCGGCACCTGATAAGCGGCATCCAGCCGCCAGCCGTCGACACCCCGCTGCAGCCAACGATCGAGGACGCCGGTCACCAGCTCGGCGACCGGTGGATGATCATGATTGAGCGCGACGAGTCGATCATGGCCTTCGAAGTTGTCCGGCACCGGCTGTCCGTCGCGTTCGGTCCAGCGCAACCAGCGGCCGGCCTCGGAGTCCGGTCCGTCCTGCACGGCTGCGCGGACGCGGGGATGGGCGCGACCCAGATGGTTGAACACGCCGTCCAGCAGGACCCGGATCCCACGATCGTGGGCTGCCGCCACGAGCCGGTCGAAGTCATGATCATCGCCGAGCCGCCGATCGATCGCGAGATGGTCGACGGTGTCGTACCCGTGACTCTCCGATTCGAAGATCGGCCCCAGTAACAGCCCGTTACATCCCAAGCTGATCAGGTGATCCAGCCACGACACATCGGGTAGCCGGTGCTCCAGCCGACCGGCGGGCAATCGGCTCGGCTCGGCGCCGACGAAGCCGAGTGGGTAGACCTGCCACCAGATCGCCGTACCGGACCAGTCGATCATCGGCTGACCTCGAGGCCGGTCTGCCGTTCCTCACCGGAGACCAGGGTGAGCTTGCCGGCTTCCGGGACGATCGCGGCGAACATGCCGCCCCAGTCGGAGACCACCTGGCGATAGTGGTCGGGATAGGTCTTGTGTTCGGTCGCGGCCGGTGCGAAGAACACCGACTTGCCGGCCGACGCGGTGACGGTCTGGTTGAAGCTGTAGCTGCCCAGTGCCAGGTAGCCGCCATTGATGCCGATCGCGATCAACAGGCTGCCCGGCGTGTATTCACGAGCGACCGTCCCCATCGCGGCCGCCTTGCTGGTCTCGGTTGCCAGGTCGTCGGCGAAGCGCTGCCGGACATCACTGGCTCCGAACTTCTTCGCGTCGGCCGAGTCCGGATCCTGCAACGCCTTGGCCACCAGACTCGGGACCGTGTTCGGGACGGCGGCGAAGTCGGTGCTGTCCGGAGCGATCGAGGACAACGCCTCCTCAGAGCCGAAGTCCGGCACGTCGTCGGCGTACATGCCGCCGCTGAAGACCCGCAGCCATCGTCCGGCCTCTCCTTGCCGGACGTAGAGACCGAGATTGCGCCACGGTGCGGTGGTGTTGCTGTAGCTCCCGACGGTGACCAGGCGTTGTTGATCACTGTCGGTGGTGGAAGCGATCGGGTGACCGGTGGACTGCGGGAAGGTGAATTCGTCGGTCGTCCTCGGGTTGTGCAGCCGCGCCGCGAGCTTCATGGCCGCCAGATCGCGTTCCAGCAGATCGCCGGCCTCGACGGTCTTGATCAATGCCTGGTCCCGCTTCCGCATCGCCTTGAACGATTCCCGTGCGTAGCGGTCCTGGAGCTGTTGCACCTCCGCGGCGGTGAGCCGGGGAACGTTGTCACCCGGGCGCTGGCAGCCGGCGAGGATCGGCACCGTGACGGCCAGGCCGACCAGACCGAGCAGCCTCCGACGGTCGAGCCGTGGACCGTCGTACATCGGTTGCTCCCGTCGTTCGGCACTGCCCGCCACCGCGATTGGCTGGTTGGTGGCCAATATCTCATGTCCCTTACGATCAGGCACATGAATGGTCTGACCCAAGCCCGGGAGAAGATGGCCGACGCCGGCGTGGCTGCCGAAGCGATCGAGGTCTTCAGCCATTACTACGAGCAGCTCGCCTCCGGCGCCACCGGCCTGATCGGTGAGGAGACGATCAGGCCGCTCACCGACCCCGACCGGCTGGCGGACGTGCAGATCAGCGACGCCGACCAGCAAGCCGCCTTCGCCAAGACGGTGATCATCAAGCTGAACGGTGGTCTCGGCACCTCGATGGGGATGGAGCAGGCCAAGTCGCTGCTCCCGGTCCGCGGTGACAAGACCTTCCTGGACATGATCGTCGGCCAGGTGCTCGCCGCGCGCAAGCAGTACGACGTGCCGCTTCCGTTGATCCTGATGGACAGCTTCCGGACCCGGGACGACACCCTGGCCGCGCTGCAGCCGTATCCGGAGTTGGCGGTCGACGGGCTGCCGCAGGACTTCCTGCAGAACCGCGAGCCGAAGCTGCTGAGTTCCGACCTGACACCGGTGGAGTGGCCGGCGGACCCGAGTTTGGAATGGTGCCCGCCCGGGCACGGTGATCTGTACACCGCGTTGCTGGCCTCCGGGGTCTTGAAGTCCCTGCTGGACGCCGGCTACCGCTATGCGTCGGTGTCCAACTCCGACAACCTCGGTGCCGCGCCGAGTCCGGAGATCGCCGGCTGGTTCGCCGCCTCCGGGGCTCCGTACGCCGCCGAGCTGTGTCGGCGGACCAAGGCCGACCTGAAGGGCGGCCACCTGGCCATCCGCAAGTCCGACGGACAACTCATCCTGCGTGACACCGCCCAGACCCCGCCGGAGGAGATGGACTACTTCACCGACCAGGACCGGCACCCGTTCTTCCACACCAACAACCTCTGGTTCGATCTGGAAGCGCTGCACCGCACCCTGGTCGAGCGCAAGGGCGTCCTCGGGCTGCCGTTGATCAAGAACGTCAAGACCGTCGATCCGTCCGACTCGTCCTCGCCGGAGGTGATCCAGATCGAGTCGGCGATGGGCGCGGCGATCGAGGTCTTCCCGGGTGCGACCGCGATCGTGGTCGGGCGGGAGCGCTTCCTGCCGGTGAAGACCACCAATGACCTGTTGCTGTTGCGCTCCGATGCCTACCGGGTCACCGAGGACGGGCGGATCGAGGCCGTCGGGACGGTGCCGCTGATCGATCTGGACTCGCGGTACTTCAAGAAGATCGCCGGTTTTGACGCGCACTTCCCGGCCGGCGTCCCGTCGCTCACCGAGGCGGACAGCCTGACGGTCAGAGGCGACTGGACCTTCGGCTCGGGTGTCCGCGTGGTCGGCGCCGCCGAGCTGTCCGACGACGGCACCCCGCAGACCGTCTCCGACGGCTCCACCATCGGCCCCACAGCCTGAAACCACCTTCCCGCACCAGTTACGTCTCTCCGCACCGCGTGTACACGGTGCGGAAGTACATAACTGGTGCGGGAAGGGGGTGTTGTGCTCCTGGCGGTCAGAGGACGGTGGCGACCTCGTCGAAGGACAGCCGCGGCTGACGGTCGAACCACGGGTTGTCGCCGGGCTTGCCGATGTTCACCACGACCAGCGCCTCGTGCTTGCCGTCGGGGAAGAACTCCTTGCTGACGGCCGCGGCATCGAAGCCGGCCATCGGACCGGCGGCCAGGCCGGCGGCGCGGACACCGAGGATGAAGTATCCGATCTGCAGGCCGGCGCTCAACCGGGCGGTGCCGACGCGGGCCTCGTCGTTGCCGGCGAACATCTCGCGGTAGGCCTCACCGGCATGCGGAAAGACCTTCGGCAGTTCGTCGTGGAAGTCGGTGTCGGCGGCCAGGATCGCGACCAACGGCGCGGTGCCGGTCTTGGCGCGGTTGCCTTCGCTCATCAACGGCAGCAGCCGCTCCTTGGCCTCCTGAGAACGGACGAACGCGATCCGTAGCGGCTGGCTGTTGGCCGCCGTCGGGGCGTACTTCACCAGCTCGTAGATCGCCTTGATCTGCTCGTCGCTGACCGGTTCGTCGGCAAACGTGTTGGCGGTCCGCGCGTTGCGGAACAGCAGATCCTGGGCGTCGGGGGTCAGCGCGAGCTGAGCGGCGAACTCGGCCTCGAAGTCGGCGAGCTCGGCGGATGTCGTGGTGTCGATCATAGTCGGTTGAACATTCAAGAGACGGTTGGATGTTCCGGCTATGTATTGTGACGATGGTCACGACCGAGGTCAGTCGGTGACGATCAGGACGACCAGGGTACGGGGTCCGTGGACGCCCTCGACCCGGTCCAGTTCGATGTCGCTGGTGGCGCTCGGGCCGGAGATCCAGGTCAGCGGGCGGGTGGCGTCCAGCCGGGCCACCGCCTCGGACACGGTGCCGACGATGCTGTCCGCCTCGACCACACACAGATGCAGATCCGGCACCAGACTGATCGCCCGCCGGCCCTGGATCGGGCCCGCGTCGAGCACGATGGTTCCGGTCTGAGCGATGCCGAGTGCGCTGCCGGTGACCACCGCGTCAACTCCGTCGAGATCGCCCGCGGCGAGATCCGGTGCGTCCTTGATCACCTTGCAGGTGACCGTGGTGAGCAGGCCCGGATCAAGATCATCGGGAACCACCACCGAGCCGGCCTGTCGGCGTCCCAGCTGGGCACCGATCGTGCGGCCCAGATCGGAACGCTGCACCGCGGTCACCTCGGCGCGGTAGTCGTCGACGCGTTCAGTGAACAACTCGATCAGCCCGTCCCGGTCCAGGCCGAGATCGCGGACGTAGTCCCGTGGCACCTCCGGCGCCGCAGCATCCCGGATCGCGCCCCGGACGGCGGCCAACACCTGCTCCCTGCTGCTCATCGGGACCCCTGTCCGCGGGTTCGCGCCCACCATTGATGGAAGGACTCCTTCGGCACCGGCGGCAGGTCGCGGCTCTGCGTCCAGCCACCCAGCATGCCCGGCAGCCGGCGTACGTATTTGGCGGCCGGCCCGACCGCGCCGGCGACCTTCTGGACACGTTCCAGCCGCCGGTGATCGGCGAAGGTCCAGGCCGCCACCCGCATCGCCAGCGCCTCTGGATCCGGGGCGGTGTGGTCGGCCTTCTCGTCGACCACCTCGGCCCGCTGTTCGATCAACACCGTCGGGATGTCGATCTTGACCGGGCAGGCCTCGTAACAAGCACCGCACAGGCTGGAGGCATACGGCAGGGCGGCGTCGTGCTCGTCGGCAACCCCGTGCAGCAAGGGATTCAGGATGGCGCCGATCGGTCCGGGATAGACCGAACCGTAGGCGTGCCCGCCGACCCGCTCGTACACCGGACACACATTGAGACAGGCAGAGCAGCGGATGCAGCGCAGCGCCTGCCGGCCGACATGATCGGCCAGCGCCCGGGTCCGGCCGTTGTCCAGCAGGATGATGTGCATCTCCTGCGGTCCGTCTCCGGGCGTCACACCGGTCCACATCGTCGTGTACGGGTTCATCCGCTCGGCGGTCGAGGACCGGGGGAGGACCTGCATGAAGACGTCGAGGTCGGCGAAGGTCGGCAGGATCTTCTCGATCCCGACCACCGACACCAGCACGTCGGGCAGGGTCAGGCACATCCGGCCGTTGCCCTCCGACTCCAGCACTACCAGGGTCCCGGTCTCGGCGATCGCGAAGTTGGCACCGGAGAAGGCGACCTTGGTGGACAGGAACTTCTCCCGCAGGTGCAGCCGCGCTGCCTCGGCCAGCCGTCGCGGCTCGTTGGTCAGATCGTCGGGGGCGGCGCGTCCGACTTCGCCCATCTTGTCCAGGAAGATCTGGCGGATCTCGTCGCGGTTGCGATGGATGGCGGGCACCAGGAAGTGGCTGGGGGTGTCGCCGCCGAGTTGCACGATCAGCTCGGCAAGGTCGGTCTCCCAGGCATGGATCCCGTTGTCGGCAAGGGCTTCGTTGAGTCCGATCTCCTGGGTGGCCATCGACTTGACCTTGATCACGTCGGTGGCCTCGTGCTGCCGGGCGATCTGCAGACTGATCCGGCACGCCTCTTCGGCGTCGGCCGCCCAGTGCACGGTGGCGCCGGCCGCGGTGGCGGCGGCCTCGAACTGTTCGAGATGTCGATCAAGGTCGGCCAGCGTGCTGTCCTTGATCGCTGCCGCCGAGGTGCGCAGCTGCTGCCAGTCGTCCAACTCGGCGACCGCCCGCTTGCGTTTGTCCCGGATGGTGTGGGTCGCTCGGCCGAGGTTGTTGCGGAGTTGATCATCATCGAGCGCGATGTGTGCGGCCTTGGTGAAGGACGGCATCCCCAGGAACGCGACTCCGGGCTGGGGTTTCAGGCCGACCTCGGTTGTTCGTCGCCGGGAGACCCTGCCGCGTCGTCGGGCAACCGGTTCGAGTTGGTGACCCGGTGTCATGATCAACTCCTCTCGTTCAGTCCGGGGCGTTCAGGCCGTGATGTTCAGTCCGTGCGGGCGTTCACTCTTGGGCTGCGAGGATCTCGGCCAGGTGCATCGACTTCACCGGGAGCTTGCGGCGGCTGGCAAATCCGCCCAGATGCATCATGCAGGAGGAGTCGGAGGTGCAGACGATCTCGGCGCCGGTCCTGATCACGTTGTCGATCTTGTCGCTACCCATCGCCGACGAGGTGTCGGCGTTCTTCAGGGCGAAGGTGCCGCCGAAGCCGCAGCACTGCTCGGCCTCGGGCAGTTCCCGCAGATCGATCCCTGTGACCTTGGACAACAGCTGGTACGGCCGGTCGCCGACGCCGAGCAGTCGCAGCGAATGGCAGGTCGGGTGGTAGGTGACGCTGTGTGGGAACGATGCGCCGACGTCGGTGACCCCGAGCACATCGATCAGGAATTCGCTGAGCTCGTAGGTCGGCGGCAGGTGTACGCCGGGCGCGACGTTGCTGCCGTGTTCGCGCAGCATCCCGGTGCAGGACCCGGACGGCACCACGACGGCGTCGGCGTCGGCGAAGGTGTCGGCGTAGCTGCGGACCATGTCGCCGGCGGGCCGGGCGTACCCGGTGTTCATGTGCATCTGGCCGCAGCAGGTCTGAGCAGCCGGAAAATCGACCTCGCAGCCGAGTCGCTCCAACACGGTGACGGTCGCGCGGCCGACGTCGGGGTACAGCGTGTCGGCCAGGCAGGTGACGAACAGCGACACCCTCACCCGACACCTCCTTGCGTCCAGACATGGATCGAACGCTCCAACCCTATGGCACCGGCCGCCGTGGCACCGGTCGGGGCGACCGAGCTCGACCCAGGGTGTGTCTCCCTATTCGGGTGGCAGCCCACACGAGTAAGGAGAACGCCCTCATCGCCGTACGATGACCGAGGAGTCGGGAGCGGAGGTGCGCGATGGCGCAAGGACAGGATGACGGCGCGGCAGGACCGGCCTGGCATCCGGCATTGATCTTCGCGATCACCGGCGAGCGAACTGCGGCCGGTACGTCACAGCTACGGCCCGACCTGGCCGCGGTCGGTGATCAACTGGCGGCGCGCACGGGCGGGTTGGAACAGCTGCGAGCCGACGTCCGGGCCCGGCGGGCGGCCGGGCGACCGTGGCCGTACCCGATTCCCGATGATCTTCGCCGAGGGCTGGGTGCGGCTCAGCTGCTGGCAGCGTTGGCCGAGTTGCGGCGTCGACTTCTGCTGGACGAACCGGAGCGCGCAGTGCTGAGCAACCGAGCGCCCGATGCCGACGAACGCCGACTGCTCGCCGACGTGCCCCCGCACCACGGACACTGAAGGCAGACCTCGGATCGGCGTCAGCGGCACTGAGGGTGGATCCAGGCTGAGGCTGGGGCCCGACCTCGGGCGAGCAATACTGGCAGCCGCCGACCGGAGCGCCGGTGAGGAGAGGGAGCCCGATGAGTCTTCGTCAATACGAGTACGCCCTGGCCGTTGCCGAAGCGGGTTCGGTGACCGCTGCCGCCGAGCTGCTCCGCGTCGCTCAGCCGTCGATGTCGCAACAGATCCGCGGCCTGGAACGTGACCTCGGCGTCGAACTGTTCGACCGCACCCCGACCGGACTGGTTCCTACCGCGATCGGGAAGGCGTTCCTGCGCGAGGCCGAAGTTGCGGTGAACGCCGCACGGCGAGCCACGGCGACGGCCCGCGCCGGAATCGGGGAGCTGACCGGTGAACTGGTGGTCGCTGCCCAGTTGGGTCTCGGCTCCCGACAGTTGCCGGGCGCGTTGGGTGCTCTGCGTCGGCGATTCCCGCGGCTGGAGGTCACCGTCTTCGAAGAGCCGAGTGCCGTCGAGCTGGACCGCCTCTGTCGAAGGGGCAACCTCGATCTCAGCCTGATGGCTGCCTGCCGTCAGTCCCCGGATGACGCCCATCGGTTGGGCGAGGAGGAGTTCGTGGTGGTGCTCGGACCCGGGCACCCCCAGCTGGCCGCGGACCGGGTCCCGTTGCGCGATCTCGGGGGAGCGTCGTGGGTCCGATTCGACCCGGACAGCGCGCTGGATGCCGTCCTGCGGGAGGCGCTGGGTGCTCACGATCTGACGCCGTCCACGGCCGCCCGGGTGTCCCAGACCGCGACTGCCGTCCGGTGGGCCGCGCAGGGCCTGGGCGCCGCGCTGGTCCCTGCCTCGGCGGTGCCGCCCGGTCATGATCATCTGGTCCGGGCGGTGTGGCCGGCGGTGACTCAGCCCGTGATCGCGGTCCTGCCCCGCGACGCCGGTCCCGGCGGTTCGGCACTGCTCGAACTGCTGCGCCGGGAGAGCTGGTCGGAGAATTCCGCACCGATGTCGGCGGCGTCCTGATCGTGCGTTCTTCGATGCGTTTCGGCGATCCGCGTGACCGGACGTCATGCCTTGCGCGAGCGGCGGCCGCGGAATTTCTTCGAGATCGATAGCCGACGCCGGCGCGTTATCGAGGGAATTCGCCGCCGTCGACGAAAAGATTGCTTCCGGTCAGCCATCCGGCCCGGTCCGACAGCAGGAACAGCACCGCCTCGGCGATGTCGTCGGGCTGTCCGTCCCGTCCCAGCGGCGGGCTGGTGACGTCCTGGCCGGGGCCGGAGCCCAGGTGCGCCCACTGCTCACGGGTCGCCTCGCCGCCCGGTGTTGCGGTCCGGCCGGGTGAGACGGTGTTGACCCGGACGCCGTACGGAGCCAGGTCCTGGGCCATCCCGCGGCTGTAGTTCTCCAGTGCTGCCTTGGCTGCGGTGTAGTGCAGGAACGGCGGCGCCACGGCCGGCACGGCAGCCGAGGAGACATGCACGATCGACCCGGCGCGCTGATCCCGCATTCCCTGTGTCAGTAGGGAATCCAGGCGTACGGCCGACAGGAAGTTCAGGTCCAGCGCGGCCCGCCAGGTTTCGTCGGTGATCTCTGCCGCGGCACGGTACGGACGGGCGCCGCCGACATTGTGAACCAGCAGATCCACGCCGCCGAGTCGATCCTGTACGGCCGCTGCGACGGTCTCGGCGGCGACCGGGGACTGGGCGTCGGCCTCGACGACCTGGACGCCGTCCGGAGCGTCCCGGGGCGCCGACCGCGCCGTCGTCAGCACCGTGGCGCCGGCCTGCTGGAGTCGACGAACGACCGCCGCGCCGATGCCGCGGGTGCCGCCGGTGACCACGGCCCGCTTGCCGGCGAATTCTTGCGTTCTGGATTCGGTCTGAGTGAGAGTCATGGCCGTCATTCCTTCCGGATATCCCGAGTTGTCGGCTCGACGGAATGCGGTCGCTGAGATCGTCGGCGATGACGTGTCGGAAATCCTGCTGCGACAGCAATTGATCGAGTGATATCACCGTACGTTCGGAATATCCGGCCGGGCAAAGACGAAATATCAGTAGCTGCCAGAGGGTCTTCCTATGGCATTTCGTGGGTGACGCGAAGAGCGCTACAGGAGCAGGCTGATCTGGCTCCTGGCGGCCGCGTCGGCCAGCACGGTGGCCTGCTGCCGATCGACCTCGACCAGCAACAACGACGCGGCATCGCGGTCGGTGCCGCCGAGACCACCGGCGCCGGACGTCCGCGGGATGGTCACCACCCGGACCTGCTCGGCAATCACCCGGGCGCCGGTGCCGGACTCCGGATCGGAGGCAACCACATCCACCCGGTCGCCGACCCGGAGCAACGCCAGCACCGCTGCGTCACCGATCCGCAGCGGGGTGATCACCAGGCCGGCGGCGGACTCCGGACGGGTACGCAGCACGCTCACCGAGGTCAGCACCGATCCTTCGCTCAATGGTGCGACCAGCGTCCGACCGACGATCGAATCGGGTCGGGTGATGGCGTCGACCGGCAGCAGGTCGCTGGAGACGTCCCTGGTCGTCACATCACCGGCGGTGAGCTGCTGGCCGCCGGTCAGCCGATGGGCTGCGACCGTCACCGTGGTGGTCGGCGGCGGGTCGGGTGTTGCCGCGGTGATCCCGAGAGCGGCAGCCGACATCGCGGCCAGCACGGCGAGCTTGCGCCGATGCCAGGAGATCAGCCGGATCAGATCGGTGAACGGGGAACTGCCGTGACGGGCCATGCAGCGACGGTACGAAAATCGGGCCGACCCGTGGCGTGGTTATCCACAGGCGGCCCGATTCGGGTCGTCAGTATCGCCGGCGCCAGCGATCGCCCAGCTCGCGCCGGTCGCTCAGTTCGCCGCAGCCTTGGCCGGAGCCTTGGAACTGCTCGACTCCGACGAGCTGGACCCCGAGCTGCTGCTGGACGAATCCGACTTGCCGGAGGAGGAGTCGGCCTTGGCATCGGAGGAGGACTTGCTGTCCGAGGACGAGCTGGAGGAGTCCGAGCCGTTGCCGGCGCCGACCTTGGTTCCCTTGCTCCGGTTGTCGGTGCTGTAGAAACCCGATCCCTTGAAGACCACACCCACTGCGTTGTAGACCTTGCGCAGCGCGCCGTGGCAATTGGGGCACTCGGTCAGCGACGCGTCGCTGAACTTCTGGACCACTTCAAGGTCCTGTCCGCACTCGGAACAGCGGTACTGATAGGTCGGCATCTGGGCTCTCTTCGGCACGAAGGTCTCGGGACGTAGCACAGCCGGTCGGCGCCGTGGCCGCACCAGCTGGCACTCCAGCATAACGACTGCTAACCGAAACCTATTCCTCGGCGCCCTGGACGGCACATCTAGCCGGCCCGTCCGAGCCGGTGATACTCACCCGGCTCCGGCCCGAAGGTCAGCCAACTGCCGGCCAGCTCCCGTTGTCCCTTGCCCGGCTGACGCCAGTCGCAGACGCCGTCGGGGAAGACCTCGCGCAGCCTGCCGAGCTGGTCCTCGGTGAGGGTCTTGCCGTACTCGTCGGGATCGACCGGCTTCAGGGTGCAGCCGATGATGTCGGCGCTCAGCGCCTCACCCGCCTGCAGTCGTGGTGAGGAGTAGGCGGGGTAGAGGTCGTTGCACCGGGTCTGACCGCCATACACCTGCGGCTCGGTGATCTTCGTTCCGTCCGGTGCCCAGCAGGCGTCCTTCAGGTCGGCCGGCTTGGCGTCCACGACCGCGTCGTGCCCGTGCCGTCCGGAGCTCCGGACCGCCATGATCCAGTCGTCCATCTGCTCGATCGCGTCGGCGGCGTGGCCGGTCTCGATGTTGAAGCCACCGGAACCGGGTTCGGTCCACCGCACCTGGTTGTCGGCGTCGCCTGCTGCCTTGATCAGCCGTTGCTCGATCACGAAGGTGTGATAGCGCATGTGGATGTCGCCGGACCCCGGTGCCTCGGTCCAGGCCCGGTCGTCGATGATCGGGATCTCGCTCAGACCGGCACCGGCGTTCAGCATCCGGCCGGTTGCGTAGGCTCCTGCGACCGCCTCCGGGTCAGCAGTGGTGCGTTCGGTGGTCGGGTTGAAGTCGATGTCCACACCGCCGACGCCGGCGTTCAGGTCGAGGAACTGATCGAAGCTGATCGAGCCGTCCCGGACCTGGGCCAGACCGTACTGCACTCCGACGTTGTCCACCGGCTGCCGACCGAACCCGCGATCGTCGACACCGTAGGCGCTCTTGCCGTGGTCCCACAGCGTCGACCGGGCGCCATCGGGATTGCTCACGGGGTCGTAGCGCAGGACCGCGGGGAAGTCGCCGATGAAGTCGGCGTCAGGGTCCATCCGGCGCGCCTCGCTGCTCATCGACGCGACGGCCTGGTAGGAGCCGAAGCCGGAGATCGCGGTGAGTTGTTCCTTGGTCAGCGCATCGGGGTTCTTGCGGGCGTACTGGTCGAGCAGTCGGGCGTCGAACAGCTTCTGGGACTGGTCGAAGCCGACGTCGGCGAAGCTGCAGCCGACCACGATGCCGTCCAGCAGGCCGGGATAGTTGTCGGCGATCTGCTGGGCCTGGTACGAGCCGCCGGAACAGCCGACGCCCATCGTGAAGGTCGGCAGGCCGTGATCCTCGATGAATTGCTCACGGGTCATCGCCATCGCCTCGGCGGCGATCAGGTCGTTGCAGTTCTGGCCGAACACGTTCAGTGAGTTGGACGCCATCCCGTAGCCCTGGGACAGCAGGTTGGGCGACAGGACGCCGCCGGTGCCGGTGCCCTGGACGTACCAGCCGCCGTGGCAGCCGCCGCCGAAGGTGTAGATCAACTTGTTGTTCCAGGCCGAGGTGCCGTCCGCCGGGTCGTCCAGGATGCTGCGCTGGGCGACGCCACGGTCGATGGTCGAGGTGTCGATCCGGACGATGAACGGCACGGTCCGGCCGTCGACGGTGATCATCTGCAGATCGTCCGGGCGGGATCGTTGATCATCCTGCGCGTCGGCCGGCAGCGCCTTCCAGGTGTCGGCGGCGGTCCGGTAGACGTAGTCGGTGCGCGGCTCGATCGAGCAGTCGTCGTCCAACGCCGGGCCGAGCGTGCTGCCGTCGGCGAGCTTGAACTTCTCGGTCTGACAGACGAACGGCTGCTCCGCCGGTCCGGCGAACACCGGGCCGGTGATCGGGTGGTTGGTCACCTTGAGCGTCGACCGCTGACCGGCTGCTGTCGCGACGATCGTCGACCGCCCGTCGGGCAGCCCGGTGAGCACACCTTCGAGGGTGTGGCGTCCGGTCGTCCGGAACTCGTCGGTGTGGTCACCGTCGGCGGTACGCACCCGGACCGACTTCGGGGAGGCGTTGCGCGGCACCGTGATCCGGACCCGGGCGTCGCCGCCACTGACCACCTCCGGTCGACTGGACAGTGTCTCGATCGCCAGCTCGTGGCCACCCGATCCGGTGGATGTCGATCCGGTGGAAGTGGCGGAATCGTCGGGGTCGGCGAGGGCTGGGGTCGGGGCGGCGAGTGCCAGCGGGAGAGCGATCGCACCGGCGCCGATGATCACCGCGAAGCGGTGCTTCCAATGGGGGAGAACCTTCGTCATTGAGGGCATTTCGGCATTCTTACCGGGCCGCTGCCCGGACCACAACCGGCCTGGAGGGTGGGGCTGCGCGGCACGCGGTCGGCACCTCGCCGCAGCCGGACTCGGTCGCCATATCCCGATATGCCTGGATCGCCGGCCACGCCGAGGCACTCGACCGCGCACCTGATCGCTCCCACCCGAACAACGAGACACGCCCCAGTGGGTACGCTGTGCCGGTGCGTCGGGTGCATCGGTGGATGCTTTTCGTGATCTTCGTGCTGGTGTTGATCATCGGCGCGCTGTCCAGCCTTGCCGTGACGACGGTGCGGTCCTCGTTCCCCGAGCAGGACGGCACCGAGTCGGTGCCCGGGCTGAACAGCCCCGTCCAGGTGGTCCGCAACGCGTCCGGGGTCGCCGACATCTATGCCGACAATGCCGAGGATCTCTTCGCGGCACAGGGGTATGTGCACGCCCAGGACCGATTCTGGGAGATGGACTTCCGGCGACACGTGACCGCCGGCCGGTTGTCGGAGCTCTTCGGGCCGTCCCAGCTGAAGACCGACGAGGTGATCAGGACACTCGGCTGGCGGCGGGTGGCCGAGCAGGAGTTACCGATGCTGTCATCGGCGACCCGGCGCTATCTGGACGCCTACGCCGACGGTGTCAACGCCTACCTGCGCAGTCAGTCCCGGTCGGCCCTGTCCTTGGAGTACAACGTGCTCGGGCTGACCGGGCTGGATTATCGGCCGGAACCGTGGACCGCGGTGGACTCGATCGCCTGGCTGAAGGCGATGGCCTGGGATCTGAGCAGCAACAAGGACGACGAGATCGAACGCGCCCTGCTGTCGTCCCGCTTCTCCAAGAGCCAGATCGCCGAGCTGTTCCCCGGTTACGATCTTGATCATTACCGGCCGATCGTCGGTGCCGGCAAGGTGGCTGGGGGTTCGTTCGACCCCGGGGCGAAGGCGGCTTCGGGACGACCGCCGGTCGCCGGGCCGGGGCAGCAGGCGGCGTTGACTCGTGCGGCCGGTGCGCTGGACGCGATCCCGGACCTGATCGGTCAGGGCGGGGCCGGCGGCGGGATCGGTTCGAATTCGTGGGTGGTCTCCGGGGACCGGACGACGACCGGCAAGGCGATGCTGTCCAACGATCCGCACCTGGCACTGTCGATCCCGTCGATCTTCGAGCAGATCGGGCTGCACTGCCGGACGGTCAGCGCATCCTGCCCGTTCGACGTCAGCGGCTACTCCTTCTCCGGGATGCCGGGGGTGATCATCGGCCACAACCGGGAGATCAGCTGGGGACTCACCACCTCCTACGTCGATGTGGAGGACCTCTACACCGAACAGATCAGGGACGGCAAGGCCAGGGTCGGCAACGACTGGCAGCCGTTGACGACCCGGGTCGAGGAGATCGCGGTCAAGGGTGAGGCGCAGCCGCGTCGAATCACCGTACGGGAGTCCCGGCACGGTCCGCTGCTGTCCGACGTCGATGATCAGTTCCGCAAGGTCGGCAGGGTTTCGGGCACGACGTACGCGGTGGCGTTGTCCTGGACGGCACTGCGCCCGTCCAACACGATGGACGCGATCTTCGCACTGGACCGGGCAACCGACTTCGCCGAGTTCCGCAGCGCGGCCCGACAGTTGCACGCGCCGTCGCAGAACCTGATCTACGCCGACCGATCGGGCAACATCGGCTACCAGTTGCCCGGCGACATCCCGATCCGCGGCCGCGGCGACGGATCCGTGCCGGTGCCCGGCTGGGACCGACGTTACGACTGGAAGTCCATGATCGACTTCGCGGCGCTGCCGTACAGCTACAACCCGCCCAGCGGCTACATCGTGGCGGCCAATCAGCCGATCGTCTCCGAGGACTATCCCTATCCGTTGTCGGCGGGCGAGTCCTACGGCTGGCGCAGTCAACAGCTGGCGAAGAGGATCACGGCCGCCGGCAAGATCGACCCGGACACCGCGGCTGATCTGTTCACCGATGATCATGTTCCCTATGCCGACGCGCTGCTGCCGGCTCTGACCGATGTCACGATCAGTGATCGTTGGATTTCTCAGGGGCAGGATGTGCTGCGCGCCTGGGATCGCCGTGACAGCAAGGATTCGGCCGGTGCGGCCTATTTCAACGTGGTGATCAAGAACCTGCTGAAGGCCACCTTCGATGATCAACTTCCGGCCGAGCTGCGACCGTCGTCGGGCGATCGGTGGTACGCCGTCCTCGCCGAATTGCTCAAGCATCCGAAGAGCGTCTGGTGGGACGACGTCCGGACCAAGGACGTGGTGGAGACACGCGACGACATCCTGGTCACGGCGCAGACCGAGGCCCGCAAGGACATCACCGCGTTGATGGCACGTGACCCCGACCGGTGGCAATGGGGCAAGCTGCATCGGATCACCGTGAAACATCAGGCCTTCGGCGAGATCGGCGGCATCGGCAGGCTCTTCAACCGCGGTGACATCCCAGCGGCCGGCGGTCCGGCGGTGGTCAACGCGATGGCCTTCGACGACCGCTCGAGTTTTGCCGTCACCAACGGGCCGACGATGCGGATGTTGATCAACTGGGCCGACCTGGACAACTCGCGCTGGATCAACCAGAGCGGCAACTCCGGACACGCCTACCATCGCAACTACGCCGATCAACTGCCGCTGTGGGCCGACGGCCGACTGCTGCCGTTCCGCTTCAGCAGGGCAGCAGTGCACCGGAACGCGACCGCCACCCTGACCCTGCGGCCGGTCACCTGATCGCCCGGATCCTGAGCCTGTGCCCGACGCGGTCGGCGGCGTACTAATGTCGGGATCGTCACCTTGCGTCGAGGGCAGGAGAGATCGATGAGTGAGACCGGATCGCCGAACGACACCGCGGCGCTGCGTGCCCTGGTGACCGACGCGTTCGAACGGGTACTGGAACTGGTCGAGGGCATCTCCGCCGACCTCAGCCCCGAACTGGCCGGCTACCGTCCCGATCCGGAAGCCAACACGATCGCCTGGCTGGTCTGGCACGCGGCACGGGTCCAGGACGACCACATCGCCGACCTGGCCGGTATCGACCAGGTCTGGCCGACCTGGCGCGACCGCTTCGCGCTGCCGTTCGAGCCGTTCGCCACCGGCTACGGGCAGAGTGCCGATGACGTCGGCAAGGTCGCGGTGAGCGGGGACCTGCTCGCCGGCTACTACCGCGACGTCCACACGCTCACCTCCGGCTATCTCGACCGTCTCACCGCCGCCGAATTGGAACGGGTCGTCGACACCAACTGGGATCCGCCGGTCACCGCCTCCGCCCGACTGGTCAGCGTCATCGGCGACACCACCCAGCACCTCGGCCAGGCCTACTACATCCGTGGCCTCGCCGAGCGCGCCGGCGTCGCCTGAACGCCGCTGCGGCTCGGTCCGCTTCCGAAACGTCTGCTGTTGAGTTCGGCCATGGGTGAAGCATGGGTGGAGATCTTCGACGCGACCGATGCGGCAGCCCAGGCCGACGCTGTCGCGGCGGTCTGGTGTGATGCGTTCGACCCGATCGACGACCTGGCCGAGTGGCGGGACACGATCTTCGATCGGCACCGCGGCCGCGAGGCGTACCGGCTCGCCGTCGCCTTCGACATCGATGGGCCGGTGGGATTGGCTTGGGGATACATCGGTCAGCGGGGACAGTTCTGGCCGGACCGGGTGCTCGACCGATTGGGCCGCGTTGCCGAACCCTGGGTCGGCGGTCACGTCGAGTTCGTCGAACTGGCCGTGTCCCGCAGGGCGCGGCGGCACGGGATCGGAGGGCGGCTCCACGATGCGTTGCTCGCTGCGTTGCCGAACCGGCACGCGTTGCTCGGCACCTCCTCCGATCCGGACGATCCGGCGGTGCGGCTCTACCGCTCCCGGGGTTGGGCGCCACTCGGTCTCCTGGACGCCGACGCGCAGGTGATGCTGCGCCCGCCGGACCCCGCGAGATCCCGTGACGGACGGGCGGCCCGGAGCAGCAGCCGTGCGGATCGGGTCGCGGGCGCAGAGCATCCCAGACGCTGAACGCCGGACCGGGCCGTTGCCCTGTGCCGGCGTGCGATCGTGGAACTTGTCGGCCCTAAGGTTCCGGAACGACGGCGGTTGGAGGCTGGTCGCGTGGAGAGAGCCGATGGTCGGTCAGCGCGGGTGATGGCAGTCGTGCCGGTGCTGGTCAGCGCCGCGGTGACCGGGCTGTTGTTGGTGATCAGCGGCCGCTACGGCTACCACCGCGACGAGTTCTACTACCTGGCGGCCGGGTTGCATCCGGCACTGGGCTACGTCGACCAGCCTCCGCTCACGCCGATGATCGCCCGGGCTGAGGTCGCGTTGTTCGGCTACTCGCCGACCGCGCTGCGGATCGCGCCGGCCATCGCCGCCGGCGCCACCGTCTACCTGACCGCCGCGATCACACGCGAGCTCGGCGCCGGCACGGCCGCGCGGGCACTCGCCGCCTGTTGTGCGGCGGTGTCGGCCTTTGCGCTGGCCACCGGGCACGTGCTGGCGACCAGCACCTTCGACCTGCTGGCCTGGACGGCGTTGACAGTGCTGCTGATCCGGGCGCTGCGGCACGGCGGACGTTCCTGGTTGGCCGTCGGCCTGGTCACCGGCGTGGCCCTGGAGAACAAGTCGCTGGTGCTCGCCTTCCTCGGTGCCGTGGTGATCGGGGTGCTTGCCGTCGGTCCACGTACGGTGTTCCGTGATCGATGGCTGTGGGTCGGTGTGGCGGTGGCTGTCGTGCTGTGGGCGCCGCACCTGGCGTGGCAGATCGCCAACGGCTGGCCGCAACTGGCGATGGCCCGGCAGATCGCGACCGTCGGCAACGGCGGTAGTGCACCGGCCTGGAGCTTCCCGCTCTTCCAACTCCTCGAGGTCAGCCCACTGCTGGTGCCGATCTGGGTTGCCGGACTGGTCGCTCTGATACGCGATCCGAGGCTGCGGTCGGTACGGGCGTTTGCCGTCGCCTACGGCGTGCTGTTCGTCATCCTGCTGGTCGGCGGTGGCAAGCACTACTACCTGGCCGGGATGTATCCGATCTTGTTGGCCGCCGGTGCCGCGCCGACCGTGCGCTGGATGCTTCGGTCCCGGCCGCGTCGGCTGTTGGTCGGGCTGGGCATCGGCGCGAGTGCGGTGATCGTTCCGGTGCTGATGTTGCCGCTGTTGCCGGTCAGGACCGTTCCGGACAATCCGGTCGGCGACATCCAGCCGATCACCGCCGAGACCGTCGGATGGCCCGAACTCGCCGATGCGGTTGCCGTCGCCTATCGCACCGTGCCACCCGAACGCCGACCGCAGACGGTCGCGCTGACCGGCAACTACGGAGAAGCGGGAGCGGTGGACCTTTTCCGCCGCCGGATGGATCTTCCACCGGCCTACAGCGGACACAACTCCTACGCACAATGGGGGCCGCCGCCGGACTCGGTCGACACGGTCGTCGCCATCGGGATCGAACACCAGCGACTGCGGCGATGGTTCGGTTCCGTACGCCGTGTGACGCGCGTCGACAACAGGCTCGGCATCGACAACGACGAGCAGGGCGCCGTTGTTTGGGTCTGCACCGGACGGCGGCTGCCCTGGCAG
Organism: Microlunatus soli; assembly: GCF_900105385.1. Lineage (NCBI taxonomy): Bacteria > Bacillati > Actinomycetota > Actinomycetes > Propionibacteriales > Propionibacteriaceae > Microlunatus > Microlunatus soli. The sequence goes on along the minus strand of NZ_LT629772.1, from coordinate 1,679,485 downwards.
GTCATCTGGCCCGAGATCAGCCACCTCGGTTGAACGAAGGCAGGGCCCACCCGGCAGCGACAAGATCAACTGACCGAACCGTTGATCTCTGACTTGCCATAACCGCAAGTAGTAGTGCCAGACAGGCAATCACCGGCTACTCTCGCGATGGAGTCGACCCGGTGTCGGCAGAACGCGATGGAGAGGTGGACCCGATGGTTGCTCCCCATGATCGGAGAGTGCACGAACGAAGCCACGGCACCGGCGCCGCCGAAGACCACGCCTTCGACAAGGCCTACTGGGAACGGCATTGGAGGCAGCCGCACGGGGAAAGTGCCCCGGCCGGACAGCCACCCAACCCGTACCTGATCGACGAGGTCGCCGACCTGACTCCGGGCACAGCTCTCGACGCAGGATGCGGTGCGGGCGCGGAGGCGATCTGGCTCGCCTCGGCCGGCTGGCGGGTCACCGCCGCCGACATCTCGACCGAGGCCCTGGCCCGCGCAGCCGCACGCGCACCGGCCGATGATGCCGGCCCGCTGGACTGGATCCGGGCAGACCTCGGAGTCTGGGAACCGGAACACCCGTTCGATCTGGTGACGACCCACTACGCCCATCCGGCGATGCCGCAACTCGACTTCTACGAACGCATCGCCCGCTGGGTGGCACCCGGTGGCACCTTGTTGATCGTCGGTCATCTGCACGGTCGACATTCCGGTCACGGCGAGCAGCCACCGTCCGAAGCCTCGGCGACGCCGGCGACAGTGACGGCATTGTTCGCCGAGCCCCAGTGGGGGGTCGTCACGGCAGCAGAGCACAGCCGTACGGTGGTCGGCCGCCCGACGCCGCTGCAGGACTTCGTCGTTCGGGTCACCCGACTCAACTGACGATCGGCATCGGCTACGGTCGGACGATGCGGAAGCGGCGACAGCGTGGGACTCCCGAGCAGCTTCGCGAGGCGCTCGCGCAGCTCGATGCGGAGTCCTCCGGTGATGCGATCTGGACCTACGTCGGCCGAATCCTCCCGATCGCTCTCGGGCAGATCGCCGCAGTGATCGCCCTGGTCGTCATGATCATCAACGGGTTCGCCCGGCGCCGGCGCGGCTTCCGCTATCTCCTCACCAACCGGTCGACCGGGGTGTTCGTGATCCTTGCCGTCGTCGTCCAGACGACGAGGATCATCGTCGTCCGACGAGCACGGGATCAGCTCACAGCGGCGTATTGGCGGTCGCAACAAGGAGACCATTCGGCAGACGACGCCGAATCCTGATCATGCCGGCCGGCGGGTGATCCGACGATCGGCAACTCCTGCCAGGGCGGCGCATCGGGTGTCGGTGCAGGCCGATGACGGTGCCACTCCTCGCCCGACGGGCGGTGCAGGAAGAATGGCGCCCATGGCAGATACCGCGGCACCCACCGTCCGCGAGGCCGTTGCGGAGGACTGGCCGGCGATGTGGGCATTCATGGAGGGCATCGTGCGGGCGGGCGAGACATTCTCCTGGGACCGGGACACCACAGAGTCGCAGGCGCGGCAACTGTGGTTCGCGGACTCACCGGGGCGCCGCACCTTTGTGGCGGTCGACGCCGACGGGACCGTGCTCGGCACCGCCACCAGCGTGCGCAATCACCGCGGCGGTGCCTCACACATCGCCGGAGCCAGCTTCATGGTCGACCCGAAGCACGGCGGACGTGGCGTCGGTCGGGCCCTCGGTGAGCATGTGGTGGAGCAGGCCCGCCTGGACGGTTTCCGGGCCATGCAGTTCAACGCCGTCGTCGAGACCAACGAACGGGCCGTCGCCCTCTGGCGTTCCTTGGGCTTCGAGTTGGTGGGAACGCTGCCAGCAGGTTTCCGACACCCGGTACACGGCTACGTCGGCCTGCACATCATGCATCGGCCGCTCTGAGCGGCCGGTCGGTCAGTCGCGCCGCAGTCTGCTCGACGGCGACGAGGACCTGGTCGAGCGTCATCTCCGAGGTGTCGAGGACGTCGGCACGAGGCTGCTCCCGCCAGGACTCCCAGGCCCAGCGATGGCTCTCCCGGACGCTGTCCTCGCTCAGGGCTTGCACCCGACCCGGATCCAGCCGGCGGCGTTCGAGGCGGGTTTCCAGGCTGGGCAGCAGGGCGATGGTGATCGGCTGCAGTTGATCAAGCTCGTCCCAGACGCCGACCCAGGACGGCGGGTCATTCGGGCCGGCCGGCACCCGTGGCCCGGCGATCAGACAGTCGAAGCCCGAGTCGATGATGTGGGCCGCCGTCAGGGTTGCGATCCTGGCCGCGAATCGGTACTCCGTGCTGATGTCGTCGGCCGCCTGCAGCCGGCTCCCGCGGAACAGAGTGCCGCGCAGCTCGTCCCAGTCCATCGGTGCGGTGATCCGGGAACGTTGGGCCGCCCAGGCCATCGCCGTTGTGGTCTTCCCGGCCAGCGTCGGGCCGGTCAGGAAGATCACCTGTCCGCGCGGCTTGGACTCGCTCATGGTCCGCAGCGTCGCAGCCGGGCCGGCCGGCTGCAACAAGTTTCGCGCCGGGCCGGTCCGGCGACTGTTCGGTTCTCAGGAGGCTCGTTGATCAAGATCGGCAAGATCAAGTACGAACCGGTACCGGACATCGCCCTGCTCGAGTCGGCTGAGCGCTTGCCCGACCTGGGCCGAGGGGAGCAGCTCGATGTCGGCGGCGATCTTGTGGTCGGCGGCGAAGGTCAGCATCTCGGCGGTGCCGGTCGAGCCGCCGGTCCCGGATGAGGTCAGCTTCTTGCGACCGATGGCCAGCGCCATCAACGGCACCGTCGTCTCGAGAGGGAGCCCGACAACGCTCAGTGTGCCATCGAGGTCGAGGAGTGCGATCAACGGCCGGAGATCGTGTGGCGCGGAGACGGTGTCCAGGATCAGGTCGAAGCTGCCCGCGGCAGCAGCCAGCTGGCGTTCATCGGTGGTGATGATCACGTCCGTGGCGCCCAGTCGGCGCGCGTCCTCGATCTTGTCGGGGGTCCGGCTGAGCACCGTGACGTCAGCACCGAGGGCGACGGCGAACTTGACGCCGACGTGGCCGAGGCCGCCGAGACCGGCGATCGCGACGCGGCTGCCCGCACCGACCCCGGCAGCGCGGAGCGGTTCCCACATGGTGATCCCGGCGCACATCAAGGGCGCAGCAGCCGCAGCATCGAGCGCTGCGGGGAGTTGAAAGGCGAACCGATCCCGGACGACGTACTCGCGGCTGTACCCGCCGCGTGTCGGGGTGCCGTCGATCCGGTCTGTGCCGCCGTAGGTCGGGGTCGGCCCCTGGGTGCAGTAGTTCTGCTGCCCGGCCCGACACATCCGACACTCCCCACAGGAATCGACCAGGGTTCCGACCGCGACCCGATCACCGAGCGCGAACCGGGTCACCGAGGGCCCGAGGTCGGTGACGACTCCGGTGAACTCGTGACCCGGGACGAGTCCGTCGGTGGGTTTGCCGACCAATCCGTGGATGGCGTGCAGGTCGCTGTGGCAGACACCGCAGTAGTCGACCCGGACGGCGATGTCGTCGGCTCGCAGCTCTCGACGGTCGATCTCTCCTCGGCGCAGCGCGGTGGAGTTGTCGTGGCTCTGCCAGGCGGTGGTGGTGCGCATGATGTCCCTTCGGGTGGCGCGGTTCAAAAAAGAAACAGACCAGTTGGTTTGTTTTGTCCACCGTAGAACGCTCCGACAGGGAAAACAACTAACCGGTCTTTTTGTTAATCTGCGACTATGCCTTGGGCACCGAGCACGCCGCGGGGAATCGCCACCCACGGGCGGATCCTGGACGCTGCCACCGTCGAGTTCGCCGAACGCGGCCTCGCCGGCGCCAGGATGGAGCGCATCACGGCTGCCGCCAAGGCGAACAAGGCCCAGGTCTACAGCTACTTCCACAGCAAGGAGGGGTTGTTCGATGCGGTCATCGCGCGCTGCGTCGACGACACCACCGACGGCGTGCCGTTCGATGCCGACGACCTGCCGTCCTGGGCCGTCGCGCTCTACGACCGGCACCTGCACCAACCGGAGCTGACCCGGCTGATCGCCTGGACCCGGCTCGAACGTCGACCGACCGGGCGCTGGTTCGACGGCGACAGCTATGACCCGAAGTTGGCTGCGATCGTTGCGGCTCAGGCGGCCGGTCGGCTGCGCGCGGGCGATCCGCTCGACCTGATGGTCCTGATCATCGCCATGGCGTCGGCCTGGTCACCGGCGAGCAGTGTGTACACCGCAACCGTCGACGAGTCGGACGCGGTGCATGACCAGCGCCGGGAGTTGCTCCGGGACGCCGTTGCCCGGGTCATCACTCCCTGACCGTCTGCGTCGGTACCGTGATCAGCGGCGCTCCGGGATCGGGTTGATCTCCTCGACGCCCCGGCCGGCGGTCCGCGGTCCGAGTGCGGCGACGTTCACCACCAAGATCAACATCGCGACGCCGACGATCCCATACATCGCTCCGGCGCCGGCCGCGGCCAGCACCGGCAGCAGGATGAATCCTTGGACACCGCTCATCAAGCGGGACAACGAATAGGTGGACCCGACCGCGGTGGAGCGCAACGAGGTCGGGAAGATCTCGGCCTGGTAGATGTGGAACGAGTTGGAGAACACGTTGCTGGTGACCGTGACGCAGAAGCCGAAGATCACGATCAGCGCAGGACTCCCCGCGACCGCGAATCCGATCCCGAACCCGGCCATCGCGACTGCCGAGGCGATGATCACGTACTTGCGTTCCAGCCGGGCGATGATCGGGGTGGAGATCAGCGAGCCGATCGGATAGCCGAGGTAGGTCAGTGAGGTGTAGAGCAACGACTCGGTGATCGTGTAGCCCTGGCTGGTCAGGACGGTGGCAGCCAGGGTGCCGAAGCCGTAGTAGCCGAATCCCTGCAGCAGTTGGAAGATCACCAGCATGATCATCCGCTTGCGGTATGGGGGCCGGGTGAGGGTGCGTACCGGCAACGGGGCGTCGGACTCGGTTGCGGTCGCCGGCTCGAGCTCGACCGACGGCAACGGTCCGGCCTCCTGCTCCATCGCGGTCACCACGGCGTCGGCCTCGGCGACGCGGCCCTGGGAGGCCAGCCAGCGTGGCGATTCCGGCAGTCGGCGGCGCAGTACCAGCACGATGATGCCGCCGAGTCCGCCGAGAGCCATGATCCATCGCCAACCGTCGATCCCGAGCGGGGCGTGCGGAGTGAGTAGCAGGGCGAGGAACCCGACCACCGGCACGCCGAGGAAGGAGATGGTGTACGCCCAGGTCGCGACCCGCCCGCGATGCTTGGCCGGCAGCAGATCGCTGAGATAGGTGTCACCCAGGGGATATTCCGCACCGACGCCGATCCCGGCGACAAACCGACTGATCATCAGGAAGACCGGCCCGGGAGCGAAGGCGGCCACCACCGTGGCGACCGAATACAGTCCGATGTTGAACAGGAAGGACCTCTTCCGACCGAATCGGTCGGCCAGCCGTCCCAAGATCATCGCGCCCGCGAACATCCCGAGGAAGGTCGAGCCGAGGATGAACGGCAGCGCCGTCTTGCTGAGCCCGAAGTCCTCGACCAGGACGGCGGCGATCGTGCCGGCCACGAAGATCTCGTAGATGTCGAAGAACAATCCGATGCCGACCGCGACGATGGCCCGTCGGTGGGTGCGGGTGATCGGCAGCCGGCTCAGCCGGGCGGCCAGGTGGGTGGAGGTCTGCTGATCTGGCATCCGTCGCCTCGATGTCGTTCGGTTCGCTTGAGGTCAGCACTCTGTCATATACATAGCCGGACGTTGGAACTGTCCCGAATCGGGGTATTGAGTGATCAGGGGAAGGTGAGAAGTTGGCGGATGGCTCGGCCGTCGGCGAGCCGGTCCAGCGCGGTGTTGATGTCGTCCAGTCGGATCCGGTCGGAGATCAGCTCCTCGACCGGCAGTCGGCCCTGCCGCCAGAGCTCGGCAAAGCGGGGGATGTCACGGGACGGGACGGCCGATCCGAGGTAGCTGCCCATGATCGTCCGGGCCTCCGCGGTCAGGCCGAGCGGCTTGATCATCGACTCCGCGTCCGGGGACGGCAGACCCACGGTGATCGTGGTGCCGCCCGGCGCGGTCAAGGCGACCGCCGTCTCGAAGGCGCGCGGATGACCCGCCGCCTCGATCACGATCGGGGCCTTGATGCCTTCGGTGACGGCGTCCGCCGGAGGGAACACGGCCGTGGCGCCGAGCTCGCGGGCGCGGTCCAGTTTGTCGGCCAGGGCATCGACACCGATCACCCGGCCCTGGCCGAGCCCGACTGCGGTGATCAAGGAGGCCATCCCCACCCCTCCGAGCCCGACGATGATGACATCGTCGCCGGCCTGCGGGCGCCCGGCGTTGATCACCGCGCCGCCGCCGGTGAGCACCGCACATCCCAACAGGGCAGCGACTTCGGCCGGTACGTCGGAGTCGACCGGGGTGATCGATCGACGGTCCACCACGGCGTGATCGGCGAAACCGGACACCCCGAGATGGTGGTACACCCCACTCCCGTTGCGCTGAAGTCGACGGCCCCCGGTGAGCAGTGAACCGACCGTGTTCGCCGCCGAACCGGGTCCGCACGGCAGCCGGCCGTCGGTCCGGCACTGTGTGCAGTCACCACAGCGGGGGAGGAAGGACATCACCACGCGCTGCCCGACCTCGAGATCGTCCACGCCCGGGCCGAGCTGGGCGATCAGACCCGCAGCCTCGTGACCGAGCAACATCGGGGTCGGCCGCGGCCGATTCCCGTCCACCACCGAGAGATCGGAATGGCAGAGTCCGGCCGCCTCGATGCTGACCAGGACCTCGCCCGGGCCGGGGGCCGCCAGGTCGAGCTCGGTGATCGAGATCGGTCGGCTGGTGGCATACGGGCGGGGCCGCCCGATCTCGTCCAGGACCGCTCCGGTGATCTTCATCATCGTCCCTCCCTGTTCCGTGCTGGCCGGCTGATCGATTCTCGGCGATCGGCGGCGTCGACAGACGTCAACATGGCACAGCATTCCGCATCAGATACCAGGATGCGGGCCGGGGTCACCGGACGAAGCAGCGGGGCGAGGGTTGTCAGCCCCGGCAGGGATCGGCGGCAGCGTCCAGGCTGTCCAGCCAGGCCGGCTTCGGTCGCGGGTCACCGACCGGCTGGTAGCGGCTGTCGACGAGTTCGTAGCGCCATTGCGGGCCGTCCTCGACCAGCGATTGCAGCGCCGACAGCAGCCGGTCGATGTCCTCCGAACCGCTGCCGACGCCGAAGCTGACGCGCAGTGCGCCACCGGTGAGACCGAGGCGAGCCGCAAGCGGGTGAGCGCAGAACGCGCCGTCCCGGACGCCGATGCCGTGCTCGGCCGACAGATAGGCCGCGACCAGACCGGCGTCATAGGAGTCGACGGTGAAGCCGACGACGCCGACCGCGTCGGTGCAGTCGTCCCAGATCGACAACAGCCGGACCTCTCGCAGTCCGGCCAGTCTGGACAGCAGCCGGGTCCGCAGCCGCCATTCGTGCCGTCGAAGATGATCATCGCCGATTTCGGCGATCGCCCGGCAGGCCGCGGCCACGGCGGCGGCACCGAGGACGTTGGGCGTGCCGCCCTCGTGGCGGGCGACGCCGTCGGCCCAGTCGGTGTGTTCGACAGTGACCTTGCGGACCGCGCCGCCTCCGGCCAGATAGGGCGGGGCCGATTCCAGCCAGTCCGCCCGGCCGATCAGCGCACCGGATCCGAAGGGGGCATACAACTTGTGGCCGGAGAACACCAGATAGTCGATGCCCGTGGCGGCGAGGTCGACCCGGCGATGGGGGACCAGCTGTGCTCCGTCGACCGCGAGTCGGGCACCGTGTCGGTGCGCGAGGTCGGCCAGCCGGGCCAACGGGAGTACTTCGCCGGTGACGTTGGAGGCACCGGTGATCGCGAGCAGGCCGGCGCCGGTCCGCTGCAGGGTCCGATCAAGATCATCGAGGGTCGTGGTCAGACTCCGCGACGCTTTCACGATCGTCGCGCCCAATCCCTGCCAGGGCAGCAGATTGGCGTGGTGTTCGATGTCCAGGCAGACCACCGGGGAACCGGCCGGGACCGCGCCGGCGAGCAGGTTGAGCGCGTCGGTGGTGTTCCGGGTGAAGATCGTCAGGTCGTCGTCGCGGGCACCGACGAAGTCGGCGACGGTGCGTCGGGACTGCTCATACAGCGCGGTGCTCACCGCGGAGGCGTAACCGGCTCCGCGATGGACCGATGCGTAGTAGGGCAGGATCCGTTGCTGGTCGGCCAGCACAGCATCCAGAGCCGGGGCGCTGGCGGCGTAGTCCAGGTTGGCGTAGCGAACCGACCGACCGTCGACCAGCGGGACCTCCAGATCGGCGCCGCTGACGCCGACCAGGGGACCGAATGCGTCCAGCCTTCCGGGTGCATCCGTACGACCGAACGTCCGCGACTGGTCGAGTCCGGCGCGTTCGGCTGCCGGCGGACAGGCGGCGTCGGCGTCGGCCGTCGTGCGGTCGGTGGTCGGGGCGGTGACGGTCATGATCAGGACTCCTCGGGTTGAGGGTCCACCCTGGTATGCACTGCGGACCCGCGCTTGCCGGGTCCCGGTCGGGCCCGGCCGTGTGTTTCACCCGGGGCACCCCACCGCGGAGGAGGGTTGCCGGTCAGCAAGCCGGGGCTTGACGCTGACACTCGTCACACGAACACCTCCATTGGACGGCAGCCCGTCGGTCATCCGCAAGCCGACAGCGACATCCGTCCGCATAGTGGACCAGGCGTCCTCATGATGGACGAAAGCCGTCGAGGGGCCGCGATCACGGCACGACGACGATTCGTTCGCCCGGCGCGACCGCCTCGGTCCAGGTCGTTGCGATGTCGCGGAGCGGCCGGGCGACCGGCCGGACGCTGATCCGGCCGCCGACGATGTGATCGATGAGTTCCGGCAGCTGCGCGGCGATGTCGGACCACGGCACGCCTCGCAGTCCGCTGCCCAGGAGATGCAGGTTGGCAGCGCGCAGGAATCCGGCGTTCAGCGGGAGCGTGTGGCCGGCCATCGAACCGACCTGGACCCAGCTCAGCTGTCGCGCCGGATCGGAGCGGTTGGTGACCAGGGCTTCCATGCTCTGTGCGGCCGGCTCGCCCCACAGATAATCCACGACCAGGTCGACGTCCCCGCCGACCTTGCCCAGCGGGTGGGCCCAGTCGCCGTCCGCGGTGATCCGGACCGTCTCATCGGCGTCGATCTCGGCCAGTGCGTCGGCGTTGCGGCCGATCGCGATCACCCGGCCGGCGCCGAGCAGTCTGGCCGCCTGGACGGCCGCTCGGCCCGAGGCTCCGGTCGCGCCGAGGATCGCGACGGTCTGCCCGGCCTGCAACTCGCCGCGGAGCTTGTAGACGATCCAGCTCGACATTCCGGGATTGACTGTCGCCGCAACGACGGTCGGGTCGGCGTCGGTGGGCAGCGGGACGGCGACCGAGGCGATCGCCGCCCGTTCGGCGAAGGTCCCGTACGGCGGTCGCAGGCCGCCGCAGTAGACCAGCGATCCGTCATCGCGGCGGGCGACGCCGTCGACGCCCGGAATCATCGGCAGCCGGTCCGGGCTGGCGTAATGCTGGCCGGACGCCTGAGCTCGGGTGATCTGGTGCAGGCCCGCGGCCAGCATCGTGACCGACTCTTCGCCGGCGGCGGGCTCGGGGTCGGCGAAGTCGGTGTAGCGCGGCGGCTGACTGGTGTCGGTGATGAGTGCGGCCTTCATGATGCTCCTTAACGTTGTTAAATACGTCTCCAGTGTGCTTAACGTTGTTAAATTCGTCAAGAGGCTGGCAGAATCTGCCGGCATGGCGCTGGATCGCGAGGCCGTCGTACGGGCCGGGCTCGAGCTTCTTGACACCGAGGGGCTGGAGGGACTCACGCTGCGCAAGATCGCCGCTGCGCTGGATGTCAAGGCGCCCGCGCTGTACTGGCATTTCCAGAACAAGCAGCAGTTGCTGGACGAGATGGCGACGACGATGGCGCGGGACGCCTACGCCGGTCACGATCTCGCCGCACTGGCGGCCGAGCGGCCCTGGCAGGACCTGCTTCGAGTCCAAGCGGATGGGCTTCGCCGGATGCTGCTGGGGCATCGGGACGGTGCCCGGTTGTTCGGTGGCACCGCCATGACCGACTCCGGGCCGGTGGTCGCCGGCGAACCACTGCTGCGTGCGCTGACCGACGCCGGTGCGGACCTGCGGACGGCCACGGCAGTGCTGCGGACGCTGAACTGCTTCGTGCTCGGATTCGTCCTGGAGGAGCAGGGCATCGTCGCGCCCGACGGTCAACGCGATCCGCGCTTCGATCCGATGGCCCGGTCCGAACGCGTCGACCGGGACCGCTATCCGTTGACGTCGGCCTCCAGCGAACACCTCTTCGGTGATCTTGACCGTTCGTTCCGCGACGGGGTGGACATGATCATCGGTGGGGTGCGTCTCGGCGAGAGGGGCTAGTGTGCGTCTCCCGAACCGGCTGGCCGCCCGCCGCGCGACGCATTACGATGGCAGCACAGGCGTTGACCCGGCCATCACCGGCGAGCCTCCGGAAGAACGAGCCGCACCCGGCCGAGAGTCGGGTCGGCTTCAGTAGACCCGGACGGTTGGGCCCGTGACAGCCCGCAACGAGCGGTCCGGATGATCATCGGAGATCCCCGGGCAAGCGAGGTGGTACCGCGGCTTGCGTCGTCCTCGTGCACGGTTTGTGACGGCACGGTTTCGAAGAGGGCGAGTCAGCGATGAGCTATCCGAAGGCGACGACCAATCCCGACGGTCAGGGCGACGACACCGGGAAGATCCCGTCCAGCCCACGTTTCGCCGAGGTCGAGGAGCGGGTGCTCGCGTTCTGGAAGGACGACGACACGTTCAATGCGTCGGTCGAGCGCAATCCTGCCGGTGACAACGGCAGCAATGAGTACGTCTTCTATGACGGGCCGCCGTTCGCCAACGGACTGCCGCACTACGGGCATCTGCTGACCGGCTATGTCAAGGACATCGTGCCGCGCTTCCAGACCATGCGCGGTCGGCATGTCGAGCGCCGTTTCGGCTGGGACACCCACGGACTGCCCGCCGAACTGGAAGCGATGAGCCAGTTGGGGATCAAGACCCGGGACGAGATCCTCGAGATGGGGATCGACAAGTTCAACGCGGCAGCCAAGGCGTCGGTGCTGCGCTACACCGAGGACTGGAAGTCCTACGTCACCCGGCAGGCCCGCTGGGTCGACTTCGACAACGACTACAAGACCCTCGATCCGTCCTACATGGAGTCGGTGCTGTGGGCATTCAAAACCCTGTATGACAAGGGATTGGTCTACGAGGGCTTCCGAGTGCTGCCCTACTGCTGGAACGATCAGACACCGCTGTCCAGTCACGAGCTGCGGATGGACGACGACGTCTACCAGATCCGCCGCGACCCGTCGGTGACGGTCGGCTTCCGACTGGAGACCGGCGAACTGGCGCTGATCTGGACCACCACCCCGTGGACGCTGCCGTCCAACCTGGCGATCATGGTGCATCCCGATGTCGACTACCTGGTGGTCGAATCGGACGTCACCGGAACGACCGAGCGCTACGTGATCGCCGCCGACCGACTGGATGCCTACCTGCGCGAGCTCGGCGAGGATGCTGCCGACCACATCGTGCAACGGCTGAAAGGCACGGATCTGGTCGGACGCTCCTACACGCCGCCGTTCAGCTATTACGCCGGGCACCGCAACGCGCACACGATCGTGCCGGCCGAGGAGTTCGTGACCACGACCGAGGGGACCGGCCTGGTGCACAGCGCGGGCGCCTTCGGCGAAGAGGACAAGATCGTCACCGACCGCAACGACATCGAACCGGTCGTCCCGGTCGCCGCCGACGGCACCTTCACCGCTCCGGTCACCGACTACCAGGGCGTGCACGTCTTCGACGCCAACACCTTGATCATCGAGCATCTGAAGCATCGCACCGAGCAGGAGCCTCCTGAGCCTGTCGAAGGACCGGGTTCCAATTCCGATGCCCTGAGACAAGCTCAGGGGTCTTCGGGCGGGGCTGCAACGGTGGCATCGGCCGATGTCGGCTCGACCACACCGGGGACGGTGCTGCTGCGGCAGGAGATGTACGACCACTCCTATCCGCATTGCTGGCGATGCCGGCAGCCGCTGATCTACATGGGGGTCTCGTCCTGGTTCGTCGAGGTGACGAAGTTCAAGGACCGGATGGGTGAGCTCAACCAGCAGATCAACTGGGTGCCCGAACACGTCAAGGACGGCCAGTTCGGCAAGTGGCTGGCCGGCGCGCGGGACTGGTCGATCAGCCGGAATCGCTTCTGGGGAAGCCCGATCCCGGTCTGGCGTTCGGACGATCCTACCTATCCGCGGACCGACGTCTACGGATCGATCGCCGAGCTGGAGGCCGATTTCGGCGTCACCGTGACCGACCTTCATCGGCCCATGATCGACGACCTGGTCCGGCCCAATCCGGACGACCCGACCGGCAGATCGATGATGCGTCGGGTCCCCGACGTGCTGGACGTCTGGTTCGACTCCGGATCGATGCCGTACGCCCAGGTGCATTACCCGCATCAGAATTCCGACTGGTTCGAGCACCACTATCCGGGCGACTTCATCGTGGAGTACATCGGCCAGACCCGCGGCTGGTTCTACACCATGCATGTGCTGGCCACGGCGCTGTTCGACCGGCCCGCTTTCCAGAACTGCCTCAGCCACGGGATCGTGCTCGGCAACGACGGCCAGAAGATGAGCAAGTCGCTGCGGAACTATCCCGACGTCGCGGAGGTGTTCGACCGGGACGGTGCCGACGCGATGCGATGGTTCCTGATGAGTTCGCCGATCCTGCGTGGTGGCAACCTGATCGTCACCGAGCAAGGCATCCGGGAGGGTGTCCGGCAGGTGATCATCCCGCTCTGGAACGCCTGGTACTTCTTCAGCCTGTATGCCAACAGCGCCAACGGTGGAGCGGGTTACGACGCCGTCCGGTCGACCGAGTCGACCGATGTCCTGGATCGCTACATCCTGGCGAAACTGCGGCAGACCGTGACCAAGGTCGGCGACGCGTTGGAGGAGTTGGAGATCGCCGTCGCCTGCGACGAGGTCCGTTGGTTCGGCGAGGTGCTGTCCAACTGGTACATCCGCAGATCCCGGGAACGCTTCTGGGACGGCGAAAGCGCGGAGTCCCGACAGGCCTTCGACACCCTGTACACCGTGCTGGAGACGCTGACCAGGGTAGCCGCTCCGCTGTTGCCGCTGATCACCGAAGAGGTCTGGCGTGGGTTGACCGGTGGCCGTTCGGTGCATCTGACCGATTGGCCCGATGCAGGCCGGCTGCCCGCCGATGATGATCTTGTGGCTCGGATGGATCGGGTCCGCGAGGTGTGCTCGGCGGCATCGGCGCTGCGCAAGGCCAAGCAGCTGCGGACCCGGCTGCCGCTGTCGACGTTGCGGGTGGTCACCGACGACGCGGCGGCGTTGCAGCCGTTCGCCGGCCTGATCGCCGACGAGCTCAACGTGCGGACCATCGAACTGGTCGAGCTCGCCGACGCCGGCGACGATCTCGGTGTCCGACAGGAGCTGCAGGTCAACGCCCGCGCCGCGGGCCCGCGACTGGGCAAGGACGTGCAGGCCGCGATCAAGGCCAGTAAGTCCGGAGATTGGTCGGTCGGCGACGACGGGGTCGTGAGGGCCGGTGGGATCGCCCTGCAGGAAGGAGAGTTCACCCTGCGGACGGCGGTCGGCGGTGAGGATCGCGAGGACCGCGCGGTGGCGATGCTGCCCGGATCCGGGTTCGTGATCTTGAACACCGAGGTGACCGCCGAGCTGGCCGCCGAGGGAGCCGCCCGGGACGTGATCCGTGCCGTGCAACAGGCCCGTCGTGACGCCGGTCTGGAGATCAGCGACCGGATCGGGCTGACCCTGGTGCCCGGGGACGACGACCTGCGCAGCGCCATCGAGGCTCATCGCGAACTGATCGCCGCAGAGACACTGGCCGAAACCGTCGCGCTGGGCAAGGATCAGCCGGCCGACACCGCCGATCTCGGCGGTGGACGGAAGGTCGGTGTCCGGGTGGCCAAGATCAACTGACCGCGACATTCACGCCAGGGCGGCTCAGGCCAGCGCGAGCCGAGTCGCCTCGTCGGCAGGAAGGAAGGTCTCCAGATGGAGGCCTTCCAAGGTGGCGTCGGTGGCGGTGTCGAGCCGGGCCGATGCGCTGAAGAAACGCAGCGGGGCACCGTCGACCTCGATCTCCAGTGTCAGCACGGGACCGGTGGTCGGCGGTTCGAGCGGTTCAGGCCCGAGAAAGCCGGTGATCTCGTCGGCCAGTCGGCGGTGGCGCGGGTCGTGGCTGCGTTCTGCCCGGTGGTTGACCTGGTGCAGCAGGTGTGCGGCCCACTGGTCGAGGTTGCCGATGCGTCCAGCCAGCCCGTCGGGATGCAGACAGACCCTGATCACGTTGACCGGTGGTTCGAGCAGATCCGGCGCGCAGCCGGTCAGCAGTCGATCCACGCCGGCGTTGGCGTCGACGATGTCCCAGTGATCGTCCAACAGCAGCGCCGGGTAGGGCAGGTGCGCGTCGAGCAGACTGCGCAGGCCGTCCATCACCAGGGCGATGCCGGCATCGTCCAGCTGGTGATCGGCGAACCGCGGCGCGTAGCCGGCCGCCAGCAGCAGTCGATTGCGATCCCGCAGCGGCACGTCGAGATGGTCGGCCAGGTGCATGATCATCTCCGGAGTCGGGTGGGCGCGGCCGGTCTCGACCCGGCTCAGGTGTCGGGTGCTGACCAGTGACCGGTTGGACAACTCCTGCTGGCTGAACCGGCGGCGTTCCCGCCAGGTCCGCAACAGCCCACCGACCTCGGTCCTCTCGGCGACGACAGTCATGGCAGCAGCCTAGGAGACTGCTGAACAATCTGCCCTGCTGCGCGGTGCGCTGCACGCACACCGGCGGCTAGGCGACCTGGTCCGGGTGGCCATGACCTCAGAGGTCATGGCCATGCTGCGCCGGACGTTCCAGGCTGGTGCCGTGACATCGACAACAACGCAGAAGGGAACGATCATGGACCACATCGTCGAGAAGTACCTGGCCACCTGGAACGCCACCGGTGACGAGCGGACGAAGTTGATCACCGAGCACTGGGCCGACGACGCGACCTACACCGACCCGCTGGCCGAGGTCGCCGGCCACAGCGAGATCGACGCGCTGATCGACGGGGTGCACGCTCGGTTCCCCGGCTTCGTCTTCACCCGGGTCGGTGAGGCCGACGCCCATCACCGGCAACTGCGCTTCAGTTGGGGCCTCGGACCCGAGGGTGCCGAGCCACTGGTGATCGGCTTCGACGTGCTGGTGACCGATGAGTCGGGACGGATCGCCGACGTCCGCGGCTTCCTGGACCAGGTGCCGGCATGACTCAGCCTGATCCGGCGCCGGTCGGCACCGGGGTACCGACCGGCGGTCGCGGCTACGCGATCGGCTATCTGGAAGACGTCGACGACAGCCCGGAGATCATCGAATACATCGCCCGGATCGAGTCGACCTTCGAACCGTACGGCGGCGAATGGCTTGTCCACGGCAGCACGCCGGACGTGGTCGAGGGTGAACTGCCGGGCGCCGTGGTGATCATCGGCTTCCCGAGCGTCGCCGCGGCCCGGGCCTGGTACGGATCGCCGGCGTACCAGGAGATCCTGGCGTTGCGGTCGGATCATTCACGGTCGGTGATCGCCCTGTTGTCGGGCGTCCCCGACGGGTACCGGGCGGCCGACACGATTGCCAAACTGCAGGCCGGCCACTGAGCGCTTTGGCGATCAGCCCGACAGCTCGCGCATCACCCGATAGAGATCGGACTTGCCTTCAAAGCCGATCCCGGGCAGTTCCGGCATGGTGACGTGACCGTCGACGACCTCGACACCGTCGGGGAAACCGCCGAACGGCTGGAACAGGTCGGGGTAGGACTCATTGCCGCCGAGTCCGAGTCCGGCGGCGATGTTCAGTGACATCTGGTGGCCGCCGTGCGGGATGCAGCGGCTGCGGGCCCAACCATGATCATCGAGCATCGCCAGGGTGCGCAGATACTCGACCAGGCCGTAGCTGAGCGCGCAGTCGAACTGCAGCCAGTCCCGATCCGGGCGCAGCCCGCCGTATCTGATCAGGTTGCGGGCATCCTGCATCGAGAACAGGTTCTCCCCGGTCGCCAGCGCACCGGGGTAGGCCTCGGCGACCACCCGATGCAGGTCGTAGTCCAGTGGCTCGACCGGTTCTTCGTACCAGAACAGGTCGTACTGGCTCAGCGCGTCGGCGTAGCGCAGGGCGAGGTCGACGCCGAACCGGCCGTTGGCGTCGACGGCGAGCTGTTGCCCCGGTCCGAGCAACTCCAGGGTTGCCTCGATCCGCCGACGATCATCGTCCAGGGTGCCGCCGCCGATCTTCTGTTTGATCACCGTGTAACCACGATCGAGGTAGCTCCGCATCTCGTCCTGCAGGGCGGCAATGTCCTGACCGGGGTAGTAGTAGCCGCCGGCGGCGTACACGAACACCCGCCGATCGACGATGCCGGTGCCGAATCGCTCGGCGAGCAGTTGATACAGCGGCTTGTCGGCGATCTTCGCGGTGGCATCCCAGACCGCCATGTCGATGGTGCCGACGGCGACCGACCGTTCGCCGTGTCCGCCCGGCTTCTCGTTCTGCATCATGATCGACCAGATCCGTTGCGGATCGAGATTGTCGCCGTGTCGGGTGGCCACCGCGTGCGGCTCGGCCTCGAGGATCCGCGGGATGAACCGCTCCCGCATCATCGCACCCTGGCCGTAGCGGCCGTTGGAGTTGAAGCCGTACCCGATCACCGGCCGACCGTCGCGGATGACGTCGGTGATCACCGCGACCAGGCTCAGCGTCATCTTGCTGAAGTCGATGTAGGCGTTGCGGATCGGGGAACTGATGGGAAAGGTCTGCTCGCGGATCTCGACGATCTTCATGGCCCTTTTCTACCAATCCGCCGGCCGTGCGGTTCACAAGATCACTGTCTGGCGAGACAACCACTGTCTCAGGAGGACGGTAGGGAAACACTGATCAATACGGGCTACTGCGGCCCGCGCTGCACGCCCGTTCGCTACGTTGCACTCGTTCGACGGGCCCCGGCCCGCCTTCACTCCTGCGCCTTGCGACCGACCGCGCATCGCGGGTCCTCGCTACGCCCGTATTGATCAGTGCTTCCCTAGCCGGTCGGCGGAGCCGGCAGCAGTGGACGTTTCAGGAAGAGCCGAATGGTCAGCCAGTTTTGCCCCGATCACCACCGACGGCGGCACGCGGGCAGAGAATCGGAACCGTGCACTACGACATCCTCGGGCCGCTCCGGGTCCGAACGACCGACGGTGAACACGTCGCCGTCGCCGGGGCCCGGCAACGATCGCTGCTCAGCCTGCTGGCGCTGACACCGGGTCGACCGGTGAGTGTCGAGGAACTGTTGACCGGCCAGTACGAGGAGGATCCACCAGCCGAGGCGACCAATGCGATCCAGGCCCAGATCTCCCGGCTGCGGAGAAGCCTGCCGCCCGGCTCGATCACGTTCGAGGCAGGCCGCTACCGACTCCACGCACAACCCGAAGACGTCGACGTCTGCCGCTTCGAACGATTGTCCTCGGCCGGCCATGATCGTTTGCAGGCCGGCGACGCGACGGCGGCCGCCCGACTGTTGCAAAACGCCCTCGACCTGTGGCGCGGTCCCGCGCTCAGCGACGTTGCCGGAGCCGATGCTGTGATCGCCCGGCTCGACGAGGCACGGCTGGTCGCCTCCGAAGATCTTGTCGAAGCGGAGTTGGCTCTGCCGTCCGGGACATCGGTCGCCGACCTGCGAGCGCTGGTCGAAGCCCATCCGCTCCGCGAACGGCTGTGGGGACTGTTGATGCGAGCCCTGGTGGCGGCCGGCAGCCCGGCCGAGGCCCTGTCCGAATACGAACGGGCCCGCAACCTCCTCGCGGAGGAGTTGGGCACCGACCCGTCGCCGGATCTGCGGGCGATCCACCAGGAGATCCTCCGCCGTGACGAACCCGGATGGCGGTCGGTGCCGCTACAGTCGACCAGCTTCGTCGGCCGATCCGTCGAGATCGACGCCGTGCTGGCCGATGCCGATGCGGGGCGTCTGGTGACGGTGATCGGTCCCGGCGGCGTGGGGAAGACACGGCTGGCGATCGAGGCCGCCGACCGGATCCGGGAACCGGTGGCCTTTGTTGATCTTGCTGCGGTGTCGACCGATCGGCAGGTCGTGCCCGCGGTCCTGGCCGCGCTCGGACGGCGGGATCCGCTGGCCGGTGCCGACGATGCCGCCGACAGCGAGCGGTTGGCCGCATCGCTGTCGACGCAGCACATGGTGTTGCTGCTGGACAACTGTGAGCACGTGGTCGGCGGCGTCCTGCGGGTGTGTCGGTCGTTGCTGTCCGGTAGCCGCGGCGTCCGGGTGATCGCCACCAGCCGGGTCGCGCTGGGGCTGACCGAGGAACTGCTGGTTCCGCTGAGCGGCCTCGCCGCAGACTCGGTCTCGGGCGCCGGCTCGACCGGTGACCCGGCTGTCCGGCTGTTCACCGATCGTGCCGTCGCCGTTCAGCCGGGCTTCTCCCTCGATGACGAGTCCCGGTCGGCGGTCCGCGAGATCTGTGCTGAGCTGGACGGGCTGCCGCTCGCCATCGAACTGGCCGCAGCCCGGACCCGCCAATTCTCGACCGCCGACCTGGCCCGACGACTGATCGATCAGGGGCGACTCCAGCTGCTGCGTGGTGATCCGACCGCCGCCGAACGACATCAGACGCTGAGAGCCGTGGTGCAGTGGAGCTGGGACCTGATGTCGGCCGACCAACAGCGGCTGGCGCGCCGGCTGTCGGTGTTCGTCGGCGGCGCGGACTTCGCCGCAGTCGAAGCGGTGTACGGGGCGGAGGACGCCGATCTGTTGCTTGCCGAACTGGTCGATCACAGCCTGGTCGAGACCGATGGCCACCGCTACCGGATGTTGGAGACCGTCCGGTCCTTCTGCGCCGAACAGCTGTCTGCCGCAGGAGAGGATGAGCCGACCCGGCACCGGCATGCCGGCTACTTCCTCGACCGTGCCGAGCGTGCGGATCCCGAGTTGCGTCGTGCCGACCAACTCGTGTGGCTCGACCGGTTGGCCGTCGACGACGCGAATCTGACGGCCGCACTGGAATGGACGACGGACAACGATCCGCCGACCGCGATGCGGCTGGTCTGCGTGCTGGCCGCCTACTGGTGGCTCAGCGGACGCAACGGTCGGGCAGGCGAGTTCGCCGCCGAACTGGTCGGTCGGCTGGACGACGTCGGACCGCCGGCCGGGTTGGAGGAGGAGTACGTCAGCTGCGTCGTGCACGCCGTGCCGCGGGCGTCGGAGGAACACTGGGAGCGCGCGATCGCGATCATGGCGACCCGGGACCGTCCGCTGCGCCATCCGTTCGGCGCGGCGCTGTGGGGGATGACGGTCGGACCGTCCGACGACACTGCAGCCGCGGAGGTGTTGTTGTCCGGCGATCCGTGGAATCACGCGTTGGCCCGGCTCAGCCGCGTCCTGCTCGGGATGCTGGGCGGACGGCCGGAGCGTGAGGAGCCCGAGATGCGGGCCGCGTTGGAGGAGTTCCGCCGGTTGGGCGATCGGTGGGGGACCGCGCAGGCGTTGGACTGGCTGGGACAGATGACCAGTTGGCGTGGTGCGTGGCCCGCAGCGCACGAGCTGTGGTCGGAAGCCTTCGACCTGCAGTCCGAGCTCGGGGCCCTGGAGGAATGCGCCAGCGTCCTCTGTCATCGTGCGGAATCCATGGTCCGCGAGGGACGCGGCGAGGAGGCTGCGGCGCTGGTGGATCGGGCACAACAGCTGCTGCAACGCACCGGTCGGCCCGACGACACCTGGGTGCAGTTCCTGCTGTCCTTCGGCGAGGTCGCTCGACTCCGTGGTGACACCGACGAGGCCGCGCGATTGATCCGCAAGGCGTCGGTCGCCGCGGACGCCGGCACCTTGGACGTGCCCTGGATGGCGGCCCGGATCCACACCGAACTGGGGCGTCTCGCCGAGCTGGGACAAGCCCCGGCCGAGGCCGAGCGTCAACATGCCGCCGCCGTCGAGCTGGCCGCCGCCGCACCGTTCGCCAGCGAGCTCGCCCACGCCGCGGAAGGGGCTGCCGGATCGGCCGTGCTCGCCGATCATCCCGAGCGTGCCGCCCGACTGCTCGGCGCCGCCACATCGCTGCGTGGATTGGCGATCCGCGGTGACGTCGACGTCGCTCGGATCTCCGCTGCGGCCACCGATCACCTCGGACCGGAGGCGTTTGCCCGGATCTTCGCCGAAGCCGCGCGGCTGGATCCCGAGTCCGCCCGGGACGTCGTCACTGCCGTCGAACAGTCGCTCGATCAGTCGCGCAACTCGACCCGTAATTGATCAAGGAACGACCTCGCGTACGCACGCCCGACTTCGGCCGAAGCTCGTCCCCGAGGTGTCCGGAATCGAACCCGAGCAAGGTTCTGGTCGAAGATCGCCATCGTCTGTTCGTAGCTCTGTCCCGCTGCCCCGCCCTTGGTGAACGCCTTGGCGACGCCGAATGCACCCAGCACCTCGACCTAGGAGGGTGCTGAACAATGTGCCCGTCGCGAGCGGTGCGATGTGCGTGCAACGGCAAGGCGCACGACTGAGGGCGTGCGCCAGCACGTTGAAGGAGTGCAACGCCGCCGGTGTGCGTGCAGCGCGCCGCGCAGCAGGGCAGATTGTTCAGCAGTCTCCTAGTTGGCGTCGTGGACGATCCGCTCTTCGCTGGTCCGGGGCGCGACGCAATGGCGGCGCAGGAGCACGAAACCCTCGGTGATCTCCGAACGCTGCCAACCGAGGTCACCGAGAAACTGCTCGACCTGATGGCGAAACGTACGATCTTGATCAACGCGACTGCCGAGTCCGTGGAAGTAGGCGAGGAAGTACAGCATCCACGGTCGGGGTTGAGGTTCGAGATCGATTGCGAGTTGATCAAGGCGACCGACGATGCGTCGGATGTGGTCGGCGTCGTGCGCACTGTCGCGATCTTGATACAGCGGCAGCGCGAACGCAGCATACGGCGTCGGCAGGGAACGATCCGTCACGCCGTTCACTCTCGCATCGATCGGACCGACCGGCGATCACTTTTCCTGCACGGGTACGGCGCGGCAGGGACGGGCGCCATCAGGATTCTCGGTGATCCCGCTGTCCGGCGGAGGCGAGCAGGAGAACGGCACCGAGGACACCCGCGCGCGACGCGGCGAGGTTGTTGGCGATCCGTTCGGTGAAGTCGGGCCCGAAGATGACCCGTGGGCTGAGGTCGTCCGGCCCGACAGCCGGCGGATCGAGCGTCGCGGCCGTGCGATCCTCGGTGTCGTCGACACTGAATCCGACCTCGATCAGATAGCTGGTGTAGCTCTGCGGCGATTCGACGAACGACGATCGTTCGTCGTCGGCCCACGGCATCGGATAGCTCAGCTCACCGGGCCCGACCCGCATCTGTTCGAAGATCACGAATCGACTGCCCGGTGTCAGGACCCGGTGCACCTCGGCGAAGACGGCACGCTTGTCGGCGATGTTCATCCCGACGTGGATCATCATCGCGGCGTCGAACAGGTGGTCCTCGAAGGGGAGAGCTGCGCCGGCCGCAACGTCGTGGGTCACCCGGCCTGCCAGTCCGACCCGTTCGGTCAGCCGACGGGCGGCGCCGACGAAATCACTGGACAGGTCGACGCCGGTCACCCGAGCCGGTGTGATGGTCGCGGCCAGTCGCGACGGACCGCCGATGCCGCAGCCGACGTCGAGCAGGCTGTCACCCGGTCGCAGCCCCAGCCGGCGCACCGCGTACTCCGTCGCGGCGGCGAATCCGGCATGGAGTTGATCAACGGGGTAGAGGTCGTGAGCACTGAGGTGTGCGACGTCGACGCCCCGGGCGGCGAGCGCCGCGAAGACGGCTCCGGACAGGTCGGGTCGTGCGTAATGGCTCCTGACCAGGTCGCGCTCGTCCATGGCTCACCATCTCCTCCTGATCACGTTACTGCGCTCGACGAGGGGCCGTGGGCGATCGGGAGATCCGGCTGCTGCAGCGACTGTCAGCGGTTTGTCAGCGCCGCGGCGCAGCGTTGGCGTCATGAGAAACCTCAGCGTTCTGATCTCCGGCGCCAGCATCGGCGGTCCTGCCGCCGCGTACTGGCTGCATCGCTACGGCTGCACCGTCACCGTGGTGGAGAAGTCACCGACCCTCCGCCTCGGCGGGCAGGCCATCGACTTCAAGGGGGCGACCCATCGCACCGTGCTGCAACGGATGGGCATCCTCGACGACGTGCTCGCCCGACAGACCGGCGGTCATGATCAAACAGTCGTCGACGCAGCGGGCCGCCCGCTGGCCGTCATCCCGGGCGAATTCACCGGAGGCGAGATCGAGATCGCTCGCGGTGACCTGTCCGAGATCCTCTACCAACACACCAAGAACGACTGCGAGTACGTCTTCGGCGACTCGATCACCTCACTGACCGAGACCGCCAGCGGTGTCCACGTCACCTTCGAGAAGGGTGCACCGCGGACCGTCGATCTGGTGATCGGCGCGGACGGCATTCACAGCAACGTCCGCCGGTTGGCGTTCGGGCCGGAGAGTGACTACGTCCACTTCATGGGGCACTACTACGCGCTGGCCGACATCAACCTGCCCGGCGACGGTCTGATGTACAACGAACCGGGACGGATGCTCGCCATCGGCGGACCCAAGGCGTCGGCGTTCTTCGTCTTCGGCTCACCCGAGCTGACCTACGACCGCTATGACGGTGAGCAGATGAAGCAGATCGTCTCCGCGGCCTACGAGGGCGGTGGCTGGCGGACCGACGAGGTGCTGCGCCGACTCCCCGACGCCGGCGAATTCACTCTGGACTCGATCAGCAGGGTCGCCGTCGATCGCTACGCCCGGGGCCGGATCGTACTGCTCGGCGACGCCGCCTACGGCAACACTCTCGGCGGGTTCGGCACCGGCCTGGCGATCGTCGGCGGCTACGTCCTCGCCGGCGAACTGGAGGCCGCGGACGGTGACCATCACACGGCCTTCGACCGCTACGAGAAGATCTTCCGGCCGTACGCCAAGATCTCCAAGTCGGGCAACGCCGGGCCGTTCATGGCGCCGCCGACCGATGCTGCGATCCGCCGGCGCAACCTCACCTTCCGGTCCGGGCTGCTGCTCAAGGCGATGCTGAAGATCACCGATCTGTTCGCCACCAGGATCAAGCTGCCCGACTACCCGCGACCGGCCGACCGTTCGGAGACGGCGACCCGTGTTTCGTGAGGTGACCCCGGGCGGCTGACCTCAGGCTCTGCTTCAGGACTGCTGTGCGCGACCTCGAGGCGGAACTGGTGTTCGCGTTCGTCCCGAGGAGCTTGTAGCGTGAAAACTCCAGACCGATCGACGATCCGGAGAACACGATGAGCTACGGAGATGACCCGCGACCGGACCGACGTCGTCGAGTGGATCCCGTCCGCGTCTGGGCGGGCGGGGTCGCCACCGCGCTGGTCGCCGGCGGGGTCGCGTTCGTCGGGATCCTGGTGCTGCGGGCGCTGGACGGCGTGTCCGGGCTGCACAAGCTGGCCGGACAGGGCGCCGACCTGGACCGGACTCTGGTAGTCGTCGCCGCCGTGGTGGTCGCCCTGCTGGCGACCGGGCTGTTGCATCTGCTGCTGCTCAGCACACCCCGGGCGCACACCTTTTTCGCCTGGATCATCGGGCTGGTCGTGCTCGCCGTCGTCGTACAGGCGCTGGTCGCCGGAGACTGGTACGGCAGCGTCCTGGTGGCCGCCCTGTATCTGATCATCGGGCTGGCGATCGGGTCGTTGCTGACCGGTGTCGGGCGGACTGCGGTGACCGAACGTCCGGCGCCGCCGCCGGACCAGCGGCAGCAACCGTCGCCGTATCGTCCCGAGTACCGTCCCGGACCCGATGATCAACCGACCCGGCGGCTGCCACCGTCCTGATCGCTTCCGAGCCACGCAGGAGGGTGCGCGGTCAGTGGCTGAGCTCTCAGCGATCGGGCTCGTCGCGGAGGTCGAAGCCGAGATCGTGCACCGGAGCCGAATGGGTCAGCCCTCCGACCGCGATGTAGTCGACACCGGTCGCGGCGACCGCTGCCGCATCGGCCAGCGTCAGCCCGCCGCTGGCCTCCAACCGCACCTGATGACCGGACGCCAATGACACCGCCCGCCGCATTGTCTCGGGGGACATGTTGTCCAGCAGGATGAGATCTGCACCGGCGTCCAACGCCTCCACCAGTTGATCAAGGGTGTCCACCTCGACCTCGACCGATACCTGCGGATCGGCCCGCCGGACAGCGGCGAACGCGGCTCGGACCGATCCCGCTGCGGCGACGTGGTTGTCCTTGATCAGAGCGGCGTCGCCCAAGCCCATCCGGTGGTTGACGCCGCCGCCGCAGCGGACGGCATACTTCTGCAGGATCCGCAGGCCGGGCACGGTCTTGCGGGTGTCCCGGACCGCGCATCGGTGATCACCGATGGCGTCCACCCACGCTGCGGTGGCGGTCGCCACGCCGGAGAGCTGGCCGAGCACATTGAGCAGACTGCGTTCGGCGGTCAGCAGGGTCCGCAACGGGCCGGCGATGCTGAGCACGCGATCACCCGGCAGCACCCGATCGCCGTCGACACGGACGATGTCGATCGTCAATCGATCGCCGCGCTGCTCGGCCAGCTCGTCGGCGATCACTGCTGCCACCGGGATCCCGGCAAGCGTCCCGGCGGCGCGCGCGACGACATCGGCGACACCCTGCTGGTCGGCCGGGATGGTGGCCTCGGTCGTCAGATCCGGACCCCACTGCAGGTCCTCGGCCAGTGTCGATCGGGCAAAGCCGGCGATCTCTGCCGGGTCCAGTCCGGCTACTCGCAGTTGATCATCGATCGTTGCTCGGTCGATCGCCGTCGTCGTCGTCATGCCGCCACCGCCTCGGACTGACCGGTGCCGACCAGTCGACCCGACCGGTCCAGCACCAGATGGCTGTGCCGTTGCCATTGCGGCAACGGTCGATCATGATCGGAACGTCGATGACAGCCGCGGCTTTCGGTACGGGCCAGGGCAGCCGTTGCCACCAGAGCTCCGATCGTCGCCAGGTTGGTGGTTTCGACGTCCGCGGCCGACGCGGGCCGGTCAGTGTCCCGCAGACCGGCCAGGCTCCGCTGCAGCTCGAGCAGCCCGTCGCCGGAGCGCAGCACGCCCGCACCGCGAGTGATGGCTTCGGTGACGGCCGGTCGCTGATCGGCTGCGATCAGCGATCCGCGTCGTACCGGATCGATCGGCTGCTGATCATGGTCCAGCCCGGTCTGGTAGCGCAGTGCCGCGGCCGTGACGGTGATCTTCGCATCCTGCTCCGCGGTGGGCACGGACAACAGCACCCCGAGCCGGTCACCGGCGACGAACGCCTCGGTCAGACTGTTGGAAGCCAGCCGATTGGCGCCTTGGACGCCGGTCGAGGCGACCTCGCCGATCGCGTACAGACCGGGGACCGTGGTGATCCCGTCGAGGGTTGCGAGCACACCGCCACAGAAGTAGTGCTCGGCGGGGCGGATCGGGATCGGTTCGCTGACCGGGTCGACTCCGCGTTCTCGACAGAGGCTGAGGATGGTGGGGAAGTGTCGGTGCCAGACATCGGCGCCGAGGCCGACACCGTCCAGGAAAACATGATCCTCACCGCTGGCGAGCAGATCGGCATGGATGGCCGAGGCGACCACATCCCGTGGCGCCAGATCGGCCAACGGATGCCGGCCTTCCATGATCAGATTTCCGCGGCGGTCCACCAGCCGCGCCCCCTCGCCGCGGACCGCCTCGGAGATCAACACTCCGCGGTCGCCGGCTCGACGATGCGCGGACGGGACCGCGAGCACCGTCGGATGGAACTGGACGAATTCCGGATCGCGGATCACCGCGCCGGCTCTCAGCGCGATACCCGGACCGTCACCCGTTGCGGTGGTCGGGTTGCTGGTCGTGGTCCAGGCCTGCCCGATGCCCCCGGTGGCCAACACCACGGCGTCGGCCAGCAGCTGCACGACCTCGCCGTCGGTGTCGATCAGCCACAGACCGCGGACGCTGCCGGTGTCATCGGTGATCACGTCGACGGCCGTGCCGACGATCACCGTCAGCAGCTCGGAGGTGCGCTCACCGGTGGTCAGTGCGGCAGCCAGAGCACGCGCCACTTCGGCGCCACTGGCGTCGCCGCCGGCGTGCACGATCCGACGACGATGGTGGCCACCCTCCAGCCCCAGCGCCAGCCGATCCTCGGTGTCGCGGTCGAACACGGCGCCGAGAGTGATCATCCGGTTGATCGCCGAAGGTGCGGCGGCGACCAGCTCGGCCACCTGGTCCGGCTCGCAGAGACCGGCACCGGCGACCAGGGTATCGGCGAGATGGTCGGTGAGGCTGTCGGTCGGTGCGGTCACCGCCGCCATGCCGCCCTGCGCCCAGGCCGTCGATCCGTCGCCGAGCGTTCCCTTGGTGATCATGGTGACCCGACGACCGGCAGCCAGCAGTCGGATCGCGGCCGCCATCCCTGCAGCGCCGCCGCCGACGATGATCACGTCGGCCTCATCGTGATCACTGGCGGGGTCGATCCGCAATCGGGTGGGGAGTTCAGGAGCGCTCATGGTCACTCCCCACCGCCGGGGCGACCGATCGCGACCATTCGCTCGACGGCCTGCCGGGCACGATCCGCGACGTCCGGGGCGACTCGTACCTCGTCGGTCTCGTTGCGCAGCGAATTGATCAACTTCTCCGGTGTGATCATCTTCATGAACCGGCAGGAGGCCTGCGGGTTGACCGGCTGGAAGTCGGTGCCCGGATTGGCCCTACGCAGCTGGTGCAGCATCCCGACCTCTGTCGCTACCAGCACCTTGCGGGCTGTGCTGCTGCGAGCCTCGTCCAGCATCGCTCCGGTGGACAGGATGTGGGTCCGCTCGGCCGGAATGTCGCCGACGGTGGTCATCCACAGCGCCGAAGTGGAGCAGCCACACTCGGGATGCACGTAGAGCTCGGCATCGGTGTCGGCATGGACCGCGGCCTCCAGGTCCTGCGGCGAGATCCCTGCGTGCACGTGGCATTCGCCCATCCAGTTGTGGATGTTGCTGCGACCGGTCTTCCGCTTCACGTGTGCGGCCAGGAACATGTCGGGCAGGAACAACACCTCCTGATCGGCCGGGACCGACTCGACGACCTCGACGGCGTTGGAGGAGGTGCAGCAGATGTCGGACTCCGCCTTCACCTCGGCCGTGGTGTTGACATAGGCGACCACGACCGCACCGGGATGCTCGGCCTTCCAGGCCCGCAGCTGGTCGGCGGTGATGGTGTCGGCCAGCGAGCAGCCGGCCCGAGCATCGGGGATGAGTACCTTCTTGTCCGGCGAGAGGATCTTCGCGGTCTCGGCCATGAAATGCACGCCGGCGAAAACGATCATGGACGCCTCGGCCGAGGCTGCCAGCCGGGACAGGGCCAGCGAGTCACCGACATGATCGGCAACGTCCTGGATCTGTGGCAGCTGGTAGTTGTGCGCAAGCACGACAGCGTCCTTGCGCCGGGCCAGCTCGTGCACTTCGCGCTGCCAGCTGGTCCAATCGGCGAAGTCCGGCGGCAATGCTCCGTCGCCGGTGTCGTAGCGGTTGACCGACTCGATGATGGTCACAGAATCTCCCGTAGTCAGGTTTTCGCCTCATAGTCGAAAACTAGGATCGACGGTAGCATCAGGTCGTGGTCAGATCGAGCGCAGCGCCCACCTATCGACACGAAGCGGTGGCCGTTGTGTTCAAGATCACGGATTCCGAGCTGACCGTGCTGGCCTGGCAGCGGGTCCGTGACCCGTACGACGGGGCCTGGGCTCTGCCCAGCGGACCACTGGCGATCGATGAGTCACTGGGCGCCTGCGTCGCCCGCCATCTGGCGACCAAGGTCGACCTGGACGAGATCGCCCACCTGGAGCAGTTGGAAACCCGCAGCGACCCGGATCGGGACCCGTTCCAACGCACGATCGCGACGGCGTACCTGGGGCTGGTGCCGAGCACCGCCGAGCCGCAACTGCCGGAGAATGCGGCCTGGATCAGGGCGGGGGAGTTGCCGCCGATGGCGTTCGATCATGCCTCGGTGGTCACGTCGGCGATCGAGCGGCTGCAACGAAAGCTCTCCTACAGCAACCTCGGCTTCGGGCTGGCTCCGGAGGAGTTCACCATCGCCCAGCTACGCGACATCTACTCGGCCGCGCTGGGTCGCGATGTGTCGGCGACCAACCTGCAGCGGGTGCTGCAACGGCGCGGCCAACTCGAGCCGACCGGCCGCACGGCACCCTCCCGAGGCGGTGGCGGACGTCCCGCGGCGCTGTTCCGATTCGCCGACCGCAGCCTGGCGATCACCGACCCCTTCGCCGCCCTGCGTCCCGGAGACCGCACCAGCTGACCGGTGTGGCGTCGTTGTCGGCCTCCAGCTCGCCGACCGATGATGCTGGGTGGCGAAGCCGTACCTGTTCTCAGGCGTGCACCAATCCCTTGACCCCGCAGTTGTAGAGCGTTTTCGACGCCATCCTGATCTCGCAGGGCTGAAAAGTGATGGCGCGGCCTTCGGCGAAGTCGAAGTCGTACTTCTCCACGTCGATCGGGCCCTCGTTCGGTCCGCTGTCGCGGTAGAGCGTGTCGTGCCAGGTCCCGTTCACGCAATAGCTGAAGAGTGCAACGATCCGCCGGCCGTTCGACGAGGTGTCGACGACGCGCAGGCGTTCGCCGTCGGAACTCCAGGTCACGTATCCCCGCTTGGACCCGTCGGGTCCGTAGCTGTACCCCGTGGCAGTGTCGTCGTTCGAGCCGCCGATGAACTCCTTGCACCATCCATCGGCATGGGCAGGGGCCGCGAAGACCACGTCCATCACGGCCGCCATGACCGCGACGACAGTCGCGGCAATGATGCGCTGGAAGGCAGCGGTGGCTCGCGAGGACGATCCAGTAGTCGTTTGCATGACATCCATCGATATCCGCTCGACGGTTCGCTGAGGCCGGAGATTCGACCCCCTTCGAATCTGGACCCGGCACAACGCAGGAACGCCTCCGAGGAAACGCCTGTCACGCCATTGCCGTGTGGTGTGGAGGGGTGTGCGCAGCGTCGTCGTGGTCGCAGACTCCTTCGTGCGCGGCGGTAAACTCGGGCCTCAGGCGATCGCTCTCGGTTGAGGAGTAGCAGTGATTCCCACCATGATCTTGTTCGGAGCAGTCCTCGGGCGCTGGTGGCGTTTGACCTTGGTCGCGGGCACGATCGGTTGGCCGGTCCTGCTGCTGCTTGCAGACATCCCCATGTCGCCGCAAGGTCTCGCGGAGGCAGCAGCCCTGGGACTGGCCAATACCCTGGCTGGGGTGTTGGTGCATCAGGCGGTGCTCAAACTTGTCCGGATCGTGCGCAGCCGGCGGCACGCGATTGTCCAACCTCAATAGCTGCGGCGCGAACGAGCGCTGAACCACGACGACCGAGATCGTCTACGAGAAGCACTCATGGCGTGAACACGATGATCGCGGGTCGCCTCCGGCTGGCTGGGCAGCCGGTTCTCGGCACGCGACGGCAGCGGAGTTGGGAGACCGCCGGTCGTCGAACGTGGCGGACCTGTCCTGAGTGACCTACGATGCGGTTGTCCTGTTCACGCGTCCTGATCATCGACACGCCGCGACTCGTAGGTCGCTCGATCATTGCGTTGACGGTCAACCGATGCGACGCTGATCAACTCCGACTTCGCCTGGCGGCGACAGGGCTGGGAGCATCGGCTCAATCCCTGACGCCGGAACGTTCCCGCTGGAACGCTCCGGCGAGGGGACATCTCAGCGGAATCTACTGGTGGCCCTGGATCGCACGCGGGGTGTAGGCGGCCTCCAGTTCCTCGATCTCGTGATCATCGAGGGCGATGTCCACGCTGGTGAGTGCCTCGGTGAGCTGCTCGGGCTTGGTCGCGCCGATGATCGGTGAGTGCACGTACGGCTTGCTCAGCATCCAGGCGAGGGCGACGCCGGCCCGCGGCACGCCACGCTCTGTGGCGATCTTGGTGACCGCCTCGTGGATCGACTTGTCCGACGCGTTGGTCGGGGACGCCTTGCGCTCGCTCTGCTCCGAGCGCGCGGTGCCGCGGACGCCCCAGTCCCGGGCCAGTCGGCCGCCGGCCAGCGGACTCCACGGGATGACGCCGACGCCGGTCGCGGCGCAGTACGGCATCATCTCCCGCTCCTCCTCGCGGTAGAGCAGGTTGTAGTGGTTCTGCATCGAGATGAACGGCGTCCAGCTGTTCGCCTCGGCTACGTTCTGCAGCTCCTGGAACTGCCAGGTCCACATCGACGAGGCGCCGATGTAGCGGGCCTTGCCGGCCTTGACGACGTCGTGCAGTGCCTCCATCGTCTCCTCCATCGGCACCTCGGCGTCGAAGCGGTGGATCTGGTAGAGGTCGACGTAGTCCATGTTGAGTCGGCGCAGGCTGTTGTCGATCTCGGCCAGGATCGCCTTGCGGGACTGGCCGTGCCCGTACGGTCCGGGCCGCATCTCGCCGTGCACCTTGGTGGCGACGACGATGTCGTCACGGTCGGCGAGCTCGCCGAGGACCTTGCCGGTGATCTCCTCCGAACGCCCCGTCGAATAGACATTGGCGGTGTCGAAGGTAGTGATGCCTGCGTCCAGGGCCTGCTTGATGATCACTCGGCTGGCGTCCTCGTCCAACGCCCAGCTGTGCCGTCCGGAACCGCCGCCGAAACTCATACACCCGAGGGTGATCTCCGAGACCTGCAAACCACTGTCGCCGAGGCGTACTACGTCCACCGTCATCTCTCGTTGCTCCTCATCGCGTTGAGTCGTCGATCCGCTTCCGGGCTATGCGTTAGCCGGCTGCGTCGGCGTGGGACCAGGCACCATCCTTCGCCGGATCGGTCCGCACCGCAATGCTCTTGCCAGGGCTTGGGATGCTGCCGGCGTCAGCGCGGCGCACGCCGAATGAGTCAATAGCTGGTGTAGTCGCTGCCGGTCAGATCGTCCAGGGACCACACCATGTGCTGCACGGCGAATTTTCCCTTCTTCGGAACGCGCAACGCATATCGACAGTAACTGGTGTACGTGAGCGAACTGTACTTTCCCGGGAGCAGCTTCTTCTCATAGCCGCTCTTGAAGTAGGTGTAGTAGTCGTCGAGGTAGTCATAGCGGGTGGTGCGCGTGAAGGCGCCAAACACGATCAGATCACCCTTGCCGGTCCGGTAGGCCTGCTGCCACGGGACACTGATGTAGTCGAAGGTCCGCTTCTGGTGGGCACTCTCCTTCTTGTCCAGGGGCACGGCTTTCGCGTCGTTGAAAGAGTCGTTGGCGACGAAACGCTTGGATACCTTTGCCGTCGGCTGCCGCAGCGCGTCAGTGAGCAGGTCGGTGATCCTGCCGGCGGTGACGCCGTTGATCTTGGTCTTCGCGCCGACGGGTTTGAACATCCGTTCACGCTTGTCGACAGCGGGCAGGAAGGTATTGAGGTCCTCCCCGGCGGAGTAGCTGATCAACCAGGGGTCGGCAGCGGACGCCCGCTCGGCCAGATAGAAGCTGTCCGGAGCGTCCTCCGCCTCGGCGAAGCCGCTGATCACAGCCAATGCGGGGTAGTGTCCGCCGGGTGTCGAGGTGACGGTGTAGCGGGCATCCGTGGGCAGGTGGGGTGGTCTGTCCTTGCCCCCGATCCGTTTCTGTATGGTCATCAGATGGCCCTGTCGCGCCAACTCGGGTCCTGTGGCTGTCTCGCTCAGCCGCGACGGGTCCAGCTTCTCCCAAGCCGCGTTGTCGAGGGCGATGTAGCGTTTGACCAGCTTGGTCGCAGTGGCGCCCGTCATCGAGGGGCGGGGATCGGTCGTTCCGGTGACGCGCTGCGGGATCTGGACACATCCGGTGAGGGCGGCGATCACGCATGCGGTTGCGATCGCGCAGATCCGTCGGAGCATGATCATCGGCCTCCTGCCGGATCGGACTCGGTCGACGGAGGTCGGGCCGTCGTCGGAGAGGCCGATGGCTGCGGTCCAGGGTCTGCGTCCGTCGCCGGGTCCGAACCCGCCGAAGCGCTCGAGCCTGGGGTCTGGCCGGCGTCGGCTGGAGTCGAGCCGATCGTGGGGTCCGGTGTCGGTCGACGTCGCGGGCGGGTGGCGATGAAGACCCCGATTCCGAGCAGGATACCGATCAACCCGCCCAGACCGGCCAGCTCGGCGGTCTCGAAGACGCCCTTGATTTGAAGCCCGAGGCCGACGTCACCGGAGAACTTCCGACTGCCGTTCTGATTCATGATCACCGCGCCGTAGGCGGCGTTGCGCATCGGCCAGGAAAGCTGCGCCGATCCGGTGCCCTTCGCCGAGGCGACCCACCAGTCCAGCTGTGCCGGTGCCACGAGATCGTTGTCGACGCCCCGGTAGTTGTTGATCCCGATCTGATCCGGGTACTGATACGAAATGATCTCGGCCCGCGACTTGTCGGCCAGGTAGCTGGACAGGTCGTCCTGATGAGCGATACCGATCCAGACCTTCGCCTTCGGATCTTTCGCCTTCACCTGCACGGTCAGGGTGGTGTCGTAATAGGACAGCAGGCCCTTGCCCGTTGTGACGGCCGGTCCGGCGGTGCTGACCGTCCGGGGATCCATCATGATCGTGTTGTCCTTGCCGATGAATTTCATCGTCACAATGGCCACGGCAATCGCCAGCACGCCGATGAAGATCAGCAGCGAACCGCCGACCCTGGCCAGAATGCGCATCTCCAACTTCCCTTTCGAGAATCGTTGACAGCAAACTAGCGGACCGGGGAGTCGCCTCGCGGATTTCTTGTGGACAGCGTCGCAGAGGGCTCTGCGGAGAGCCCTTCACCGTCGGGTGCCGGCGATCACACGGGTCGGGGTGATGATCACGTCGACCCGACGGTCCCAGCCGTGGCTGGGGATCACCTCGACGACCTCGTCGTCGTTGAGCAGCATCACCACGACGGCCCCGGGGCCGATGTGTTGCAACGCCCGGTCGTACCAGCCGCCGCCGCGACCGAGACGTCGGCCGTCGACACCGCCGGCCAACCCGGGGACGATGATCAGGTCGGCCTCGGCGAGCGCCGTCGGTCCGAGTGGGTTGCCGGTCGGCTCGATGATCGACAATCGGCCACGGTGCAGCGACTCCGGGCCGTCGTACGGCGCCCAGTCCGGTTCGCCGAACAGTTGATCATGATCTGTCGGTTCGGTGATCACCGGCAACAAGATCGGGACATCCTGGGCGGCGAACCAGGCGATCAGTTGCAGGGTTGCGGGTTCGGGAGGTTCGGAGACGTAGCAGGCAACCGATTTCGGCAGCCGTCCGGCGATGAAATCCCGGAGCCGGTCGAAGCGAGCGTGGTCCAGGGCGGCACGTTCGTCGTCGGGCCGGGCACGCCGTCGCACCAGCACTGCCCGCCGCAGGGCCTTCTTCGCGTCGGTGATCGCGGCCACATCGGCCTCGGACTGCGGTGGCCACATCATCGGCACGATGTTGATCAACTCTCCGGTTCGGGTGGGGTCTCGGCGCCGTCACGTTCGTCGCGATCGGCCCAGTCGAGCAATTCGTCGATCGCGAACACGGCGTCGTCGATCCCGTCATGCAGATCACCCAGCTCGGCGAACCGGGACGGCATGGTCGCGATGGTGAAGTCGGCCGGCAGCGCGTCGTCGATCTCGTCCCAACGCAGCGGTGCCGACACCGTACCCTCGGGATTGCCGCGCACCGAATAGGCCGCAGCGATCGTGTGATCGCGGGCGTTCTGGTTGTAGTCGATGAACAGTTTTGCCGGATCGCGGTCCTTGCGCCACCAGGTGGTGGTGGCCCGTTCGGGGGTTCGCCGCTCCACCTCGCGGGCAAACGCCAGCGCGGCCCGTCGGACCTCGGAGAAACCGTGGTCGGGCGGGATCCGGACGTAGATGTGCATTCCCGACCCGCCGGAGGTCTTCGGCCAACCGGTGGCACCGAGTTCGTCCAGCACCTCGTGCGCGACGTGGGCCACCGCCCGTACGGTGTCGAAATCGCAGTCCGGCATCGGATCGAGATCGATCCGCCATTCGTCCGGCTGCTCGGTGTCGGCCCGGCGGGAGTTCCAGGGGTGGAATTCGACTGTCGACATCTGGACCGCCCAGATCACCTGCGCAGGATCGGTGACGCACAACTCATAGGCGTGCCTGTTGTAGCGCGGGAATTCGACCCGGACGGTTTCGACCCAGGGCGGTGCGCCGTGCGGGATGCGTTTCTGATGCACCTTTTCCCCGGACACCCCGGTCGGGAATCGGTGCAGCATGCAGGGCCGTTCCCGCAGTGCGTTGACGATGCCGTCGGCGACACTCAGGTAGTAGTTGGCCAGATCGAGCTTGGTCTCCCCGCGGGCAGGGAAATAGACCCGGTCCGGGTTGGAGATCCGCACCGCGTACGGGCCGACCTCCAGTTCGGTCGCCGGCGACGAGCTCCGCGAACTTGCCATGCGCTGAGCCTACTGACCCGGCGCTGTCAGAACGCCGACCCGGCAGTTTCTCCCCGACACGCCGGGCGTTTCGGGGAGAAACTGCCGGGTCAGCGTTGGGAGGTGGGTCAGAGGGCGGCGAGGGCGGTGTCGGCGATCTGGAGGGTCTCTTCGATCTGGGCGGTGGTGTGTTCGGTGGACAGGAACCAGAGTCCGCGCGGGACGATGTTGATGCCGTCGGTCAGCAACAGTTCGTGCAGCCGGGCCATCGCGGCGCGGTCGCAGCGGGCGAACGTCCGGTAGTCGGTGACGGCCGGCTGGTCGGTGATGCAGGTCTGGAAGACCGGGCCCGGGCCGTCGACCAGCATCGGTACGCCGTGTCGCCGGGCGGCGGCCCGCAGACCGTCCATCAGGGTCCGGCCCCGTTCGTCGATCGCCGGGTAGAGCACGTCGGCCTGCTCCTCCAGCTGCGCCAGGGTCGCGTCGGCGGCGGCCATCGCCACCGGGTGGGAGTTGAACGTACCGGCGTGAGCAACGGTGCCGTCGCTGATCGTGTCCATCACCCGACGGCTGCCGGCCAGCGCGGAGACCTGCATGCCGCCTGCCATCGCCTTGCCGAAGGTGGCCAGGTCGGGCGTCACGCCGTACAGCTGCTGGGCGCCGCCGGGTGCAACCCGGAAGCCGGAGATGATCTCGTCGAAGATCAACAGCGCGCCGTGTCGGCTGGTGATCTCGCGGATGCCTTCGAGGTAGCCGGGGAGTGGTGCGATGCAGCCGGTGTTGCAGAGCAACGGTTCCATGATCACCGCGGCGATGTCATCGGAGTCGGCGAAGGCGTCCGCGACAGCGGCAAGATCGTTGTACGGAAGGATGATCAGGTCCGCCGCCCCGGCGCTGGGCAACCCGAGCGTGCCGCCGACCGCCGCCGGGTGTGCCGCGTCACCGGCCAGCGCCAGATCGGGGTGGACGCTGTAAAGCACCGGATCGAGCCAACCGTGGTAGTTACCCTCGAACTTGATGATCTTGCTCTTCCCGGTGTGCCCGCGGGCGAGCCGGATCGCGCCGTGCACCGCCTCGGAGCCGACACTGTTGAAGCGGACCAACTCCGCGCACGGCACCATCCGGCAGATCCGCTCGGCGACCGCGGCCTCCAGCTCGTGCTGGGCGGCGTAGGCGACCCCGCGGGTGACCTGACGACTGACCGCCTCGGCGACAATCGGCGCGGCATGGCCGAGCAGATTCGGTCCCTGGCCGAGCACATAGTCGATCAGCCGGTTGCCGTCCACATCCCAGAGCTCTGCGCCGGCCGCATGGTCGACGAACAGCGGGGTCCCGGTCGACCGGCGGGCGTCGCTGGAGACGCCGCCGGCGATCACCCGGCGGGCGCGGTCGTAGGCGGCCTCGGCACGGGAATGCCCGACACTGTCTGAGCCACGGACGGACCGGGCCGGTCGGGCGGAGGGTGGGGATGTCATCTCATCACTCCAGCTTTTCGGTGAGCAGGCGGAACTGTTGACGGGGACGTCCACCGGAGACCGAACGCACCGGCGGCAGCGGCCACGCCAGTCCGGCGTCGACGAGCTCCTTCAGCATCCGACGCCCGGTCCGCTGGGTGACCGACATGACCTCGGCGACGGTCTCGACGTCGGCAACCAGCCGGTCGTCGCCGGTTGCCGGAACCGCTGCGATCAGCTGTCCGGCGATCTCGGCGGCACGCGTCTGCGACGTCCCGCCCCGTTCGCCGGGCTCGGAGCGTGCGGTCGGCCGCGGCGAGCGGACCGGCAACTCGGAGCGTTCGCCGGCCGCGCCCAGATAGATCGCCACCTCGCCGCCGCTGTCGAGCGATCCCTCGACGGCGGTCAGCGCGTTGACCTCGGCGGCCCGGGCGGTGTGTCCCAGCCCGACTCCGACGGCGACCGGCACGCCGAGCCGGCGACCGAGGTCGGCGGCGAACGGCGCCACCTGCAGTTGATCGGTCGCCCGGGTCAGGGCGCCGTAGGTCATCGTGGTCAGGAACAGCCGGTCGGTGTGCCGGGTCACGGTGGCGCCGGCGCCGCGAGCGGCGGCCAGGAGCTGTTGATGGGCCGACAGAGCCAACTCCTGCTGCCAGTAGTCTCCGGCTCCGCCCACCGACCGGGTCGGCACCAGATGGACCGCCACCATGGCGATCTGGTTCTCGCCGAGCCGGGTGCCTTGCCCGAGCAGCGTTGCGGTCTGCAGCGCGTCCCGGATCGAGGCGTGGGTCGGGACGATCCGCAGGGCCGGCACCGACCGCGACCGCAACGCCCGATCGACCGAGAGGATGGTGGTCAGCGCCAGCGTCGAGCGTTCGGCTTGGTAGGCAGCGCGGTGGAAGTCGACGTAGCCGGCGACCGAGTCCGGCCCGAGATACGCCTGACAGTGGACCGCTGAGCTGTCCAGGCCGATCTCGTCGTAGGCCTCGTCGACGTCCTGGGCGGAGAGCGAATCGATCGTCACCCGGGTCAGATCGACCTCGGGCATCGTCAACGTAGCGCGCAGCAGGGCGGCGTAGAGCGCCGCCCCGGTCAACGGGATGTGGGTTGCCGGACCGGTCAGCCAGCCACCGGAGCGAGCAAGATCGTAGAGCCACGGGCCGGCGAACACCGCGGCGTCGATCCGCGGCGCCAGTTGCCGGTAGCGGTCCTCGGCCTGTTGCGGATGATCATGAATGCCGCTCAGAAACTTGATCCGTTGGGCGCCGGGACGCTCGGACAGTTGGTGCGCGCTGTCCAGCATCAACCGGACCACCCGGCGCGGTCCGAACAGGCCGATCGTCAGGTCCGGCATCCGGTCGGCGATGCTCCGGGCCGCCTCCGCCTCCGCCCCGCTCATCGGGTGCGCTCCGAGGTTTCGGCCGGGTGCTGTGTCGAGGTTCGCGGCGGTGTCGTACGACGACCCGGCGCACCGTCGGGAGTTGGCGCGCCGGCGGGGATCGGCAGCGGGCGCCAGCGGAACAGACGTCGGCTGTTCGCACCGAGGATCGCTCGCTGGGCCGCAGCGTCCAGGCCGGAATGGACCACCCGACCCAGCGACATCCGTTGATCGATGAACGGGAAGTCCGAGCCGAACAGGACGCGCTCGGAGCCGACGTGTCGCACCATGTGTCCGATTAGCGCACCGGTCAGCTGCGAACCGCAAATCTCCAGGTAGCTGTGTGCGCTGTCGGCGACGACCGCGATCGAGGCATCGACCCCGGCCGGGGAGATGCCGGCGTGGCCGAGGATGATCGGCGCGGACGGATAGCGGGCGGTGATCGAGGCGAACAGGCCCGGATGATCGACCGCGGAGTCGGCATCGGTGTGGCTGAGCACCGGGCAGCCGGTGGCGTCGGCGAACTCCCAGACTGCGGCATAGCGGGCGCCGGTGACCGGATAACGATGCAGGGAGGGGTGGATCTTGATCCCGACGAAGCGAGGATCGTCGACCACCCGGTCGATCTCGACGGTCGGTCGTTGCCACGGATTGATCACCGCATAGGCGGCGATCCGGTCGGGATGGGCCTCGACGGCGGCCAGCGTCTCGGTGTTGCCCGCATGGGCGTCGGCCTGGATGCCGAGATTGCTGGCGATCACGGCGACGTCGGTGCCGGTGCGATTCATCACGTCGATCATCGTCGCGGCGTCGGGATCGGGGATGAAGAACCGGGAGTACGGCCCGAGGTGGGCATGGACGTCGACCACGTCGACCGACAGCGGCGCGCCGGTGATCTTGGGACGATGATCATTCGGCGGACCGTTCACGGCCGACCTCCGAACAGTCGATAGGCGTTGGCCGACCCGACGGTGACCACGTCGGTCTCACTGAGTCCGGACCAGCCGAGGCGGGCCATACTTTCGCCGGGATCGCGCAGGCCGAAGCCGGTGCCGAACAGGATCCGCCGGGCACCGAAGGCGCCGACCAGCCACTCCAGTCCCTGGTGGGTGGCGAAGTTGACCAGATCCAGATGGAGTTGATCATGGCGCGTGAGCATGGTCGCGACCGTCCGCAGCTCGCGGTAGCCGACCAACGAGATGATCATCGGCAGTTCCGGATGATCACCGGCGATCCGGTCGATGGTCGGCCAGTCGATCTCGGTGCGGTTGAGGCACAGCGGCATCCGATGACCGGACAGGTCGTCGAAGAACTGTGACCAGGCGGGATCGTCGACAACGTAACCATGGGTATGCGGGTAGAGCCGGAACGCGGCGACGCCAGCCGCCACCGCCTGTCGCACCAGCGCCGTCAGGCTGGTCAGTTCCCCCGGTGTCGGCGGGATCGCCGTCCAGCAGGCCCGGACCCCGGCAGTCCGGGATGCTGCGGCGGTTGCCGCGGCGTTGCCGGACAGCGGGTCGTGCAGCCAGCTCAGCATCGAACCGGCCAGCGCTCCGGTCAGACCGTAGCGCTGCAGATGATCATCGAGTCGGTCCCGGCCGGCGGGTTGCTCGGGGTGGGCGCCGATCAGGACGTGGGCGTCGAACCAGCCGGCGCCGGCGGCCCCTGCCTGATCATGGGGGTCGGTGCTGTCGTGGGGTTCAGACATCGCGGACTCCGGTGATCGTCCAACGTCCGGCGTAGGGGAGCGTCAGCTCGGTCCCGTCAGCGGTGCTGGCCGCCGGGACCACGATGTCGTCCAGGGTGACGCGCCGCCAGCTGTCCCGGAGCCGGACCCGGCTCCGGGTGGCACAGTCGATCACCAGCGTCAGGAGCCCGTTCGCGACGATGGCCGACAGCATCGCCGGGCCGTCGGTGCGGATCAGCGGTCCGGCGTCGTCGTTCAGCCGGTCGGTGTCCCAGCCGGCGGCCTCCCAAACGCTCTGGTCGTTCCGGCTCCACTGGGACGGGCCGATCCGATCGACCCGGTCGGCGGTGCGGATGATCAGGGAATCACCGTCGGTGGTGATCACCGGCCGGGTGCTCGACGAGGTCGCGAGCGGCCACAGCACCGTACGGAAGCTGCCGTTGTCCCGGCCAACGGCCAGGGTGTGCAGCGGGCCGTACTCGCTGGAACGTGTAACCGGCAGTGGTCGCCGTGCGGTGCCGGTCTGCTGTTGGATCGTCGAGCCGCCGGGGTCGCCGACCTCGGCGACGTGCAACCCGGGACCGGTGTCGTCAACTGCCTCGAACAGCAGCATCTCGGCCTCCGGCGGACCGTCGATCTGCTGCCAGCCGGTCAGCGCCTGCAGCCGCAGCTCGAACCGATGATCATGGTCGTCGGCGGCGCTGTCCAGGATGATCAGGTAGCCGGGCCGGTCACGGATCAGCAGGATGGTTCGCTGCTGGTACAGGCCGTTGCCCCGATGGCTGCCGGTGAAGACGGTCACCCGTCCGGCGGTCGGATCGGAGCCGACCGGGAGGGGTGGGGTGTCGGTGAACCGGTGACATCGGGCATCCCGTTCGGTCCCACATTCGCCGTCGTCGACCAGCACGGTGTTGTGGCCCCGACCGGATTGGAACCAGCTCCGGTAGTCGTCGACGTCGTAGCTCGGCGGGCCGCCGGCCTCCCAGAGCAGCGGCCGGCCCCAGCCGGACAGTACGAGGTCGAGCACCGCTTGATGGGAGTGCGACTCCAGTTCGTGCTCGATGTGCGGACCGACGTTGATCACGACCTGCAGGTCGTCGGTCGATCCGCCCGTGCGGGCGATCGCGTAGCCGGACTCCGGCAGCAGCCGGCTACTCGGCCGGGTCGGTGGCGTGCTGGGCGATCCGACGGCTCGTTGCCACCGCTGTCCGCGATCGGCGTCGGCGTGTGCGGGCAGTTGAGCCGCCTCGGTCGCGAACTGTTCGGGATCCATCCATCCGCGCGCGTGGTTCACCAGGTCCAGGGCGTCCAGCAGGTAGCCACCGCGGAGCAGGTGCCGGCCGGCCCAGACCAGACCGCTGTCCTGCAGATGCGGCAGCCAGCCGGTCGGGTCGGCCAGGTCGATCAACCAGTCATGCATGGCCCGGATCCGCGTCTTGAATTCGGCATCATCCAGCAATCCGCCGCCGTACCGCTGGTCGATCATGAGCGCGGTCTGGACGGCGTCCAGGCACATCGTGTGATAGCCGGGGGATCGCTCGTAATGTCCGCCGTCGGGATAGACGTCCAGGATCAGGTGTTCGGCCAGCCGTCGGCGCCCGCGCTCCCGCCAAGCCGCGGCCTCAGGCAGATCCGGCAGTACCGAGCCGATATGCAGCAGTTCGGCGGCCGAAGCCAACTGCCAGTTGCCGTGCCGGAAGCTGTCGTGTTCGTCATGGGCCCAGCGCGCACCGCCGATCAAGGTCGCGAACAGGGCCTGCCAGGCCTCATCCGACACCGGCGAGCGGGTGAGGATCTCCAGGGCCGGCAGCAGATTGTGACAGCGGGCCCAGGTGCCGAGCGAATACCAGATCACGTCCAGTCCGGGCCAGTCACCGGACACCGCATCGCGTTCGGCCTGCCAGCGCACCAGGTGCCGGTCGAAGCCGTCCAGATAGCGATGATCAGCGGTCAGCAGCCAGGCCGAGACACCGGCACGAAGCCAACCCAGGTAGTGGAATCCGTAACGTCGGGATCGCCCCTCGGCAGCGCCGGTGACATCGATGGAACCGAGCAGCGGTGCCGCCGAGGCCACGATCGCGTCGGCGTCGGCGGTGCCCCGGACCGCCGACGCCCACTCCGGCAACGGCCACGCGGGACGCTGCATCCGACCGCCGACCCAACGGCGCAGCGTCTCCAGGTCGCTGACGCCGTCCGGCTCGCCGCAGGCCACGATCAGGTCGGCGGTGTCGAGATGGCGGATCCGGTCGTCGATGTGTGCCGGCTTCTCGATCGCTGTCGTCGCCGTCATCGCACCCTACCGGTCGGATGGGGGATGTCGACCGGCTGCCGGGTGCTGATCGAATGATGGGCCGCTTCCAACACCGCGGTCACCGAACGGCTGCTTTCCACACTGATCAGCGGCTGCTCGCCGGTCCGACAGCAGCGCAGGAAGTGGGCGATCGCGTCGGCGTAGGCGCCGGCCGGCACACCGTGGACGACTCGCTGTAGGAGATTGCGCGGGTACCGCACCCCGGACGGATCGGCGACCACGACGTTCTCGGTCTGCCGATCGAGCTGGATCACCCCGTCGGCACAGGTCAGGGTGACGTA
Source organism: Microlunatus soli (assembly GCF_900105385.1). Classification (NCBI taxonomy): domain Bacteria; kingdom Bacillati; phylum Actinomycetota; class Actinomycetes; order Propionibacteriales; family Propionibacteriaceae; genus Microlunatus; species Microlunatus soli. Next base: position 1,637,924 of record NZ_LT629772.1, on the reverse strand, counting down.
GGAGTCGACCATGGTGGGGAAGGTGTTCGGATAGATCCAAGCTGATTCGAAGGTGGCCACCGCGCCTCGGGAATACTCGGCCTGGATCTGGATCGCATCGGGGGTGTCGATGCCGAGCGACTGCAGTTTGCCGGTCCGTGCCGTCGCAAAGACCCGGATCACCTGATCGTCGATCAACCAGCTCATCAGGTCGATGTCGTGGCTGGACAGGAACCAGGCACAGGTCGTGCGATGTGCCCAGGACAGCATCTCGGTCGGTACGTACAGGGTGTCGTTCTTCCGGGCATAGCCGACGGCCGGCGCACCCAGTCCGGCACTGAGTTCCTTCGCCTGCGCGTAGGCCGGAACCCACCGATGATTGAACAGGCACATCGCCACCACGCCCGCTTCACGGATCGCGGCGACGGCCCGATCGGCCTCTGCGACCGATGTAGTGAACGGCTTCTCCACCAGGATGTGTTTGTCGGCCCGCGCGGCGGCCACCATCATCGGGCCATGCAGGTCGTCGGGAGTGGTGAGCACCACCGCGTCGACCTGCTGATCGGCCAGCAGTTGATCAAGGTCGGCATGGACGACCGGGCGCCGGCGGCCGCGGCCGGCGATCTCGTCGGCCAGAGCGTCGGCATGGTTTGCTGTCGCCGAGGTGACAGCAGTGATCTCGACGCCGCGTTGCTGCGACATCGCCAACGCATTGCCCTGGCCCATGATCCCGGCGCCGACGATCCCGATCCTCAGCGGAGGGTCATCGTCGGGCCGCCCGCGGTCGGGGGCCGTGGTGTGGGTCTGCACAGACGGTCACTTCTCCTTGGAGAGCTCGGTATTCCAGGACTTCTCCGCTGCAGCGAGGGCCTGCTGGGCGGTCTTCTTCCCGGGCAGGTAGGCCTGGACCTCGGCGGCGAAGAGCAGCCCCAGCTGCTCGTCGTTGCCGGAGCCGAGCGAGCCGTCGACGGCATGCGGGAAGGTCTGCACCAAGGTCTTGCGCGCCTCCGAGGCGGGATCGGTGCCGCTGATCTCGGTGAAGAACGGGTCCTGCAGGGTCGCCGACGTCGACGGGTAGATCGCCACCAGCTTGCAGAAGGCGAGCTGGTTCTCCGGCGACGTGACGAACTTCAGCCATTCCGCCGCTGCAGCCTGATTGCCCGACGCCTTGGGGATCCCGAACACCTGTTGTCCGGGCAGGATGAAGCGGTCGGCGGTGCCGGTGACCGGTGGTGCGACTGCGATCGCCCGGTAGACGTCCGGGGCGTTCTTCTGGATGTTCAGCAGGTTGGTCGAGATCTCCATCGGGGAGAAGGCGACCCGTTTGTTGTCCAGCGTCTGTGGCAGGTTGCGGATGTCGGTGCTGATCGCGCCCGGGGCGATCGCGCCGGAGCCGTAGAGCGGTTTGAACTTCTCCAGGATCGCCGCTGCCTCCGCCGTGTTGAACGCCGCGGTCCTCTTGTCCGCCGACAACATCTCGATGCCGTAGGACTGCAACAGGGTGACGCTGGGGATCAGGTTCATCGCCGACTTCTTGGTGGCGGTGTGGTAACGCTCGGCCAGCGTGACCGCCTGGTCGATGGTGGTCGGCGGATCGGCCTCGTCGAAGGAGACCTTCTTCAGCAGATCGGTGTTGTAGAAGCCGAGCGATGTGCCGCCGTTGTACCAGGGGATGGCGACGCGACGGCCGTCGGCCGCCTTCAACGGATCGGCCAGTCCAGCGGCGTAGCGGCCGAGCTCATCGGCGCTGAAGAGCTGGGAGAGGTCGGTCATCGAGGAGGCGAACAGGCCGAGCGTGGTCGAGGTGTAGTTGACCGCATCCGGCACCTTGCCCGACGCGATCGCGGCCAGCAGCTTGGTGGTGATGTCCTGGCCCGGTACGTCGACCCAGTTGATCTTCACCTTCGGGTGCTGCTTGGTGTAGCCGGCGATCATCGAGTTGATGTAGTCGGCATAGTTCTTCTGCAGGTTGATCGTCCACCACTCGACCTCGCCGGAGAACTTGTCGCCGGTCTGCGTGGTCTTGGCTGCCGTGGGATTGCCGGACAGGCAGCCGGACAGCACGAACGGCGCCGACGCCCCGGCGCCGAGGGCGAGTAGATGCCGCCGGGAGAGGGATTGGGTCATCGCGTACTCCGATGTCCTGAAGATGGGTTATGGACATGAGTCTCTAGGTCTTTGAGCGTGGCGTCAAGGTTTCGGTGAGCAGTAGATGTTCCGAATGCGTTACCGAAATTGCAGAAGGTCTTGACATCGCCGATCGCTGAGTGGGTTACTTATGGGTATCCGAAATGGCAGTTTCGGACGCTCCCCGAGCCGTGGTGGGCGAGTGCTCAATCCGATTGGGGAGGGGATGCCGGTGGGGGTGGTGGACGCGGCCGTGGACACCCGCGAAGTTGACCGGCATCGCCGAGCAGAGCGTCCGCGCGGACAGCGTCTGCAGCGCGATCCGCGGTCCGGCCGCGGCGTGTTCTTCGGTCGAGTGCCGGCCGGCCGGGTCGTCGGCCAGCGCTGGTTCACCCCGTACCTGTTCATGCTCCCGGGATTAGTGCTGTTCGCTCTGATGTTCGCCTGGCCGGCGGTGATCGCGATCCAGTTGGCGTTCTCCCATTACGACATCTCCTCGCCGATCGAACCGGTCGGATTGGCCAACTTCGTCGAGCTGACCCACGATCCGCAGTTCGGTCGGGCCATGATCAACTCGCTGGCCTTCGTCGCGATGCACCTGCCGCTGACCGTCGTGTTGCCGCTGCTGCTGGCACTGTTGGTCAACCAGCGGTTGCGCGCTATCCAGTTCTTCCGGGTGCTCTACTACCTTCCGGTGATCACCTCGATGGTCGCTGTCGCCGTCGCCTGGCGGTACGTCTTCAACCGGGAGGGAGTGATCAACTTCCTGCTCGGGCTGATCGGTGTCGGTCCGATCGACTTCCTGCTGAACACTTCCTGGGCGTTGCCGACGGTGGTGATGCTCGAAGCCTGGAAGAACATGGGCCTGTTCATGATGATCTATCTCGCCGGCCTGCAGGCTGTGCCGTCGGAGCTGATCGATGCCGCCAAGGTCGACGGGGCGCGGGCCGCGAGTCGACTGATCCACGTCATCGTCCCGTCTCTGCTGCCGACCGTCGCGGTCACGCTGACACTGAGCATGCTGGACGCGATGCGTGCCTTCGAATCGGTCTACGTGCTGACCCGCGGCGGCCCGCAGGATGCGACCGTCACGCTCGGCTACTTCATCTGGGCCAAGGCGTTCCAGCAGTACGACATGGGTTACGCCAGTGCCGCCGGCCTGGTGCTCTGGGCGATCATGATCATCCTGGCCGGGGTCAATCTGCTCCTGACTCGGCGGCGGGACCGCTGATGCGCCCGACCTCGCTGTCGGCTCGGACAGTCCTGCGTTACGCACCGTTGGTGCTGATCGCCTGCGTCTTCGTCGGGCCGTTCTTGATCCTGCTGTCCTCGGCCATCAAACCGGCGAGCCAGGACGTCTTCGGTTTCCCGCCCGACCTGATCCCGCGGCCGCCGGTCGCAGACTACTTCGTCGAAGCCTGGTCGACCATCCCGTACGCGCGGTTCTTGATCAACTCGGTGATCTACATCGTGATCATCATCCCGCTCTACCTCGCCGTGTCGGCGTTGACGGCCTACCCGCTGGCCAGGATCGCCTTCCGCGGACGCGGACTGTTCTTTCTGCTCTTCCTGTCCACGATGTTCCTACCCGGTGAGCTGATGCTGATCCCACGGTTCCTGGTGATGAGCCAACTCAGGCTCACCGACACCTACACCGCGGTGATCCTGCCCGCGATCCTTTCCTCGCTGGGGATCTTCCTGCTCAGACAGGCCTTCGCGCAGATCCCGGACGAGGTGGTGGAGGCTGCCCGGATCGACGGAGCCGGCGAGTTCGCGATCTTCTGGCGGGTCTGCATCCCGGTGGTCCGACCGACCCTGGCTGTGCTGTCCATCCTCGGCTTCATCTCGGTCTGGAACAGCTTCATCTGGCCGTTGGTCGTGCTGACCAGCCAGAGCAAGTTCCCGATCACACTCGGGCTGGCTTATCTGACCGGCGTCAGCGGCACCGACGTCCGCGGGCTGGCTGCCGGAACGATCATCTCGTTGGTTCCGGTCCTGATCATCTTCGTCCTGCTGCAACGCCACATCCTGAACAGCATGAGCGGTGCCGTCAAGGGGTAGCCGCTCCTGATCACGTTCTCCTCCCTCCCATCCCGGCCCCGACCACGGGGCGAAAGGAATCACCATGACGATCCCCATCGGCAATCGGCCGATCGGTCGCCGTCGAGTGTTGCTCGGCGCGCTGGCCGCCGGCACCGCCAGTTGGGCGCTCGGCAGACCCTCGGTAGCCGGCGCCGCCGCCCTGGAATACGACGGCCCGGGTGCCTTCGACATCGCCGAACAGGCCTACTTCGATCAAGGATTTACCGACAACGAGGGCGGCGGGTACGCCTGGGGTGCCTCCTACTATCTGCTCGGCCTGCTCCGGATGTACCAGGCGCATCGGGATCGTGGCTACCTCGACAGGTTCGCCGACTACGCCGACACCGTGCTGAACCGTACGGACACGGCTCGCGGAGTCACCGACTACGCCGGCCGTTCCGGAGACGTCTGGCGGACCGCCGGCAACTACACCGCGGCGCACGGGACGGTGACCACAGCCGACGGCACGCCCGCGGTGCAGGTGCGCTGGGCCGGGACCAGGGGCGCGGAGACGTCCGGAACGATCAGCGCGGTCGTCGGGGACCGTTTCACCCTCACCCTGAACAATCCGACCGCCGCGGCGCTGACGCTGACCGACGTCAGCCTCGACCCGGCCGACGACCGCTACCTGGTCGCGTTGATCAACGCCGCCTACAAGACCTCTGCCCGGTGGACCGCGGTCGAGCTGAGGGAGCAGCCGGCAGCGGCGCCGGTCGGGACGACGATGAGGTTCGCCATCCAGTACTACGTGTTCGCGGTGCACACGGGCATGATCAGCTATCCGCTGGCGAAGTTCGCTCGGATCGTCCTCGACTCCGACGCTCTGCTGCTGGACCGGCTCGGCGGTCAGGCCCGGCGGGCCTTGGGGGCGGCCGAGCGGGCGGCAGCGTTCCATGATCACGAATACCGGACGGCTCCCGACGGCAGCGGTGACTACGTGTTCGAAAGGGGTGCGCCGATACCGTTCGACGGTGCGGTGCAGCCCTACAACCAGAGCCACGCGATGGGCCAGACGCTGGCCGAGCTGTACCGGGCGACCGGCGACACCGGCTATCGGGACAAGGTCGAGGCACTGCTGGCGTCGTACATGCACGGTCTGCGATCGAGTGCTGACGGTGCCTACTCCTGGCCCTACTGGGCGGTGAATTCCGAGGTGTACCGGGGCTACTCGGCCGCCGATGACGTCTCCAGCTATACGCCGTCCTATTCGGCGTCCCAACAGGTCGAGGACATCAGCCACGCAGCCATCTCGGTCGAGTTCGTACACGCCGCAGCCGATGCCGGGATCCGGTCCGCCCAAGATCAACTCCCGAGGTTCGCCGCCACCTACCGCAACCTTGTGGTGCGGAGCGACACCGAGGTCTGGTATCGGGTCGACGGCACCGGCGACGCCGCACCATCCAATGCCGTGCAGTGTGCCCGCTGGGGTGCCTACGCCCAACAGGATGTCGAGATCTATCGGCAGGCGCTGCGGGTCTACGAGGCGGCCGAACTGGTCCCGAACCAGGGATCGCACGCCCTCGGGATCGGCTATCTCAACTGGGGTCGCTTGAAGGGAAGGCAGAACCGATGAGACGTGCCCGGATCCGGACCGCCGACGGTCTCGTCGATGCGGTCGTGGTCGAGCTGGCCGGCGAGGACACGGTGCTGACCGTGCCGGACGGCAGCAGCCCGCAGCAGGTGATCGACGACCCGACGACGGCGGGAGCGGAGCTGTCGCTGGAGAAGGTGAGGTTTGCGCCGCCGGTCACGCCGGGCAAGATCATCTGCGTCGGCCTCAATTACGCCGACCACGCCGCCGAAGGCGGTCAACAGGCGCCCGACCAGCCGATCCTGTTCATGAAGGCGCCGGACACGATGATCGGGGCCCGGGACGACATCGTCCTGCCGCGCGGGTCGGTGAAGACCGACTGGGAGGTCGAGCTCGGAGTGGTGATCGGCGGCGAACCGACCGGTACGGCCTATCTGGACTCCGAGGAGCAGGCCGACGCCTACATCGCCGGCTACGTCCTGGTCGACGACGTCTCCGAACGGGAGTTCCAGCTGGAGCGCGGCGGACAATGGGACAAGGGCAAGAACTGCGCCACCTTCTGCCCGATCGGGCCGTGGCTGCTGACCGCGGACGAGGTGCCGGACCCGCAGGCGATCCGGCTCGGTCTGGAGGTGAACGGGCAGCCCCTTCAGGACAGCGACACCGGCCGGATGATTTTCGGCGTCCGGCACCTGGTGCACTACATCTCGCAATACCTGACCCTCTATCCCGGCGACGTGATCAGCACCGGCACCCCGGCCGGCGTCGGCGCCGGCCAACACCCGCCCCGCTACCTGACCGCAGGCGACACCGTACGAGCCTGGGCCGACGGCCTCGGCCAGCACCTCAACCAGGTGCGGTCCAACTAGGCGCGATATATCAAGGTTAGGCACGTTCCCGCACCCCTGGAACGTGCCTAACCTTGATATATCGCGCGCAGGTGGCCTGCCTGTGGGCGGGTTGCCGGGGCTGAGTGGGGTCGGAGATTAGGGTTGGCGGCATGCCATTGTTGCGCCGCAAGCGAAAGCCGGAACCGGTTGTCGAAGAGCCGGAGGCTCCGAAGCTGCCCGATCCGCCGGAGCCGGGGGCCGGTGGACTGCGTGCGATGGCGGACCACCGGGCATACCTGTTGAGCTGCATCGAGCCGCTGCCGCCGTTCGGCCAACAGATCCTGGACTCGGTCGGGTTGAGCTTGTGCGAGGACGTGGTCGCCGGGGTGAGCATGCCGCGGTTCGACAACTCCGCGATGGACGGCTACGCGGTCCGTGCCGCCGATGTCCAGAACGCCACCGAGCAGACTCCGGTCAGCCTGCCGGTCGTCGGTGAGGTGCAGGCCGGTTCCCCGGCGCCGCACACCCTGTCGCCGGGGACGGCTATGAAGATCATGACCGGCGCCGCGCTGCCGGAAGGTGCCGACGCGATCGTGCCCTACGAGGCGACCGATCGCGGCGCCGAGGACGTCCGGATCAACGAACCGTCGATCAACGGTCAGCATGTCCGCCGCGTCGGGGAGGACGTCAACGAGGGCGACACCGTACTGCGTGCCGGTGACCGGCTGACCTCCCGCTCGATCGGGCTGCTGGCGGCGATCGGCGTCGATCAGGTGATGGTCCGGCCTCGGCCCCGCGTCGTGGTCGTCTCCACCGGCAGCGAACTGGTCGAGCCGGGACTCGCGTTGCAGAACGATCAGCAGATCTACGATTCCAATTCCTACATGCTGGCTGCTGCTGCCAAGGCCGCCGGCGCGCAGGTGTTCCGGGTCGGCCGGGTGCCCGACGACCCGGCGCAGCTCAAGCAGGTGATCTCCGATCAACTGGTCCGCGCGGACCTGATCCTGACCACCGGTGGGGTCAGCCAGGGTGACTACGACATCGTCAAGCAGGTGCTGCCCGAACTCGGCCCGTGCGACTTCTCCGGCGTTGCGATGCAGCCGGGAAAGCCGCAGGGATTCGGGCTGATCGGCGAGGACCAGACGCCGATCATCATGATGCCGGGCAACCCGGTGAGCGCGTTCGTCTCCTTCGAGGCGTTCGTCCGACCGGTGCTGCGCAAGCTTGCCGGGGTCGAACCGTTCGTCCGTCCGACCGTCCGACTGACTGCGGCGCGAGCGATCACCTCGGTCCCGGGCAAGCTGCAGTTCGCCCGTGGCGTGGTGCGGACCGATGATCAAGGACACCGGACGGTTGATCTTGCCGGCGGGCACGGATCACACCTGCTCGGTGGGCTGTCGCTGTCCGATGCGTTGCTGCTGATCGACGAGGAGACCGACTTCGTCGCCGCAGGCGACGAGATCGACTGTTGGTTGCTGGGTGAGGACAACTGACGATGCCCGGTGATCTTCCGCACCTCACTGCCACCGGGACGGCCCGGATGGTCGACGTGTCGGACAAGGAGTCGACGGCTCGTACCGCGACAGCCTCCGGCCTGGTGCGATTGAACGCCGAGGCCGTCGGCGCGCTGCGGGACGGCACGGTTCCGAAGGGCGACGCGCTGGCGGTTGCCCGGATCGCCGGTATCCAGGGCGCGAAGAAGACCCCCGATCTGGTGCCGTTGTGTCATCCGCTGCCGCTCAGCGGAGTGGACATCGACCTCGAGGTCGTCGACGAGGGAGTCCGGATCGCCGTCACCGTCCGGACCACCGGCCGGACCGGGGTGGAGATGGAGGCGCTGACCGCGGTCAGCGTGGCCGCCTTGTCGGTGGTCGACATGATCAAGGCGATCGATCGGGGTGCGGTGATCACCGATGTCCGGGTCGAGTCCAAGAGCGGCGGTCGACGCGGCGACTGGCGGCGTCCGGCGACAGAAGCCGGGTGAGATGGCAGCTCCTGTCGCGGGTCGACCAGAGCCGGCCGAACCGTCCGAAGGTGATCGCAGCGGACTGAGCGCCGCCGTGATCACGGTGTCGACCCGCGCGTCGGCCGGCGTCTATGCCGACCGATCCGGTCCGCTGATCGTCGACGCGCTGGCCGAAGCCGGCTTCGCGGTCGGTGACCCGGTCGTCGTCGCCGACGGTGAGCCGGTGGCGACCGCCCTGTTCGCCGCCGTCGCCGCCGAGCACGCCGTGATCATCACCACCGGTGGCACCGGTCTCAGCCCGGATGACCACACCCCGGAGATGACCCGCCGGGTGATCGAACGCGAGATGCCGCAGCTGGCCGCGGCGATCGCTGACTATGGTGTCGATCATGGAGTACCGACGGCCGTGCTGAGCCGAGGGATCGCCGGAACCGCCGGCCGCAGCCTGATCGTCAATCTGCCCGGTTCTCGCGGCGGCGCCCGGGACGGGATGGCGGTCCTCGCCCCGGTGCTGGGGCACGCCGTCAGCCAACTCCGGGGCGGGGACCACTGATGGACACACCGCCGGTCGGCCGACGGTGGCCGGTCACCCTGCAACACCGCGACGTGACGCTGCGACCGATGCGGCTACGAGACGCCGCCGAGTGGGAACGGGTCCGGCGTCGGAACGCGAGCTGGTTGCGCCCCTGGGAGGCGACGTTGCCGCCGAACTCCTCGCCCGGACCGCCGACCTACGGTGCCCTGGTACGCAATCTCAACCGGCAGGCTCGACAGGGCCGGATGCTGCCGTGGCTGATCGTCTTCCAACCCGAGGAGCACAGCCGGTCCAACCGGCCGGTGCTGGCCGGTCAACTGACGGTCAGCGGGATCGTCGGCGGATCGGCCGCCTCCGGACAGATCGGATATTGGATCGACCAACGGCTGGCGGGTCGTGGGCTTACCCCGACGGCGGTGGCGATGGCGGTCGACTATTGCTTCCGGACCCTGCAACTGCATCGGATCGAGGTCGCGATCCGTCCCGAGAACGCCCCGAGCCTGCGGGTGGTGGAGAAGCTCGGCTTCCGCAGTGAGGGCAGTCGGCCGCGCTATCTGCACATCGACGGCGACTGGCGTGATCATCTGATCTTCGCGTTGAACGGCGACGAGGTCGGCGACGGTCTGCTCGACCGCTGGGATCACCGTCGGGAGCAAGATCAAATTCGTTCAGCCGGTGAGTCCGTCCAGGACGCCGAGTCCACCGAGGTCCCTGAACCTGTCGAAGGGCGTCCCGGCGAGCACCCTGAGCCTGCCGAACGGCACACCGAGCACACCCGGCCCATCGAGCACCCTGAGCCTGACGAGCGCCCTGAGCCTGTCGAAGGGCAGGAGCCCAACGCACACGCCTCCTGATCACTCCGGTCGTGAGAAATCCTTCGATGGGATCCCGGGCGAGGTGTCCGAACCAGACCGGGTGGACACAGACTCCGCGACACACCGCACGACATCGGGCCGGACCGGGCGAACAACCCGTACGGTTTCGGTGTGGGTACGACAGGTCTGATCTATGCAGCCATCGCGTTCGCCTGGCTGGCCTATCTGGTGCCCAATTACCTGCGACGCAAGGAAGAATCGACCAGCACCGAGGCCGATCCTCATGATCGTTTCTCCGACTCGGTCCGGATCATCCGGTCCGGCTCGGCTCCGTTGCTCGATCAGGATCTGACCGAGATGCCCGAGGTCGAGATCTCCACCCCGTTGACCCGCCGGGCAGCGGTCGGTGAACTCCGCCGGCTCGAACAGACCGCCGCGTTGCGCCGCCGTCGGGTCCTGCTGGTGCTGATGATCTTGCTGACCGCAGCCGTCGTGGTCTGGGCGACCGGCCTGGTCCCATGGTGGGTGATGGCCATTCCGGCGGGCTTGGTGGTCGGCTTCTTCGGACTGTCCCGCTTCACCGTCGCCGCGATGCACCGTGACCTCGACGCCCGCTACGCCGAGATCCGGCGGGGGAGCGAGGAGTCCACCGTGCTGCTCAATCGGCGGACGGTCGCCGATCTGGTCGGCACCCCGGACTCCGAGCCGTCGATCAAGATCAAGTCCAAGTCCGGCGGGCTCTGGGAGCCGTTGCCGATCACGATGCCGACCTACGTGTCCAAGCCGCTCGCGCCGCGGACGGTCCGAACCATCGATCTGGCCGCACCGGAGATGTCCCAGCCGGTCCGGGAGGACGGTCCGGTGACGGCGGACCGGCCGACTCCGCAGCCGGTCGCGCAGCCCGACCAGGTGGTCGAGGTGGCCCGTAAACCCGAGCAGACCGGCGACGACCTGGGGCGTGCCGTCGGCGAGTGATCGCCGGCTGGTCCGGATCGGGCGGCCGATTCGGACCGATCGCGTCACCGGTGTTAGTCTTGCTCGCGCACATCACCCGAGGTCCACGGATAGCGGCGTGATCTGGGGCTATAGCTCAGTTGGTAGAGCGTCGCGTTCGCAATGCGAAGGTCAGGGGTTCGAATCCCCTTAGCTCCACATCAGTTCAGAAGATCGGAACCTGCCCCGCCTGATGACGGGGCAGGTTCGTTTTTGTGTGCACATCGCCGGCCACCGCGGTGTTGGCGTGGGCGAGGATGCCGGCGGCAGGCTCGCAGGGTGTAGCCGAGGTCTTCGTCCAAGATGATCTTGGTGAACAGCGTCCGGTCGGATCGGTGGCATCCAGCTGTCGAGCCGGTTCGTGATCGCGTTGATTCTGTGCTTCCGTCGGCCCTTGAGCGTCGACGTGTCAGCTCTCGGACAGTGCCGCGAACAACTGCTCGTATCGCTGTGCGGGGTCGAGGGTGAGTCCGGACTTCACGAGCTTCGCCCAGTCGTCGGCCAGGACTTCGTCGTGACCCGACTCGATCGCGTCCAGCCCGGCGTCGACCAAGGCGCGCGGAGTGATCTTCGGCCCGTCGGAACCCGCAGCCATGTCGGTGTCGACAAGACCCATGTGCACGCCGACGACGTGCGTGCCCTGATCCGCGAGTTCGAGACGCGTACTGTCCGTCAGACTCCAGGTGGCCGCCTTGGATGCGGCATAGGCGCCGGCGACCGGGATTGTGAACCACGACAGTGCCGAGACGACGTTGAGGATGGCACCTCCCCCGTTGGTCTTCAGGATCGGCGCGAACGCTTGCGTCATGAGTAGCGGGCCGAAGAAGTTCGTGTCCATCTCCCGCCGGATCTCCGCCACGTCACCGGAAACGAGGGACGTACCGGTCGCGACTCCGGCGTTGTTGATCAGGACCTGCACGTCGTCAGCCGCGGCGGCGACGGCCTTGATCTGCGAGGGGTCGGTGATGTCGAGCTGGATCGGCTCGACTCCGTCTGCGGCGATGGCACTCGCATCGCGGGCGGTCGCGTAGATCCTTGACGCTCCACGCTCCTTGAGCTGCGCGACGAACTCCGCTCCGATCCCTCGGTTCGCTCCGGTCACCAGCACCACGGCGTTCTTCAATTGCACGTGACTCTCCCTTTTTGTAGCGATCACTATTGATTGAGTCCTGAACGTATCACATTCAATAGCGATCGTTACGATATGCTGGTGGCATGGCTGGCAGACCTCGAAGCTTTTCCCGTGACGCTGCGCTGGCCGCAGCCGTCGAGCAGTTCTGGCGCACGGGCTATGCCGAGACCAGCGTTGCCATGCTGACCAGAGCGATGGGCGTGACTCCGCCGAGCCTGTACGCGGCGTTCGGCGACAAGGAAAGCCTCTTCGCGGAGGCCTCCGACCTCTACTTCCGCCGGACCTGCGACGCCGTGCAGCGGGCGTTCGCCTGTCCGACCGCTCGCGAGGCCATCGCCGCGATGCTCGACGACACCGCCCGGGCGCACACCAGCACGGAAACTCCACTGGGCTGCCTGTTGCTGACCGAACCGCGCCTGGCCGCACAACGTGAAGCCCTCCGTCGCAGGCTCACCGACCGGATCGAACAAGGCGTCGCCGACGGCGACCTTCCGCACGCCGTTCGACCTGACGACTTGGCGTCGTTCCTGATGGCGGTGATGCGCGGCATGTCAGGGTGTGCCAGGGACGGGGGCTCGACCGAGGAGGTACTCGCCATCGCCGGTGCCGCCCTGGCAGCCGTACCGGACCGACCGGCCGCCCACGCGCGTTGAGAGGCTCGCACGCATGGTCGTGCTGCCCGTGCCCGGTGGATCGTTGACGCCCCTCGCGCCGGCCCGGAGCTGTGGTTCAGCCGAGTCCGATGCCACGCTCACCCAGCCACCGCGTCAGCCGCAGCGGGTCGGTCAATCGGCGATCACCATCCGACGGAGTCCGCACCGTGGCCGCGTCGCTCAGGACGCCGTACTCGGCAAGGACAGTACGCCGATCGAGGAAGACCACGGACGCGACCGGCCACTCCATCGGGGCCGCCGGCCCGTCCGGTCGCATCCGGCTCTCGCCCGATCACGCGGTCCACACCAGCGGCACGCCGGGACGCTACCGTGCTGCCGACGCCGATACCTGGAGGACTTCGATGCTGATCGCACCGCCGCCGGAGATGCTCTGGGAGAGTGTCGACCCGGAGAACGAACTGCGCCGGCGGTTCGGCTTCGAGGATGCCGCGGCGGCGGTCGACTGGGCGGCCGATCTGTTGGCCGGGGACTACCGGATCAGCGTGCGTTCGGTCGACCGGCTGGTGATCAGCGCGCAGAATCTGATGGTCTGGGTGACGACACCCCCGTCGCGATTGATGATCAAGATCTGCCGGATCGCGGCGGTGCACGGCTGGCTCGACGCTCGCGCCGCGATGGTCGACTGGCTCGCCGATCATGATCATCCGGTGGCCCGGCCGCTGACCTCGCTCGGCGGCGAACGACAACTGCTACGAGACGACAGATCGATCGGTGTCCAGCCGGTCCTGGACGGGTCGCTGTTGGACGCCGGCGACGATGTTCAGGTGCGTGCCGCGGGTCAGACCCTGGCCGCCTTGCACGACGATCTGGCCTGCTGGCCGGACGCGAAACGGCTCACTGACGCATGGCCGGTCGCCGGCCGCGGCGAGCTGTGGGTGCTGCCCGAAGGGCGTGCGGAGACCGCACCGGAACTGGTGGAGCGGTTGCGGCGCAGGATCGACGAACTGCCCGACCGGTCCGGCCTGCCGGCCGAACAGCCGGTGCATACCGACTTCCGCGGCGCCAACCTGCTCTGGCACGACACCAGGATCAGCGGCGTACTCGACTTCGAGGAGGCCCGACTCGATCCGGCCGTCGTCGACCTGGCGCACGCCGTCTGCCTGCTCGGCACCTGGTATCACGACTGGCAACCGATCACACCGCAGCGGCAGCGACTGCTGATCGACAGTTATACCGATCGTCGGCCGCTCAGCGAAACCGAGGACCGGTGGCTGCAGGCATTGATCGGCTGGGGCATGCTCGGGCTCGGATGGTACGCCGAGGCCGACCGCTGGTTGTGACGACAGGTCAGTTCACCTGACGGTCCAGCCCCGTCCAGTACCGTGCCCGCAGTTCGCGTTTGAGCACCTTCCCGGTGGGCGACAGCGGAAGCGCCGCCGCGAGCTCCCAGCTCTGCGGGACCTTGAAATCCGGCAACAACGCGCCGCAATGTTTGTGCAACTGCGCGGTATCCGGTTCGCTTCCCGCCCGGGCCACCACCACGGCATGAACGCGCTCGCCGGTGGTGTCGTCGGGGACGCCGATCACGGCACAGGCCGCCACGTCAGGGTGGGAGGCCAGGACGTTCTCCACCTCGGGAGAGTGCACGTTGTCGCCGTCGACGATGACGACATCCTTGAGTCGGTCGACGATGTAGAGGTAACCGTGTTCGTCGAGGTAGCCGACGTCGCCGGTGTGCATCCAGCCACCGCGAAGTGCGTCGGCGGTGGCGTCAGGGGCGTCCCAGTAGCCGCGCATCAGCCCGGGGCCGCGGAGCAGGATCTCCCCGGCCGTGCCGGTCGGCAGATCGTTGTCGTCGGCATCGACGACCCGCAGCTCGGTGTGCAGCATCGCCCGACCGCCGGAGCGGCGCTGCGGCCCCGGCCGACGGTGGTCCTCCGGCGTGGACATCGTGAAGGACAGTGACTCCGACAGCCCGTAGAGCTGGGCAAAACCTGCCTGCGGGAAGCGCGCCGAGGCTCGCTGCAGGAGTTGCTCGGTGATCGGGGAGGCGCCGTACATGATGTTGCGGACGCTGCTGAGCTCACTCCGTTCGATGTCGGGGTGGTCGACGACCCGCTGCAGCATCGGCGGCACGATGAATACCGCCGTGATCCGGTGCTTCTCGATCGCCTCCAGGACCACCGCCGGGTCGAATCGCGGGAACGGTACCAGAGTGTTGCCGAACTGGGACTGCATCAGCACCGAGCCCACGCCGGAGACATGCGAGATCGGCGTCAGTTGCAGCTGGCGGGTACCGGGCCGGATGAAGTCGGGATTCGTCAGCCCCATCGTCATGATCATGGTGAGCATCGCGCGGTGGGTGTGCATCACGGTCTTCGGTGCGCTCGTCGTCCCTCCGGTGTGCACCAGTCCCGCGAGCGCGTCGCCGCCCCGGTTCGCGTCCTCCGCCGGGGAGCTGCCGGCGATCAGTGCCTCGTAGTCGATCATCCCGTCCGGTGTCGGTTCGTCGCCGAGGTGGATCACGGCGCGGAGCCGAGGCCACCCCCGTCGGACCTCGGGCACCACAGCTGCGAAGGCGTCGTCGACGAAGAGGATTTCGGTATCGGATTCGGCCAGCATCGGCGCGATCTCGAACGGTGCGCGCATGGTGTCGATCAGGTTGAACACTCCGTCCGCCCACGGGATCGCGAGGATCGTTTCGACAGTACGGTCTGAATTGAGGGCGAGCAGGCCGACCCGAACGCCATCACCGACGCCGAGCCCGCGCAACCCACCGGCGAGCCGGGCCACCCGATCGGCCTGCTCGGCGAAGGTGCGCTGCCGGTCCCCCTGGATGGTGGCGATCCCGTCCGGCTGTTGTTGCAGCGCACGATGCAAGCCGGAGGTCCAGTACGGTTCGGGCTGAGTCCTCATGGTCTGTGACGGTAGGACCGCCCGGCCGGCGACGCTCGCACATTAGACCGGCCTCGAAACAGCCAGCGCGGAACATCCGGTTCGAGCCGCCGGTCCCAGGGATCGGGCCGGGGTCGGTATTGCCGCGCCGGCTCGCTAGGGTTAGGTGCACCTAACTTCTAGTGGAGGGTTGTTCTCGATGCCGTCTCGTTCCCGGCCCGTGATCGTGGCCGTCGTCTTCACCCTGCTGGCGTTGGCCGGCTGTTCGGGAGGGGCAGGAGCCGGCTCCGGCGCAACGTCGGACTCCGCGGCGTTGACCGCCGTCGGGCCGAAGAAGGCGCCGGGTGACGAGGTCTGCGGTCGCGCCGCGAAGCCGTCCGGTTCGCGGACGATCAAGCATGCGATGGGGCAGACCGAGGTGCCGGCGGACCCACAGCGGATCGTGGTGCTGGACAGCGACAAGCTGGACACCGTCTGCGCACTCGGTCTGCAGGACAAGCTGGTCGGTGCGATCGCGGTCGGAACCGGTGAACAGCCCCAGTACCTCGGTCCGACGGTTCACGACGTGCCGACGGTCGGCAGCATCGCCGAACCGGCGTTGGAGAAGATCGCGGCGCTCAAGCCGGACCTGATCCTGGGATCGAAGTTCCGCACCCCGGACAAGTACGACGAGTTGTCCAAGATCGCGCCGACGGTGTTCACCGAGTCGGTCGGCAGCACCTGGAAGCAGAATGTCCTGCTCGACGGGAAGGCGCTGCGTCAGGGTGATCGCGCGAAGACGTTGCTCACCGAGCTCACCGATCGGGCCGAGAAGGTCGGCCAACAGGTCGACGGGCCGACCGCCGATGTCTCCCTGGTGCGCTTCATCAAGGCCGGGATCCGGATCTACGGTCCGGACAGCTTTGCCGGTCAGGTGCTCGCCGACGCCCGGATCTCGCGTCCGCAGTTCCAGCAACTCAACGGAGCCGAGGATCGGCGCTTCACCGAGATCAGCGAGGAGGAGTTGCAACACGCCGACGGCAAGACGATCTACGTCGCCACCTACGGCCAGGAGAATGTCGAGGCCGAGCAGTCGGCACTCGGCTCGCCGCTGTGGAAGACCTTGAAGGGTGTGAAAGCCGAGCGGGCCTTCCGGGTCCAGGACGAGGTCTGGATGACCGGCATCGGTGTGATCGCCGCCGGTCGCATCCTGGACGATCTGCAGGAGTCGTTGGCATCCTGATCGTCACCTGTGCGGTCGCGGCCCGGTCGTCATTGTCAGGCCGGGTCGGCGGCGACCTGGCGAGCGTGTCGCGCGGTCAGTCCGGCGACCACTCCGTGCAGGATCAAGGTCAGGGCGAGAACACCGGCGGCAACCCACAGCAGGCTGGGTGCCGGGGCACCGGCGGTCAAGGTCAGGCCGCCGAGCCCACCGCCGAGCGCTGAGCCGAGCGAAATCGCACTGGCGTTCAGGGCCATCACGATCGCCGCCGACTGCGGTGCCATCGAGGCCAGCCGGGCCTGCTGCGGCACCGCTGCGCCACCGTTGCCGATGCCGGCCAGGAAGAACCAGGCCAGTCCCAGAACGGCGATCACCGCCGGTGCGGCCGCTGCGAACGCGACCGCACCCAGCAGGGCATTGGCGAACAGGCCGATCAAGATCACCGTCAGCACCCGAAGCGGGGTGAACCGGTCGGCCAGTCGGCCGGTGAAGGCGTTGCCGAGCATGCTCGCCAGGCCGTAGCCGAACATGATCAGGATCATCATCCAACCGGCCGGGTGGGTCGGACTCAAGATCAACACGGCGTAGGTGAAGCAGGTGTAGCTGGCGCACAGGATGCCGGTGGTGACCAGCAGGCCGGCGACCAGTCGCGGCTGCTTCAGCGGGAGCAGTCGCTCGGCCAGGGTGGTCGGCGGTAGCCGCAGCTTCGGCAGCTTGATCAGGATCCCGATCAGCGCGACAGTGCCGACCACCGAGACCATGACCAGCGGGAACCGCCAGCTGGTCTGGCCGAGCACCAGCCCGACCGGTACGCCGAGCGCGGTCGCGGTCATCCAGCCCCCGAGCACGAAGGACAGAGCCTTGCCGCGATGCTCCGGCGGGGCCAGATGGATCACGTGGCCGGTGATCGCGGCGTTCAGCAGGCAGCCGCCCAGAGCAGCGATCACCCGGCCGGCCAGCGCGACCGGGTAGATCGGCGCCAGCGCAACCACCAGGTTGCCGAGCACGAAGACCGCCAGCGCCAACGCGATCGTCCGGCGCCGTTCCCAGGAGCTGGTGGCCGTCCCGAGCAGGGGAGCGGCCAGCGCCGAGGTCAGCGCGAACACCGAGACCAGCTGGCCGGCCAGTGCCTCGGTGACGCTCAGCTCGCCGGCGATCTTGGGCAGCAGACCGGCCAGCACGTAGCCGTCGATCCCGGTGGAGAAGGCGGCCACGGCCAGCCAGATCAGAGCGTTGTACGGCAGCGGCGACCCGACCCGGGGCGTCGATGTCGTGGCGGGTGAGGTGTTCACCGGGCGAGCTCCTCGCGGACGAGCCGAATCGATTAGGCGCTAACGCTACTCACCGTACCGGTAGCGTTCACTCACCACCCCATCACACCGGAAAAGGTATTCATCGATGAGCACCGCTGCAGCCGTGATCGACCTCGACGTCACCGGGCCCAAGATCAGCAAGCACCTGTACGGACACTTCGCCGAGCATCTCGGCCGCTGCATCTACGGCGGCTTCTGGGTCGGCGAGGACTCCGAGCTGCCGAACACCGGAGGGATCCGGACCGATGTCGTCGACGCACTCCGGGCGCTGAACATCCCCAATCTGCGTTGGCCCGGCGGCTGCTTCGCCGACGAGTATCACTGGATGGATGGCATCGGACCTCGCGACCAGCGGCCGTCGATGGTCAATACCCACTGGGGCAACGTCGAGGAGAACAACCAGTTCGGCACGCACGAATTCATGGCGCTGTGTGAGCTGCTGGACGCCGATCCGTACATCAACGGCAACGTCGGATCCGGCACCGTACGGGAGATGAGCGAGTGGGTCGAATACCTGACCCGGGACGGCGCCTCCCCGATGGTCAGCCTCCGGAAGGCCAACGGCCGGGACAAGCCGTGGCGGGTGCCGTACTTCGGGATCGGCAACGAGGCGTGGGGCTGTGGTGGCCAGATGCGGGCCGAGGCCTATGCCGACGAGGCCCGCCGCTATGCGACCTACCTGCGTGATCACGGTGACAACGAGCTGTACCGGATCGCGGCCGGTGCCTCCGACGGCGACCTGGTCTGGACCGAGGCGCTGCTGAAGGCAGTCAGCCAGATGAACTGCGGCCGGGTCAAGCCACGGAAGATCTTCCAGGGCGTCTCGTTCCACTACTACACCCACGGCGGCGAAGGCATCCGACGCGGCTCGGCGACCGAGTTCGGTGATGATCATTTCTACCGCACCATGATCAAGGCGAACGGGATCGATGCGGTGATCCGCGGTCACAGCGCCCTGATGGACGTCTACGATCCGGACCGGACCCTCGGGCTGATCTGCGACGAGTGGGGGACCTGGTGGGAGGTCGAGCCCGGCACCAACCCCGGTTTCCTCTATCAGCAGAACACGCTGCGGGATGCGCTCGTCGCCGGACGGCATTTCGACATCTTCCACGCCCACGCCGAGCGGCTGGTGATGGCCAACATCGCCCAAACCGTGAACGTGTTGCAGGCGATGATCCTGACCGACGACGCCGGTGCGTTGGTCCTCACTCCGACCTACCACGTGTTCGAGATGAACAAGGGCCACCAGGACGCGCTCCGGCTGCCGGCCCACCTGATCTCGACGCCGGACCCGGTTGAGATCGACGATGATCAACTACAGCCCGTCTCGCTGACCGCCAGCACGACCGGTGACCGGGCGCTGCTGTCGGCCAGCAACCTGTCGGCCACCGAGGATCTGACGCTGTCGATCGACCTGCGCGGCCGTCCGGTGCGGAACGCAACCGCTCGGCTGCTGTCAGCCGATCGGCCACAGGCGCACAACACCCCGGAGGCGACCGCGGTCAGCCCGGTGCAGCATGAGGCCACCCTGGCCGACGGCAAGCTCACCCTGGAACTGCCCAAACACTCCTTCGGCACGGTGTCGCTCGAGCTTGCCTAGTGTTGTAAGTCGGATGATGACCCGCGCAGCAATCCTCGGCCGAACGGCTCAGCTGCTCTCTCGGCGGGCATCGGGAAGCGATCGAAGATCAGTCGCGAGCTCGGTGAAGGTGATCACCGTGGCGAACTCGCCGTGCAAGTTCGCTGCGGTCATCGCCGATACAGTCGCGGCCGGGATCATGGAACCGTCGAGCGCCTGACGATCGAAGGTGTGCGTCGCGTCGACGACGAAGTACGTGTCATAGCCGAGGTTGCCCGCGACGCGGGCGGTGGTCTCGCAGCAGTGGTTCGTCGTGATCCCGCAGATGACGACTTCAGTGATGTCCTCCGCGCTGAGCCAGCGATCCAGGTCGGGGGACCCGTGGAAGCTCGAGTTCACCCTCTTGCTGACCAGGAGATCCGGTTCACCGGTGATCATCTCCTTGAAGTCGTTGCCCCGGCTGCCGCTCGCGAGCGGGGATCGCGGATCGGCGGAGTCGTGGCGGACGAACACGACCGGCCAGGAGCGTCGCCGCCAGACGCCGAGGAGCGTCGCGATGTTGGCCTCGCAGTCCGGGTTGTCGCGAGGACCCCACGAGGCGTCATCGAAGCCGCGCTGTACGTCGATGACGATCAGAGCCGGGCGACGCAACGGGTTCATCGTTCTTGATCTTCATCGGAGGACGGCTGATCCGCGGAAGCAGCATTCTTCGACGGTCCTGCCGGATGACCAGCGGCGAAGCGCGACGCGAGTGCAGCGCGCACCGCCTCCACGGTCGGAATCGGAGCGCCATGTTCGGCGGCCAGGCGTGCGAGCGAGGTCATCTCCACTCCGGGGAGACGACACGCGGTGAAGCGGGTGAACACCGTCAGGTCGGGGTCGACGTTGATCGCGAAGCCGTGACTGGTGATGCCGTCTCGGATCCGCATCCCGATCGAGACCAGCTTGTGGTCCTCGCCTGCCCAGACACCGACCAGGCTGGCAGCTCCGGGTGGGGTGTCGCGCCGATAGGCGCAGAATCCGAGGTCCTCCAGGGCACCGATCACGGTCTCCTCCAACCATCTGATCAGACGTGCCGGACCGGCGCCGTCGAGGTCGATAACGAGATATCCGACGAGTTGGCCCGGACCGTGATACGTCGCGTAGCCGCCCCTGTCGGCGGGGACCAGGTCGATGCCGAGCGCATCGTCCGGCAGTTCGTCGGTGCGGGTGTTGCGGCCGAAGGTGATCACCGGTGGATGTGAGAGCAGGAACAGCCGATCTCCGACCGACTCCGATCGACGCCGCGCAACCCAGTGGTCCATCATCGTCACGGCTTCGGTGTAGCGCAGCTCGCCGAGATCGACCGTCTCGATCGCAGCCCGCTCTCGAGCGTTACAGGTCACCGCTTCCCTGTCGGTGATGATCATGTGTTCGATCCAACGACCTCAACCGCAGTTGATGTCAACGGGCTCCGACGGTCACGCTGCACACCGGATGTCTCGCGTGACGAACGGGGCGAACCGGAGGGCCTGGACAGGCGTGCCAGAGCGGCCTCGGTGACTGAGCCGACCGGCAGGTGGACGACCAACGAGAACCCGTCGCGTGCTGCCAGTGTCTCTGCCTGCAGTTCCAGACGACCGACGTCGGGGCTGACGACGGAGCCGAGGCCAAGATCGAGTCGGCCCAGCGGACGGCGGCTCCAGCGGTCGGCGAATTCCGATCCCGCCAGAGCAGAGAGTTCGTCCACGATCGCCTCGGTCCCCGGGTTGGCGTTGGTATGCAACCAGGTCACGAGGGCATCGGCCATCGCACCCCAGTCGGCGACGACTTGCTTCGCGCGCGGGTCGGTGAACGCGAAACGGATCATGGACGGACGTGGCTCGGAGGACAGCAGCCCGAACGGTCGCATCAATGCAGCGAACGAATCGTTCCACGCACACAACTCGGTTCCCGGTGCGACGACGACGGCCGGCGCCGGGTCGAGCCGGCCCAATAGGTCGCGCAGAGTGGCCGGAACGACCTGGTGAACAGGGCATCCGACGCTGCAGGCAAGATCCCTTCCGTGGCTCTTCGCTACCAGATCATGGAGATGCAACTTGTCGTGCGGGCCCATTTTCAGCGCGTCGGCGATCGCCCCGACGACCTGGATGCTGGGGTGCCGGTCGTGTCCCTGCTCAAGCCGTGTCAGGTACTCGACGCTGATCCCCGCCAAGCTCGCGACCTCGTGGCGTCGCAGCCCCGGTGTTCTGCGGCGCTCGCCCCTCGGCAGACCGACATCCTCCGGACGAACCAGTTCGCGACGAGCACGTAACAGGCTGCCGAGATCGTTGGTTGGGCCCGACCCGGTTCCATTCCTTGTTGGCATCTGCGTGCTTCCTGTTTCGGTGTCGGCATCAATGGGTGTGCAAGGAGGGATGAGTCCGAGTCTAAGCAGGCGGAATCAGTCCTCGCGACGGCTGTCGACGATGCCGATGGATGCTTCAGCCGAACTTGTCGATCTTGATCACGATCCAGCAAAGAAGTTGACCGGCTGGAAGTCAACGTCCGTGGCTATCCCCACGAGGGCCATGATCGCCCGACCTCCGACGACGAGGGCGTGTCCCGTGAGCTCTCGGCTACTGCGCGGCGCCCAGTACGCACGCTGACGACGTTGTCCCCAGTCGACAGAGGACCCATCCTGCTGAGGACAGGATGATTGCCCGTAACGCCCCGTTGATGCCACGTCCCCGCCCGGTGCTGTGGCCGCTGAGACCCACGCAGTCAGCCGATGTACGGCCACCTCCCGGGCCCGATGACCTACGGCCGGAGCGGGCTATCCCCGCTATTTCGTGTGGCACCCACTGGATCACATCAGCCGCGACGCTGATCGTGTGCCCGGTACGGACTCGGTGACGGCCGCTGCAGGGCTGCACATTGTCGGAGCATCCGGGCGAGACCCGAGCCGGGTCCTCGACGTCAGGGTCGAGGTGAAGAGCTTCGAGCGATCTGCGGTGTCGATCGCCAAGCAGGCTGCTCAACCGTCGCGCTCGGCGGGCCCGACGCTTCGAGATCTGCCGAAGATCGCCGCATCGTCAGCGGAGGTCCTACGACGCAACGCTCCCGTCGTAGCGATCACTGACCGGCCGCGTGGGTTGCGTCTTCCGTCGTCCTGACCTCCGCCAGCCCCGTGGTTGAGGGCTACCGGCGCAGCCGCCGGCAGGTTACTCCTCGGGGTCCGGGAGACGCGGGGCCTGAGTAGTGGGATAGATGGCAGCCATGAAGGCGTGCGCTTCGCCATTGTCGACGCTGGGAAGCTCGGAGAACTCGCGGACCAGCAGCAGCACGCGGTCCCAGAATGCGTTGGCGTGTTCTTCGCTGATCCAGGCGTACCGGCGGATCGCTCGGAGCTGGTCGGCTTCGTGGGCGAGTGTGGTGTCGGCAGCCCACTGGGGCATCGCGTTGGGGATCAGGGAGACCTGTTCGGGGTTGATCTCGCCGACGCTGAAGAGTCGGGCGGTCCGGCCGTAGAAGCGTTCCTGTTGGCCGCGGATTCTGCGTGTTCGGACCACCTTCACCATTCCGGCCGCGGTCAGTACGCGGACGTGATAGGCGACGGTGCCCTTGGGGCGCCGGGTCGCGACTGCAAGCTCGTGGATGGTTGCTGCTCTGTCCAGGAGTAGCTGTAACAGGATGCTGCGAAAGGGGTCGAACATCGCCTTGAGCTCTTGGCTGGACGTGACGACGTGTACGTCGTCGAGCCCGTAATCGGGGACTTGCTGATTGGTGGACAACTTCTTGATCGCTCCGCTACTGTCACTGTTTGAAGATCCGAAACAGTCTTTCAGAGGCCGCGTTGAACCGGTAGGGCCGGATCCGATTCAGCACGAGACGGCGAGAGGACGGCGCATGTCCGAATTCGATGCTGACGACGATCTGCAGGACGCCACGTTCACCGACACCAAACTGAGCAACGCTCGGTTTCACCGTGTCGACCTTCGGGGCGCACGATTCCGCGCCAGCAACATGTCGGGCATGGTGTTGCGAGCCGTTGACGTCGACCGATCCGAGATCGACGCGCCGTGGCTCTACGAGGGCACGCTGATGGTCAACGACGTCGACGTCGTTCCCCTCGTCGACGCGGAGCTGGACCGACGCTTCCCTGGTCGGTCCCAACGTCGCGCCGCTGACCCCGACGGTGTCCGCGCAGCCTGGACAGCAGTCCAAGCCGCGTGGGATGCGGTTCTCCGTCGGGTGGAGACCATGCCGGATGGGACGGCCGACCTCTCGATCGCCGATGAGTGGTCCTTCGCCGAGACCCTGCGTCACCTGGTGCTGGCCACCGACATGTGGCTCGGCAGGTCGGTTCTGGGGAAGGAACAGCCGTTCCATGCGCTCGCGCTCGGGGCCAACTTGCCCGACTGGGCTGATCACTCGGTCTTTGTCGCCGGGATTCCGACCTACGCTGAAGTGCTCGACGCGCGCGTCGGACGGGTCGCGATGGTGACCGAATTCCTCTCGACTGTGACCGTGGAAGACCTGGCGGGTCAAGTATCGAATCCGAATGCGCCCGAATACAACGAGACGGTGTTGTCCTGTCTGCACACGATCTTGGAAGAGGAATGGGAACACCAGCGCTACGCCGTGCGTGATCTCGACCGAATCGCCGCCGGCCAGGTGTCAGCGTCGGCCGGAATTTGATCATGGCCGACAGCAATGACAACGAAGTCAACAATCTGCGGATCGTCCCGGCGAACCACGCAGCCGCCGTGGATCTGGACACGATCTACGGCAGCGAAACGGCGTCGAGGTGCCGCTGCCAATGGTTCAAGTTGGAAAAGAAGGAGTCGCTCGGGGCCATCGGCGGAGAAGGGCTGCGGGAGAGACATCTGAGACAGACCGGCTGCGGCCATCCCGACGGGCGGAGCACCAGTGGTCTGGTCGGATACCTCGACGAAGAACCGGTCGCGTGGGTCGCCGTCGAACCACGACCCAACTATCCGGGAATGCTTCGCGTTTATCGCGTCCCGTGGGACGGCCGTAACGAGGACAAGACCGATCCGTCGGTGTGGGCTATCACCTGCCTGTACACCCGAGCCGGCTATCGCGGGCGCGGTATCAGTACACGGATGGCGATCGCAGCTGTCGACTTCGCGCGCGAAAACGGGGCCGCTGCAGTTGAGGCGTACCCGATCACCCACGGTGCGTTGAGCTACGAGCGGCGGGTCGGCACTCCGGCGACGTTCGGCGCAGCCGGGCTGCAGGAGGTTCACCAGCCGTCAAAGCGTCGGATCGTGATGCGACTCGACTTCGGGCCGTCCGCAGCCGACGCCCGCGCCGCAAAGAACTGAACTGTGGCGTGATCACGAACGGCACCAACGACGTCGCGGCCGACGCTTGACCGGGCGATCATCACTCGTCCCGTGGTCGGGGGAGCAGTGGGCATGGCGATCGGATCCGCGCCCGGTTCGACCTGACGGGTTGCTGGGGCCGGCACAGTCCGAACCGGTCGCCATTGTGGTCGCGCCCAAGGCGCGGGCGTTCCTGCTGGAATGTCCCGGTGCGCCGATGAGCTCGTCCGATCGGCCGCTCCGAGCCTGTCGAAGGACTGTCGCGTGACCGGCGTGGGTCGCTCCGGTCGGCGAGTCCTTCGACAGCCGCAGCGCGGTGTCGAGTCAGCGCCGCGGTCGGGCTGCCGAACCGCCGGTGGCCAGCTGCATCAGGTCGGTGCCGAGATCGATGTCGAGCTCGGTGCCGCCGGCACTGCCGTACTCGTGTTGGTAGTGCTGCCAGGAGTCGCTCTTGATCTTGTGCGAAAAACCGCTCTCGATCAACAGCAGCAGCTCGAAGGCAGCCCGATCGATCCGAGTGCCGAGGTCGCCGGAGTTCCAGTCCTCGCTGGCTGCGAAGACCGAGGTCGGTACGGTCAGGGTCCGCAGGTAGGCGAACAGCGACCGCATCTGATCATCGATCACCAGGGCGTGCCGGGCCGTACCGGCAGTCGCCGCCAGCACCACTGGCTTGCCGATCAACAGGTCGTTGTCCAGCACGTGGAAGAACGAACTGAACAGCCCGCTGGGCGCAGCCTTGTAGACCGGCGCGCTGGCCACGATCCCGTCGGCCGCACCGAGCACCTCGATCGCCCGGGTGAGTTTCGGTCCGATCAGCTGAGACACCAGGGCGGTGGAGATCTCGGTGGCCAGCTCCCGCAGATCGATGACACTGACCAGCACCTTCTCGTCCCGGTCGGCGGCCAGGCCGCGGACCCGATCGGCGATCCGGTCGGCCAGCATCCTGGTCGAGGACGGATCGCTGGTGCCGGCACTGACCACGGCCAACCGGTAGCCGACCGTCTGCTCGGCGACCCCGTTGGTGGTCGGTGTGCTGTCGTTCAGTGGGCTGTTCATACGGCCACGTCCTCGCTCTCGTTCGCTTCGTTGTTGATCGTGTCGTCGCTCGGATCGGCAGTCACGTCCTCTGTTCCGGCCAGTTTGTTGCAGAGTCGCTCCAGCTGGCGCAGTTCGTCCTCGTTCAACCGATCCGTGACGGCCCGGGCGACGTCCAGCGCATGCTGGCCGCCGACCCGTCGTTGTGCGTCCCGTCCGCTCGGCGTCAGCGAGAGCCGGACGCCGCGTCCGTCGTCGGGGTCGGAGGTCCGAGCCACCAGCTCCCGCTCGACCAGCCGGTCGACCATCCGGGACAGCGCCGGCTGGCTGAGCAGGACGTTGCGGTTGAGCTCGGTCAGCCGGATCGGTCCGGGGCACTTGGACAGTGTGTAGAGGACGTCGTACTCCCGGATCGTGACCGGATGCCAGATGTCCTGGGCGGTGAATCTCTTCATCATCGTCGCGTGCGCGGTGAGCAGCGACTCCCAGGCATCGTTGGCCAGCCTGCTGGTGGTTCGTTCCATGATCGACTCAGACCCTGACTCCGGCGCCTCAGACGAGGCTGGGGTAGCTGACGGCAACGTTTTCGCTATCCTGGTAGGGAGAATCACCGGTCACGTTGTCGCCGCGGTTGGCATTCGGTCGTGGCTGGCGGGCCGGCTCGTCGCCGTACTTGGCACGCACCAGGCTCTCATGGGTCGGGGCGTCGGCCGACTCCGGATCCTTCCGCGACGCGAACTCCTTGCGCAGCGTCGGAATCACTTCCTCACCCAACAGATCGAGCTGGTTCAGCACCGTCTTCAGCGGCAACCCGGCATGGTCCATCAGGAACAGCTGGCGCTGGTAGTCGCCGAACGCGTCGTGGAAGGTCAACGTCTTCTCGATGAACTCCTGCGGGCTGCCGACGGCCATCGGAGTCATCTGGCTGAAGTCCTCCAGGCTGGGTCCGTTGCCGTAGACCGGCGCCTGATCGAAGTACGGCCGGAACTCGGCGTAGGCATCCTGCGACCGCTTGGCGATGTAACCCTGACCACCCAACCCGACGACCGCTTGCTTCTGCGTCCCATGACCGTAGTGCTCGAACCGCTGCCGGTAGAAGTTGATCAAGCGCAGCGAATGCGAGGTCGGCCAGAAGATGTGGTTGGCGAAGAAGCCGTTGCCGTAGAACGCGGCCTGTTCGGCGATCTCCGGGGTCCGGATCGAGCCGTGCCAGACGAACGGAGGTACGTCGTCCAGCGGCCGAGGGGTGGAGGTGAAGCCCTGCAGAGCCGTCCGGAACTGTCCCTCCCAATCCACGACATCCTCGCGCCACAGCCGATGCAGCAGGTTGTAGTTCTCCAACGCCAGCGGCAGACCCTGTCGGATGTCGGCGCCGAACCAGGGGTAGACCGGCGCTGTGTTACCGCGCCCGAGCATCAGGTCCATCCGGCCCTTGGCCAGGTGCTGCAGCATCGCGTACTCCTCGGCGATGCGAACCGGATCGTTGGTGGTGATCAACGTCGTCGAGGTGGAAACGATCAGCCGCTTGGTCAGCGCAGCGATGCTGGCCAGCAACGTGGTCGGCGACGACGAAAAGAAGGGCGGGTTGTGGTGCTCGCCGATGGCGAACACGTCCATCCCGACCTCCTCGGTCTTCTGGGCGATCTTGACGACGGCGTCGATCCGCTCCGCCTCGCTCGGTGTGATCCCCGAGACCGGGTCCCGCGTGATGTCGCTGACCGACATGATTCCGAACTGCATCGTCTCTCCTTCGACTTCCCGCTCCGGCGGGTTCATGCGTTTGCATCTACTCTAACCGGGGTGGACCGGGGTCTATTCCCGGAGAACCGGAGTTGCGTTTTCCGGAAATTCCGTAATTATGGATATATGGATGAAGGAGAGCTTGCCGATCGGTTGAGCGCGATCGAAGCCCGGCTGACCGAACTCGAGGCCGTTCGGCGACCGGCACTGTCGGAGCGCTCGGCCCCGGGCGATTCGACCGTGGGCGACTCGGCCGTGGGCGATTCGACTGTGGGCGATTCGACTGTGGGCAGGGCAGGCCGGGATGCGGACGTGTTCTGGGTGCTGGACGGCCTGCGGAGCCGGATCGGTGGCAACGGCGGGGTCACGTTCGCCGGCTCGGTGACCCTCGCCGACGGACCGGTCGACTGGCAGATCGGGGCCACCACCGATCAGCTGATGTCGCTGGACTGGGCCGAGTTCGCCGCAGATCTCGCTGCCCTCGGACACGCGACCCGGCTGGCGCTGGTGCAGGCCGTGCTCGGTGGAGCACACACGGTCGCCGAACTGTCCGCCATGGACGGGATGGGCAGCACCGGACAGCTCTACCACCATCTCGGGCAGCTGTCGTCGCACGGCTGGTTGACCACCGCCGGTCGCGGCACCTATGTCGTGCCGGCTCCGCGGGTGGTGCCGTTGTTGGCGATCATCAGCGCGACCAGGAGGATGACATGAGAAGACCGCCGACTCGCACAGTGATCATGATCGTCGTCGCGGCACTGATCATCGGCTCTGGCGTGCTGACGATGCCTCGTCCGCCGAAACTGTCGACCCAGGTCGCCGGAGACCGAGGACTGATCGATCAGGTCCGACAGCGGCTCGGACCCGGACCGCATGATCGTCTCAGCGTCGCCGTGATCGACCACGATCAGGTCCGGACTGCCCGCTTCGGTGCGGACGAAGACGACAGCTACGAGATCGGGTCGGTCACCAAGACCTTCACCGGATCGCTGTTCGCGATCGCGCTCGAGCGCGGCGAGGTACGTCACGACACCCGGCTGTCCGAGCTGCTCGACGTCGGCGACGGTCCGGTCGGCGACATCACCCTGCGGCAGCTCGCCACCCAGTCCAGCGGACTTCCGCGGCTGCCCACAGGTGTGCTGAACACCCTGCGCACCGTGATCAGCGCGCTGCGGGCCGATGACCCCTACCCCCAAGATCCTGCGACCTTGATCGAGGAGGCACGGAGGGCGTCGGTCGGGGAGAAACGCTACCTGTACTCGAATTTCGGCATGTCGCTGCTTGGCGCAGCGCTGGCCGCTGCCGCTGACACCGACTATCAGAGCCTGGTGTCGCAGCGGATCACCGGCCCATTGCATCTGGGGTCGACCCGCCCGGGTACGGCCGATGATCCGCACATCGGCTACACCGCTTCGGGGCGTCCGTCGGCCAACTGGGTGATGGGTGCCTACAGCGGTGCCGGCGGGTTGCGCTCCACGCTGCCGGACATGATCACCTACATCCGCGCCCAGGCCGACGGCAGTGCTCCTGGCGCCGACGCGCTTCGCCCGATCGCACCAGCGGGGAAACAACGGATCGGCTACGCCTGGATGACCACCACGACCGTCGGCGGCGGAACGATCACCTGGCACAACGGAGGGACCGGCGGCTTCACCAGCTTCGTCGGGTTCGATCGTGACGCGGGCCGGGCGGTCGTCGTACTCAACAACACGGCGACGTCGGTCGATGATCTCGCGGTCGGACTGCTGGAGGAATCGTCATGATCATCGACCTGATCCTGGGGCTGTTGGTCCTTGCCGCATTGGGCTACCGATGCTGGCAGGCTGCTACCGGCACCGGCCGGCAGAGCAGACTGGGCTGGCTGGTCGCCGCCGGCGAGATAGCCCTGACCATGGTGATCGCCAAACTGTTGTTGACCTGGTCGGTGATTCCGCCGCTGCTCTGGTTGCTGCCGATCATGATCATCGCCGGGACAGCGGCCCTGGTGGTCCGCCGCTGGCATCAGCTCCCCTGGTTGCTGGCGGGGCGCCGCCGCGCCGTCTCGATCGCCGGCTCAACAGTCAACGGCCTTGTGATCATCGCCTGTGGTGTGCTGCTGCTCGGTTGACCTGGGTCCGAAGCTCCGGGCGGATGCCCTTCGCCAAGCTCAGGGGCCTTCAGGTCAGCTCGACCGCAGACAGGCCCGTGCAGTATCGCCGACAGCGGCGCCGTAGGAGCCGCCGAAGATCACCGCGTGGACCAGCAGCGGGAACAGTTGGTGCACGGCGATCCGCTGCTGCCAACCGTCGGCCAATGGTGCCTGCTGCTGATAGGAGGCCAGCACCACGTCGAGTTGGGGGAGTCCGAAGAGGGGAAGCATCGCCAGGTCGGTCTCCCGATGACCGCCGTAACAGGCCGGGTCGATCAACACCGCCTCGTCGGTGGTCCACAGCACATTGCCCGACCACAGGTCGCCGTGCAGCAGGGCCGGCGGCTCCGCCGCGCCGGCCAGGCTCGGCAGCTTGTCGATCACCTGCTGCAGCGATCGCCGGTCGCGATCGTCGAGACGACCGCGCGCGACGGCACGCTCCAGGAACGGCGTGAGTCGGGCCGCTGCATAGAAGTCCGGCCAGTTGTCGTACCCGTTGCCGGCGGGCAGCGGCTCGGAGGCGATCACGCTGTCGGTGTCGCGACCGAATCCAGTGGCGGCCGCGGCGTGGGTGACGGCCAGCCGGCGCCCGAAGTCCGCCGCTGCGGCATGGCCGGCCGGTGCCTGGTCGACCCATTCCAGGATCAGGAGTCCGTCGTCGGCGGCAACGACCGCTGCGGTCCTGGCTCCGCCGGCAACGGCTCCGAGTCGACGCAAACCGTACGCTTCATGATCGAAGGCACCCGGCAGCGGCTCGGTAGCCTTGACGAACAGCTCACTGCCGTCGTCCGCCGTCGCCCGATAGGCCCGCCCGAACCCGGCACCACCGAGCGGACGGATCGACGCCAGAGGAGTCCCGGTCAGCTCGGCCACCCGGTCGGCGAGCCGCTGACTGTCGTCTTCGGTCACCATGACGGCCATGCTGCCTTATCCGTCGCCGGCGGTTCGACCGGACGGACCAGAAACGAAACCCGCTCCTAAGCCTGGATCCAGGCTAAGGCGATCAGCGACCCGATGAGGTGGCTCTAAGGCACCTTAGGCATCGCCTCAGTCGCGGTCTGAGTCGTTACCGGCGGGTATCGCGCGGAGAAGATACGGCAGTTGCCCGATGTCGGCGCCCGTGCCTCAGGACGAGGATTGTGTCATCGGATCGAACAGGTCCGAAGCCGGAGGAGGCGACATGATCAACGACATCTACTACACAACGGTGGTCAAGCAGGAAGCCCAGGAGCTGCGCGACCGCGCGGCGGAGGACCGGCTGGCAAACGAGGCGAAGAAGTTGCGTCGGCAGCAGCGTGCTCATCAGCGCGAGATCGACAGTCTGGAGCACGCCGTCCACGGTCGGCCCAGCTGGTGGACGCTGTTGGTGCGTCGGTTCGGTGGCCGGAGCGCGACGAGGCCCGGTACGACGATCGATGCGGGCCCGCAGCAGGGCGTGAGTCGTGAGACCAGCCATGACGAGACAGGGGCCACCACCCACAAGGCATGACACCATGACGTCCATGAGTGCCCGACACGTCGTGGTGTCAGATGCGGCCGGCCATCCGCCGGTCGGCCGTGGCGACGACGATCACGTCGCATTCGCAGACCGTGCGTCCGGTCTGTCGGATGCGACGTCGATCGTCGGTCGCATGCCCGAGTTGGAACGACTGCACGGCATCCGCGATGCTGCCTTCGACGGCGGCTTCGGCTGTGCGCTGGTCGGCGGCGAGGCCGGGGTCGGCAAGACCAGCCTGGTCAACGCCGCAGCCGCGATCGCCGACCGCGACGTCGCCGGCCTGACGATCGCCCGTGGCGAATGCGTACCGCTCGGCGGCGAGGGACTCCCGTACGCGCCGGTGGTCGGTCTCCTCCACGATCTTGCGCACCGCTTCACCGAGGCCACACTGTTGGAGTGGGCCGGCGCCGGAGCCGCCGAGCTGTGCTGGTTGATCCCCGAATTCGGCGATCCGCAGGAACCCGTCGATGCCGGTGGTGCGCAGACCCGGCTGCGCCTGTTCGAGACGATCGCCGGTCTGATCGAAGAGGCGGCGCGGCGTGCGCCGCTGTTGATCGTCATTGAGGACCTGCACTGGGCCGACGACTCGAGCCGCCATCTGATCGAGTTCCTGCTCCGGGCCATCGGACCGGTGCCGGTGATGTTGATCTTGACCTATCGGACCGACGAACTGACCCGGCGACATCCGCTGCGGCCGTTCCTGGCCGAGCTCGGCCGGCTGCCGGTGGTGACCCGCGTCGAGGTCGGACCGTTGGGCGCCGCCGAGGTCGAGCAATTGATCACCAGCGGATCGGCGGCCCTCGGCGTTGCCGACGAGCAACGGTCCTTGATCAAGAGGGTGGTCCGAGCCAGCGGCGGGATCCCCTACTTTGCGGTCGAATTGGCCCGGGCCAGCAGCAGCGTCGGCTCCGATCTGCCGGAAACTCTCCGGGACACGCTGCTGCTGCGGGTGTCCCGGGTCGGCGAGGAATGCCAGCGGCTGCTGCGACTGTTGGCGATCGGCGGCAACCGGGTCGAGCATGATCTGATAGCCGCCGTGGCTGAGCTGCCCGCCGGCGAGCTGGAATCGACGCTGCGGGAAGCGGTCGAAGCCAACCTGCTGATCCCTGACAGCAGTGGGTACGCCTTTCGGCATGCACTGATGCGAGAAGTGCTGGACGACGATCTGTTGCCCGGCGAACGGACTCGGATGCATCGGGCGTACGCGCCGTCGTTGGAGGGAATGAGTGTCGGGCCGACGCTGCCGGAATCGGTCCGCGCGGTCGAACTGGCCCGACACTGGTACGCGGCTCGGGACAACGCCGAGGCACTGCGCTGGTCGGTCGCCGCCGCCCGGTTGCA
The DNA here is from genome assembly GCF_900105385.1 of Microlunatus soli. NCBI lineage: Bacteria > Bacillati > Actinomycetota > Actinomycetes > Propionibacteriales > Propionibacteriaceae > Microlunatus > Microlunatus soli. The sequence continues at coordinate 1,605,278 of NZ_LT629772.1, read as the reverse complement.
GCGGTACGGCTTCAGCGAGGCGCTGCGGCTCTACGAACGAGCGCTCGAGCTGCACGAGGTCGTGCCGGACGCCGACCGGATCGCGGCACCGCTGCTGACGCTGCTGGACGAGGCAGCCTCGTCCGCCGCCGACGCCGGTGAGCCGGAGCGTGCGCTGGCGTTGCTGGACGAGGCACTGCGGCTGACCGACGAGGAGACCGATCCGCTGACCGCGGCCGACCGGCTCTCGGAGAAGAGTCGGGTGCTGCAGAATCTGATGCAGCCCGGTGCCCTGGAAACGGTCGACCGTGCGTTGTCTCTGGTTCCCCGCGAGCCGCCGACCCGGCGGCTCGCCGACGTGCTCACGATGCGTGCGGCACGGTTGTTGCTGCTGCACAAGCCGGCCTCGATCGAGGCGGCTAGGGAGGCGATCGTGGCCGCTCGACAGGTCGACGCCATCGGTCTGGAGGCGCATGCCCGGAACACCCTGGGCAGCGCCCTGATCGTGCTGGACGTCGATCCCGAGCAGGGCTGGACCGAACTGGATCAGGCGGGCGCCCTGTCGCCGGTCAGCGACAACGTGCGACTGCGACATTCCATCAACTGCTCCGACACGTTGTATCAGACGGGCCGCTATCGGGAATCCTTCGACGTGGCCGTTCGCGCACGCGACGTCGCCGGCCGTCTCGGGCAGGAACGGCGCAGCGGAGTGATGCTGGCCGGCAACGCTGCCGAAGCGGCGATGGCGCTCGGCGATTGGAGTCGTGCCCGGGAGCTGGTGGAGTGGGCGCTGAAGCTGAGCCCGCCGGGCAACCACTGGGTGCATCAGCGGAGGCTGTTGGCATCGATCCTGCTCTGGGTCGACGACGACGCCGACGCGGCCGCGGAGATCCTCTGCGAGATCAGTGCGCACTCCCAACTGGCTGCCACCGGACCGCAGTATTTCGCTGCCCTGCAACAGAGTCTGGCCGAGGTGGCATTGGCCAATGGTGATCCGGTCGGTGCCTGGGACATCGAACGCCGGACGTTGGACACCCTGCCGTGGGCCGAGCTCGGGCACGACCTACCGGCGCTCGGTGTCGCGGCGATGGCGTACGGACGGGCCGACGGACGACCGGCCGATTGGGCGCCCTGGCTGAGGCAACGGATGATCTTCCGTGACACGTTGCCGATCACCCGGCAGTGGGCCAGTTACATCGAGGCCGAGTTGCGCGCCTCGACGCAGCAGTGGACGTCGGCAATCGCGACGATGCGTGCGGCGGCCGCACCGCCACACATGATCGGTTACGCCACCCTGCGATCGGCCGCCAGCCAACTCGCCGACGGGCAGCACGACGAGGCGCGCCGCAGCGCGCAGGTCGCTCGTGAGCTCGCCGACCGGATGGGGCTGCGGCTGCTGCAGCGGTGGGTCGTCGAATTCTGCGATGCCGCGTTCGCCGACGACCCGAAGGGCGTCCGGTCGGGCGACAGTCCGCAGCCTGACGTCGGGGGAGGGCTGACCCCGCGCGAGCAGGAAGTGCTGACGTTGGTGGCCGATGGACTCTCCAACCGACAGATCGGCCAGCAGTTGGTGATCTCGACCAAGACCGCCAGCGTGCACGTGTCCAACATTCTGGCCAAGCTCGGCGTCGGCAGCCGTGGTGAGGCGGCGGCGGTGTTTCGCGCCGGTCGACCCTGAGCGGCCGGCGGACAGCGACGACAACTCGCGGACCGTCCCTGATCGTGAACGTTCACGATCCCGATGTGCCGTCCGTCGCTCGGAGGCGATAGCGTGAGCCGCGGCGGCGCCGACGACGCAGGAGCGGCGCCGGAGTCGTACATCGTCTGGAGCCCAGCATGGACCTGTCATCGCTCGATCCCGGAGTCGGAACCCTCCCGCCGAGGGCTCGTTTCAGCTCGAGTCTCGGCGAGCAATCGCTGAACGGGACATGGCGGTTCCGGCTGTCCGCCCGGCTTGCCGACGCGCCGGCCGGGATCGAGGCCGAAGGCTACGACGATGCCGACTGGGGGACCATCCCGGTGCCGTCCAGTTGGCCGATGCACGGACATGGCGCCCCCGCCTACACCAATGTCCAGTATCCGTTCCCGGTCGATCCGCCGTACGTTCCCGACGAGAATCCGATCGGTGATCATCGGCTCGTCTTCGATGCCGAGGCCTTCCTGCTGGACGGTGCAGTGCTCCGCTTCGACGGCATCGACAACACCGCAGATGTCTGGCTGAACGGTGAACTGCTGGGCAGCACCCGGGGTAGCAGACTGGTCAGCGAATTCGACGTCAGCCGGCTGCTGCGTGCCACCGGCAACGTCCTGGTGGTGCGGGTCGCGCAGTGGTCGGCCAGCAGCTATCTCGAAGATCAGGACATGTGGTGGCTGCCCGGGATCTTCCGCGACGTCACGCTGTTGGCCAAGCCGCAGGGTGCGATCAACGACCTCTTCGTGCACGCCGACTACGCCGACGGCTCCGGCACCCTGAGCATCGACGTCGACAGCGCCTCGCCCGCCACGATCAGCATTCCCGAGCTGGGCGTCGAGACCGCACCGGGCAGCTCGGTCGAGATCCCCGAGGTCGTCGGCTGGACCGCGGAGGAGCCGAAGCTGTATCGGGCCACCGTTCGCACCGAGTTGGAGACCGTCGAGTTGGCGATCGGATTCCGCACCGTCTCGGTCGTCGACAGCACGTTGTTGATCAACGGCCGGCCGATCCTCTTCAAGGGTGTCAACCGACACGAGCACCATCCTGATCTTGGTCGGGTCGTTCCCCGGGAGGTCGTCGAATCCGAGCTCCGGTTGATGAAACAGCACAACATCAACGCGATCCGGACCTCGCATTACCCGCCGCACCCGGTGTTGCTGGAGCTGGCCGACGAGCTCGGTTTCTACGTGATCGACGAATGCGATCTGGAGACCCACGGCTTCGGGATGAACAAGTGGCGACGCAACCCGGTCGCCGATCCGGCCTGGCGCCCCGCCCTGGTCGAGCGCATGATCAAGACCGTCCAGCGGGACAAGAACCACCCGTCGATCGTGATCTGGTCATTGGGCAACGAATGCGGCACCGGCGACAACCTGGCGGCGATGGCCGACGCGGCGCGGGCGATCGATGGCTCGCGGCTGATCCACTACGAGGGTGACTGGGACTCCAGCTACGTCGACCTCTACTCCCGGATGTATGCCTCGGTCGACGAGGTCAAGGCGATCGGGGAGAAGACCGAGGAGCAGACCAAGGATCCGACCGTCGACGCGCATCGTCGTTCACTGCCGTTCATCCAATGTGAATACATCCACGCGATGGGCAACGGCCCGGGTGGGATGACGGAGTATCAGGAACTGTTCGAACGCTACCCGCGGCTGGCCGGTGGGTTCGTCTGGGAGTGGCTGGAACACGGCATCCGGCAGCACACCGACGACGGCGTCGAATACTACGGCTACGGCGGCGACTTCGGCGAGACCGTGCATGACGGCAACTTCGTGATCGACGGACTGGTCAGCGCCGATCGGGAGCCGCGGCCCGGCCTGGTCGACCTGAAGAAGGTCTACGAGCCGGTCGGGATCGGCATCGGCACCGACTGGAAGACGATCACCATCGCCAACAAGTACGCCTTCAGCGACCTTGATCATCTTCGGTTGGACTGGGCGGTCGAGGACGCCGAGGGTCGGTACGCCGCCGGTGTGCTGCCCGCGATCGAGGTCGCTGCCGCTGACCAGGTCACCGCCGTGTTACCCGACGAGATCGCCGCCGCCCGCAGGGACGGGGCGGTGTTGACCGTCGTCGCTCGACTGGCCAAGGACACCGATTGGGCCGGCGAGGGACACGAGGTCGCCTGGGGCCAGGCCGGGGCAGTGACCATGATCAGCGAGCCGATCGACGGGACCGCACCTGTGCTCACCCAGGACCGGACGCTGTCGGTCGGCCCGGCCCGCTTCGACGCGACCACCGGTCGGCTGATCGCACTCGACGACGTGGCGATCGACGGCCCGCGGCTGACGCTGTGGCGATCACCGACCGACAACGACAACGGGATGGATCATCGGGTCAAGCGACGCGATTCCAGCGGCTGGACGGGGCAGCGGCTGGACAAGGTGGTCGGCCGTCTGGTCGGTCTCACTGAGGTCGATGATGATCATGGTCATGGACTGCAGGTGACGACCCGGTACGCCGCACCGTCCTACGATCGGCATGTCGACGTCACGATCACCTGGCGCAGTGACGGCTCACGGGTGGCCGCCGCCGTACGGCTGGAACCGTCCGGGGACTGGAAGCAGAGCTGGGCCAGGATCGGTCTGGACTTCGTCCTGGACGGTGCCGCCGACCGGGTCAGCTGGGCGGGGCACGGACCGGGGCAGAAGTATCCCGACACCGGGCAGGCGGCCCGACTGGGCTACTTCGAGTCCTCGGTGACCGATCTGCAGGTGCCCTATGTCCGTCCGCAGGAGAACGGTGCCCGTTGGGCCGAGCGGCTGACCCTGTCCGGTAGCGGCCGCGGGATCACGATCGGCGGCGACGGGTTCGCCTTCACCGCCCGGCCGTGGTCGACGCCGGCTCTGGATGCGGCCGAACACACGCCGGATCTGCAGCCGGACGGCTCGACCTACCTGACCATCGATCACCGCCAGCACGGCATCGGTACCGCGTCCTGCGGCCCGGGCGTACTGCCGGCCTACCACCTCGACCCGACGCAGCTCACCGAGGCGGACCTCAATTTCGAGCTGACCTTCTCCTGACCTCTGCGGCCCGGCGGGGCGCGTTTCGTATCACATGGTGCGAAAACTCCCCGCCGAGTCGAGATCCAGCGGCGATATGGCGCCACGTGCTGGGATCTGGCCGCTGCCTGGGTCGGGCGTGCGGCGGCGCGTACGGGGTGCTCCGGGCTGGACGAAAGCCGGTGCGTTTCGTATCACCTGCTGCGAAAAGTCCCTGCCGGGTCGAGTTGGAGGGGCGATTCGGTAACAGCTGCTGAGAAATGCGCCGAGGGGTACGCCGACGACCGGTCGGTCAGGAGTCAGGAGGTCGGGGGCAGGTAGCCGACGTCCGGCCAGATCACCGAGGACTTGCCGAACGCCCCGTAGTTGGCCAGTGACCGCCGGGTAGCGACGAACTGGCTGGTGCCGCCGGGCACGGAGGCCTCGCGGACCTCGCAGTTGGCGATCTTGCTGATCTCGGCGGACTTGCTGGAATCGGCGGTCAGGTCGACGGCATCGATCCGGTTCTGCTTCAGCGCGTTGATCCGGTCCTTGGCCGCGAACCGGCGGAAGGTGAGCTGGGCCAGCTTCGGCTGGTCGCCCCACCACTCGGCATTCGGCTTCTCCGTCAGCAGACCCTCGCGGTCGTCCAGTCGGTCGACCTGGAACGGGCCGGCGGTCCAGTCCGACACCTTGGTCAGCGACTTCCAGCCGTCGTTGAACGTCTCCGGGTCCTTGACCCCCGCTGCCGGCAGCAAGGTGTTGAACGTGGACGGCCAGTCGTCGTACGCGCCGCGATAGGTGACGACCACCTGCTGGGCGGTGCTGCCCTGCTTCACCGAGGCGACCTCGGCCATGCCCTTGGTGTCGGCGCATTTGAAGCTGACGTTCTGCCCGTTGCAGGCCTGCCAGTCGGCGATGAAGTCCGCCGCGCTGATCGCCTTGCCGTCGCCCCAGACGGCGCCCGGGTTGAGCGTGTAGGTGACCACCTGCGGATTGTCGCCGGTGGCGTTCACCGCGGACAGGTAATCGGGATTGGGTGACGGGTTGCCGGTGCCGTCGTCGTTGAACAGTCGCGGCAGCAGGGTGCTGGTGATCAACCGGGTGTCGGCGTCGGCGTCGGCGTGCAGCGGATTCCACTGGTCACCGAATCCGCCGACCGGGAGCCGCAGCTCACCGCCCGAGGCGACCACGCTGCGCGGCTGGCTGTTGACGGTGACCGCCGCGGCCGCGGACGGGGTCGGCGTACTGCTCGGTGCCTGTCCGCCGGCACCGCTGCAGGCGGTCAGCACGGTGAACAGCAGCAGCACGGGAATCGCCAGCAGCCTGCCGGGGTGGCGTCGGTTCAGTCCAATCATCGCGGAGCCACGATAGCCGGGGACGCCCAACCAGCCACATTTCCGGTGCCCCGGGCGACGACCGGATCAGATCCAACCGCGGAACCACATTCGGGCCAACCACTTGCTGTACGGCAGTAACTGATCGGTCAGCACCGGGTAGATGTAGGCGAAGTTGACCGCCACCAGGGCGACGAACGCGCCGGCGACCACACCTCCGATCATCCGTCGCCGCTGTTGCTGCGGCGTCTGCGGCTTCGGTCCGATCAATAAGCCCAGACACAGTGCCACGGCCATCGCCGAGAACGGGATGATGGTGATCGCGTAGAAGAAGAACTGCGGCCGGTCGGTGTACTGGAACCAGGGCAGCCAGGCGCTCAGGACACCGACGATCGGGATGCCGAAGCGCCAGTCCCGGCCACCCACCCAGAGGATCAGTGCGACCACCAGCGCGATCACCGCGCCCCACCAGAGCACCGGGGTGCCGATCCCGCTGATCACCCGCAGACAGTTCTCGCCGGTGGCGTGGCAGCCGTCGGTGCCGGGCTTGATGTCGTTGACCGCATCGATGCCGATGGTGCGGGCGATCACCAACCAGCCGGCCGGATTGGCGTTGTAGGTGTGGGTCTGGTGATTGATGTAGTCGCCGGTGTGGAAGTTGTAGATGTCGCGTTGGTAGTGCAGGAAGGACGCGATCGCTTCGCCGAAGGTTCGGGTCGTCCGAGCCTCGGGGTTTTCCGCACCCCACTGCCGGTCGTAGCCACCGGCGGTGACGAACCAGTTGGTCCAGCTGGCGACGTACACGATCGCGGCGACCACGACGACCGACACGAACGCCGGTACGCCGTCGGAGATGATCGCCCGGGCCGACCGGCGACCGGCGCCGGCCAGCCGGCGGGCGCCGACATCCCAGGCCAGGGCCAGCAGGCAGAACGCGGCGATCACGTACATCGCGTTCCACTTGGTGCCGACGGCCAGCCCGAACATCAGACCGGCCAGCAACCGCCACGGACGGAACAGCACCAGCGGACCGTAATCCTGGCCGAGGTCGGGTTTGCCGATCCGGACCAGATGATCGGCCAGCCGGCCGCGGAACCAGTCCCGGTCGGCCGCCAGACAGGCGACCCCGGCGACGATGAAGAAGGCCAGGAAGATGTCCAGCAGTGCGATCCGGGACATCACGAAGCTCAGCCCGTCGACGGTCAGCAACAGGCCGGCGATGCAGCCGATCATGGTCGACCTGCTGACCCGGCGGACCAGCCGGATCGTGATCAAGATCAACAACGAACCGAAGACCAGCGAGCTGAAGCGCCAGCCGAACGAGTTCATCCCGAACAGCTGCTCGCCACCGGCGATCAGCCACTTGCCGACCGGCGGGTGCACGATGAACTCGGCGGAATCCTGCAGAGTCGGCGTCCGACCGGAGGCCAGGACGGTGTTGGCGTTGTCCGGCCAGTTGCGCTCGTAACCGTGTTTGAGCAGCGACCAGGCGTCCTTGGCGTAGTAGGTCTCGTCGAACACGATGTAGCCGGGCCGGCCGAGATGGACCAGCCGGATCACGAACGCGATCGCGGTGATCACCAGGGTGGCCAGCCAGCCGATCAGCCGGTCTGTCGGCATCGGGGAGCGGAGCCGTTCGATCGTGGTCGGCGGTGTCGCCGGTCGCGGCCGCCGGATCAACGCGTACGAGGGACGATCGGGCACCATCGCACCCGGTCCCGGGTCACCGGGACCTTCGTCGAGCGCGGCCCGATCCGTCGCGGGTGGGGCGCCGAACCGTGACCGCCCGGCCGTCGCCTCTTCCGTCACGCCGACATAGTAGGTGGCCGGACGGCGGCCCGCTCAGTTGCCGCCCAGCCAGGAGGGTGCTGAACAATGTGCCCGTCGCGAGCGGTGCGATGTGCGTGCAGCGGCAAGGCGCGCGACTGAGGTCGTGCGTCAGCACGTTGAAGGAGTGCAACGCCGCCGATGTGCGTGCAGCGCACCGCGCAGCAGGGCAGATTGTTCAGCAGTCTCCTCTGCAGAACGCGATCTCAATCCGATCCGCCGGGGCGCCTCAGGCGTGACCGGCCCCGGCCGACCGCCGATGACATCGCAGATCGCCTGGTGTCCGCGTGTGCCAGGCTTGCCCGGTGACGCAGAACGAGGACACCGGCCTGGTCGTGCTGGCCGCGACGCCGATCGGTGACAGCCGGGACGCCAGTCCACGGCTGATCGAGGAGTTGCGGTCGGCCGACGTGATCGCCGCCGAGGACACCCGGCGACTGCAGAACCTGCTGCAGCGGCTCGCCGTGACGACCACGGCACGGGTGGTGTCCTACTTCGAGGGCAATGAGGCGGGGCGGACCGGGCAGCTGTTGGCCGAGGTCGAGGCGGGCGCCCGACTGCTGCTGGTCACCGACGCCGGAATGCCGTCGGTCTCCGACCCGGGGTATCGGCTGGTCGCGGCCGCCGTTGACGCCGGCGTCCGGGTGACCGCCGTACCGGGGCCGTCGGCGGTGCTGACCGCGCTCGCCGTCTCCGGACTGCCGGTCGACCGGTTCTGCTTCGAAGGCTTCCTGCCACGCAAGGGCGGCGAACGGCAGCGCCGACTCGACGAACTGGCCACCGAGCCGCGGACCCTGGTGTTCTTCGAAGCGCCGCATCGGACCGCTGACGCGCTGACCGCGCTGGCGACCGCCTTCGGTGCCGATCGGCGAGCGGCGGTCTGCCGGGAGCTCACCAAGACCTACGAGGAGATCCGGCGCGGTCCGCTGGCCGAGCTCGCCCAGTGGGCTGCCGACGGCGTACGGGGTGAGGTCACGATTGTGGTGGACGGTGCACCGGCCACCACAACCGACAGCGTCGACGCGGTCGGCGAGGTGACCGAACTCGTGGCCGGCGGGATGCGCCTCAAACCGGCGGTCGCGGTGGTCGCCGAGCGGCACGGTCTGGCCAAGAACGCGCTGTACGAGGCCGCCCTCGCCGCCCGCAACCAACCCTGACCCTCCATTCTTCCCGCACGATCTACGAATTCCCGCACCCAGTGCACGCGCTGCGGGAAGTCGTAACTGGTGCGGGAAGGGGCGGCCGGATCGGCGGCGGCCGGAGGAGTTCCTAGGCTGTCGGGGTGAACGATCTGCAACCGCGGGAGCGCCGGGCGGCCGACACCGAACAAGGTCAGCGCCGCAATCTCGACCATCCACCGGTACCGCAACCGTTGCCGCACCCGGTCGTCGACACGCATTGCCATCTCGACGTCGCCGACGGTCGGACCGATCTGTCACCGGCGGCCGCGATCGAGTTGGCGGCCGAGGTCGGCGTCACCCGGATCATCCAGGTGGGCTGCGATGTCGAGGGCTCCCGCTGGGCGGTGCAGGCCGCGCACCGGTGGCCGACCGTGCTGGCCTCGGTCGCCATCCATCCCAACGACGCCGCCCGGTTGGGCAGTGCTCTGGACGACGGGCTGGCCGAGATCGAACGGCTCGCCGCCGATGACCGGGTGGTCGGGGTCGGCGAGACCGGACTGGACTACTTCCGCACCCGGGACGAAGCGGGCCAGCAGATCCAGAAACGTTCCTTCGCAGCACACATCGCGCTGGCCAAGCAGTACGACAGGACGCTGGTGATCCACGATCGCGACGCCCATGCCGACATCCTGGAGGTGCTGGACGCCGAGGGCCTGCCGGATCGGATCGTGATGCACTGCTTCTCCGGCGACCCCGACTTCGCCCGGGCCTGCCTGGACCGCGGAGCGTATCTGTCCTTCGGCGGGACCGTCACGTTCAAGAATTCGACCGCGCTGCGGGATGCGCTGGCGATCACCCCGTTGGACCGGATCGTGACCGAGACCGACGCGCCCTACCTGACACCCGAGCCGTTCCGGGGCCGGCCGAATGCGTCGTACCTGATCCCGCACACGGCCCGCCGGATCGCCGACGTCCTGGGCGCCGACCTGGAAACCGTCTGTCGTGCCCTCGACACCAACGCCACCACCGCCTTCGGCACGCTGCCCCCAACCCCGCTTCCGGCTCGGGTTTGAGGAGGAGGTCTCGTGGAGTTCGGTGAGGTGGCGCGGCGGCGCCGAATGGTGCGGGACTACGACCCCGAACGGCCGTTGCCGGACGGGCTGCTCGACCGTCTGGTGGATCTCGGGTTGCGGGCGCCGACGGCCGGCTTCACCCAGGGGGTGTCGTTCCTGATCCTGGCGACGGCGGCGGACCGGGAGCGCTTCTGGGCCGCGACCAGCGACGGCGGGGAGCCGGACAGCTGGCTACGAGGGATGCGGACCGCGCCCGGGCTGGTCCTGGTGCTGTCCAGTGCCGAGGCCTACCTGGACCGTTACGCCGAGCCGGACAAGGGGTGGACCGAGCGTTCGACCGAACCGTGGACGGCACCGTACTGGTTCGTCGATGCCGGGATGGCGGCAATGGCGATGCTGTACGGAGTGGTCGACGCCGGGCTCGGCGGCTGCTTCTTCGGTGTGCCCGCCGATCGGGTGCAAGCGGTCCGCGGTAGCTTCGCCATCCCGCCGGATCGATCGGTGGTCGGGGTGCTCAGCGTCGGGTACCCGGCCGGCGGAGAACGACGCTCCGGATCTCCGCGGAGCAGGCGACGCCGGCCGCGTACGGAGTTGGTCCGTTACGGCCGATGGGCGGAAACGAACGGAAATATCGACGATTCTGTGACTCATGTGACTCGTGAGACGGGCGAGATCGGGGCGGGTGGCGGATAGCACCCTGGGCCGTTATGCTCTCGTGACGTTCCAGACCGTTGTGGGCCGACCCGTTATGGAGAGCCGTGCGCAAGATCATTCCCATTGCCGTCGCCAGTGCTGTCGTTGCAGCAGCCTCCGGTGGGACGTTCGCCTACGCCGCCGCCGACAAGCAGGTGACGGTGTCGGTCGACGGTCAGCAGCAGACGATCAACACCTTCTCCGGCACCGTCGGTGGCGTGTTGGCCGACCGGGGCATCAAGGTCGGCGAGCATGATCAGGTGGCGCCGGCCGCGGACGCCAAGCTCTCCGAGGGCACCGAGATCGCGGTCCAGTACGGCCGTCCGGTGACGGTTCAGGTGGACGGCAAGTCCAAGACCTTCTGGACCACGGCCAAGTCGGTCGGCGACGCGATGAAGCTGGCCGGGATGGACAAGCCTCAACTGGAGGTCTCCACCAGCCGTGACACCGCGATCGGCCGCAAGGGCCTGAGCTGGACTGTGGACAGCGTCAAGCAGGTCACGATCACCGCCGACGGCAAGTCCAAGAAGCTCAAGACCTCGGCCAGCACCGTCGGCGCGGCGTTGCAGGAAGCCAAGATCTCCGCCGATGACGACGACCTGGTGTCGACGCCGAAGAGCGCGGCGCTCAAGAACGGCGAGACGATCAAGGTCACCGACGTCGTCACCAAGACCGAGAAGAAGACCGAGTCGGTCGACTTCAAGTCCACCGAACGCAAGACCAAGTCGCTGGAACAGGGCGAGACCCAGGTCGAGACCGAAGGCAAGGCGGGAGAGCGTACCTCGACCTACCTGGTCACCTCCTATGACGGCAAGGAACACCAGCGGCGGTTGATCTCCAAGGAGATCACCACCGAGCCGATCGACAAGGTCACCCTGGTCGGGACCGGCGAGGTCACCGAGGACACCTCCGACGACGAAGCCACCGACGACGAGACGTCGAGTGATGACTCCTCGAACGATGACGGCTCCGCAGACGACAACAGCAGCTCCGACGACAAGAGCGATTCCGACGACAGCGGTTCCGACGACAGCGGTTCCGACGACAGCGGTTCCGACGACAGCTCCGACGACGGCGCACCCTCGGTCCCGTCCGGCAGCGTCTGGGACAAGATCGCCGAGTGCGAGTCCGGCGGCGACTGGAGCATCAACACCGGCAACGGCTTCTACGGCGGCCTGCAGTTCACCCTGCAGACCTGGCACGGTTTCGGCGGCAGCGGGATGCCGAACAATGCCAGCCGCGAGGAGCAGATCCGGATCGCCAAGAAGGTCCAGGCCGAGCAGGGCTGGGGAGCCTGGCCAGTCTGCAGCGGCAAGGCCGGACTCCGCTGACCCGACTGCTTGATCCGACCGCGGTCCGCGAACTGGCCGGCCGGCTCGACCTGCGCCCGACCAAACAGCGTGGACAGAACTTCGTCACCGACGCCAACACCGTACGGCGGATCGTGCAGCTCGCCGGTGTCCGTTCCGATGATGTGGTGCTCGAGATCGGCCCCGGGCTCGGCTCGTTGACCCTGGCCCTGCTGGAGGTCGCCGACCGGGTGGTTGCGATCGAGATCGATCATCTGCTGGCCGACGCCCTCGGTGACACCGTCGCAGCCCGGGCGCCGGAGCATCGCGACCGGCTGGACGTCGTGGAGGCCGACGCGATGGCGGTCACCGAACTGCCGCATCCGCCGACGATCGTGGTGGCCAATCTGCCGTACAACGTCTCGGTGCCGGTGCTGCTGCACCTGCTGGCCCGCTTCGACAGTTGGCGACGGGGTCTGGTGATGGTGCAGTCCGAGGTCGCCGATCGGCTGGCTGCCGGTCCCGGCTCGAAGATCTACGGCATCCCGTCGGTGAAGATGGCCTGGTACGCCGCCACCAGCCAGGTCGGCTCGGTGCCGCCGCGGGTCTTCTGGCCGGTGCCCAACGTCGACTCCGGGCTGGTCGCCATCGAACGTCGCGACCCGCCGACCACCAGCGCCACCCGGGACCAGGTGTTCGCCGTGGTCGACGCCGCGTTCGCCCAGCGCCGCAAGATGTTGCGGTCGGCGCTGTCCGGTCTGGCCGGCTCGTCGGCTGCGGCGTCGACCGCTTTGGAGGCCGCCGGGGTGGACCCGACGGCCCGTGGCGAAGTCTGTACCGTGCAGGACTTCGCCCGGATCGCCGAACAGCTGCACGGGTCCTGAGCCCACCAAGGTTCCTGAGCCTGTCGAAGGACCGCAACCGAACCTCCGACAAGCCCACGGACCACTCAGCCGACGGCCGCGGCCAGCATCCCGGCCTCGTACGATCCGCCCTTCTTCCGGACGATCACGCCCATCCGATTGGCCGCGTTGATCAACGCCACCAGCATCACCAGGGCCGCGACCTCATCGTCGGTGAAGTAGCTCCGGACGGCGTCCCAGGTCTCGTCGGAGACGCCGGTGGAGGCGTCGGCCAGCCGGGTTCCCTCCTCGGCCAGCGCGAGCGCGGCACGTTCGGCGTCGGTGAACACCTCCGCCTCCCGCCAGCCGGCGACCAGATGCAGCCGGGTCGCGGACTCGCCGGCGGCGGTGGCTTCCTTGGTGTGCATGTCGATGCACCAACCGCAGCCGTTGATCTGGCTGGCGCGCAGCGATACCAGCTCCTGGAGGGACTGCGGCAACGGCGATTGGCTGATCACCATGCTGACATTGGCCAGCCGGCGAGCCGCCTTGGCGCCGAGCTCGTTGGCCTGCAGATCGAATCGGGCAGTCATGAATGTTTCTCCTCGAGAGTGATGAATCCGATGACCACCAGATGCCGCCCGGTGTGCGGCTGTGACAGGCTGCCGCCGTGACGGATGCCACAACCCATCGCTGTCACAAGATCACCGTCGCCGGTGTCTGGTGCACGTGACCGCGAGGAGATACCGGGGTCGCATCTCGATCGGCAGGAGGAGTCAGATGGCCACCGAGCCAGACCCGACGCAGCAGGTGCCGCGCGGCGCGGGCGGTCCGGACGCCGCGACCGAGGCGTTCGTCGCGCACCGCAACCTGTTGTTCACCGTTGCCTACGAGATGCTCGGCTCGGCCGCCGATGCCGAGGACGTGCTGCAGGAGACCTGGCTGCGCTGGGTCGGTGTCGATCTCGACGAGGTACGGGATCGGCGCGCCTACCTGGTCCGGATCGCCACCCGGCAGTCGCTGATCCGGCTGCGTACGCTCGGTCGGCGACGTGAGTCCTACGTCGGCCCGTGGTTGCCCGAACCGTTGCTGACCACTCCGGACGTCGCCGACGATGTCGAGCTCGCCGAGAGCGTCTCGATGGCGATGCTGCTGGTGTTGGAGACGCTCGCGCCGACCGAGCGCGCGGTGTTCGTGCTCCGCGAGGTGTTCGCCGTCGACTACGACGAGGTCGCCGAGGCCGTCGGCAAGACGCCGGCGGCGGTGCGGCAGATCGCCCACCGGGCGCGTGAACACGTGGCGGCTCGGCGACCACGGACGTCGGTGTCGGCGACCCAGACCCGTGACGTCATCGACGCGTTCCGGCGGGCGACCGAGACCGGTGACCTGCAGAGTCTGCTCGACCTGCTTGCTCCCGATGTGGTGTTGCTCGGCGACGGCGGTGGGGTCAAACAGGCCGTGCCGCGGCCGGTCGTCGGCGCTGACAAGGTGGCCCGGCTGATCGTCGGTGGGCTCGGTCGGCTGGCGGCCGATGTCGGGTTCCGGCCGACCACGGTGAACGGTCTGCCGGCGTTGATCATCCAGCTCGACGGCGAGACCGACACGGTGATCGCGGTACGGATCGACGACGGCCTGATCAGTGGCCTCTACGCGGTCCGCAATCCTGACAAGCTGACGCACATGGCGCGGGAGACCGTCCTGGGCCGATGAGCCCGCGCCCCTCAACCTCAGCACCCCACTTCCGCCGACCCGTCAGTTTCTCCCCGACATGCCCGGCATGTCGGGGAGAAACTGACGGGTCGGCGGAAGTGGGGTGCGGGGATGATCGGCCGTCCGATCCGGCACCGCTACGCTCGCAGCTGTGGCAGAACCGATTCTTCCCGGCCCGCCGGAGATCACCGTCCGTGCTCCCGCCAAGATCAATCTGACCTTGCGGGTCGGTCCGGCGCGCCGCGACGGGTTCCATCCGCTGGCGACGGTGTATCAAGCGGTCTCGTTGTACGAGGAGGTGACCGCGACACCGGCGGAGGCCGGCGTGTTCGACCTGGAGGTACGCGGTGAGGGAGCCGATCAGCTGCCCACCGATGATCGCAATCTCGCGCTGCGCGCTGCCCGGCTGCTCGCCGAGGATGCGGCGCTGGACGGGCAGGTCGGTGTCTCGCTGGTGATCAACAAGCAGATCCCGGTGGCTGCCGGGCTGGCCGGCGGATCCGCCGACGCGGCCGCCGCCCTGCTGGCCTGCGCCGAGGTCTGGGGACTTGATCTTGCTCCGCAGGACCTGCAGCCACTGGCCGCGCGGCTCGGATCCGACGTCCCGTTCGCCTTGATCGGTGGAACGGCCGTCGGCAGCGGCCGCGGTGAGAGCGTCGTCCCGGCTCTGGCCCGCGGTCGCTATCATTGGGCGCTCGCCTTCGGCCGGCGTGGGCTGTCCACCCCGGCGGTGTACGCCCGCTATGACGAGCTCGGTCCGACCCCGCCGTCGCCGTTCGAGGTCTCGACCGAGCTGATGAACGCCGTGCGCAGCGGCGATCCGGAACTTCTCGGCGGGCAGTTGATCAACGATCTGCAGGCGCCGGCGATCGATCTGATGCCCGAGCTGGGCACGCTGCTGCAGGCTGGTCGTGATCTCGGCGCGATCGGCGCGGTGGTTTCCGGGTCGGGACCGACCTGTGCGTTCCTGGCCGGCAGCGAATCCGCCGCGGTCAACCTCACCGTCGGACTGTCGTCCTCGGGGCTGTGCCGCTCCACCCGTTACGTCACCGGTCCGGTGCCGGGGGCGCGGCGAACCTAGTGGGTTGGAAGCCGAAGCGGTCATCCGCCGCGCGTGTGTCGAGGTGACATCGCCCGGTGAGTGCACCGCCCGCCCTTGCAACTCACCGCTTCGGCCGCCTGGCCAGCACCGACAGACTGGCGCGGACACCAGGCTGGGGACCTCAGTGCCCGGCTGGCTCTTAAAGATTGCATACCATTTCAGGTGGCGTGATGTGCGCCGTGGTTGAGATCAGCGGCCTTGGCTCCGCGCTGTGAAGTCGTGCGCATACATCGGGATTTCACTGGTTTACAAGGGAATTCTCCCACACGTCCGATGGTGACGAGATCGGAATCGTCGCTGCGATGACGTCGCAATGCTTGTCGACGGGGAGTAATTCTGTATACAGTTTGACGGGACGGAGCTCGGGGCTGAGATCGTGAACACGGACCGAGTTCCACGGCTCCCGCTGTCCGACTCGTCGAGAGGTTCGCCGATCCATGTCAGACCGACTCCGTGTCCTCGTTGTCGTCGCGCATCCCGACGAGGCCGAGGAGTACGTTGCCGGCACCCTCGCCCAGCTCACCGCCCGCGGTCACCACGTGAAGGTGTTGTCCGCCACCAACGGCGACGCCGGCCATCACAGCCTGCGGCGCAAACCGCTCGCGCTGCGACGGGCCGAGGAGGCCTACGCCGCGTTGCGGATCCTCGACCTCGCCGACTACGAGATCTGGGACGTCCACGACGGCGATCTGATGGACAGCCTGGAGAACCGGCACCGGATGGTGACCGCCATCCGCCGCTGGCGGGCCGACATGATCATCACCTTCACCGACGAAGGCCCGGGACACAGTGACAACCGGACCGCGGCCCTGCTGGTTCGCCGCGCGACGGATCTGCTCACACTGCGCAATCAATGCCCGAAAGTGCCGGCTCTGGACGAAGTGCCGATCGTCCTGCGCATGATCGACGACGGGTCGACCGATCGCCATCGGCACCAGGTCGCGGTCGACATCGGCTCGACGCTGACTGCCAAGCTGCGGGCCTGTGCCGCCCATCGGACCCAGTTCCTCGAGTTCGCGGCGACCGGAAACGGTTGGGCCGACGACGTCCCCGACGTCGACGACCACGAGGCGGTGGATGCCTTCATCCTCCAACACTGGAACGAGTTCTTCGTGACGCCGGCGGCAGCCGGACCGGCACTGGAGCGTGCCTACGGTCCCGAGGCAGAAGAGATCGAATACTGCGAGACCTTCGATCTCGCTCCGTACGGCCGCCCGACGACAGCGGAGGAGATCGACCGCCTGCTGGTGGGGAGCCGGGCAGCCGGAACCGAAGCGATCGACCGGTGTTGAGGTCGATCAGACCCGACCACCAACGACGAATGAGGAGAATCCTGCCGATGGCCGCGACCGAGAACGCCCACCGAAATGATCATGAACGGGCCGCTGATCTGCGGGCGGCCGTGTGGGCATCCGACCGGGACGCGGCGATCGATCTGATCGAGGCCGGCGCGGATGTCAACGACCAGGACGACACCCAGCAGTCGGCGTTCCTGATCGCTGCCAGCGAAGGGGAGTGGGAGATCCTGCGCGCCACCTTGCAGCACGGCGCCGACCTCGCCGATCTGGACTCCTGGCGCGGTACGGCGCTGATCCGAGCCGCCGAACGCGGTCATGCGACCGTGGTCGGCGACCTGATCAGGGCGGGCATCGACCACAGCCATGTCAACCGGATCGGCTACCAGGCGCTGCATGAGGCCGTCTGGCTCGGTCGGGACACGGCGGCCTATCACGACACCGTACGCATCCTGCTGGCCGGCGGTGCCGAAACCGACAGGCCGTCCGGGTCGGAAGGACTGACTCCGGCGCAGATGGCCGAGCAGCGTTCGTCCGCTGGAGTCGTGCGGATCTTCCGAGCCCTGACGACCTCGCCCGGGACCGCCGATCCGGATGCCGCCCTGTTGGCGGCGGCGCGGGACGGGGACGCCGACCGTGCCATGGTGGCGCTCCGCGCCGGGGCGGACCCGGAGATCACCGACACCGCCGGTCGGACTCCGTTGTTGCTGGCCGCGGCGGCCGATCACCTCGAGGTGGCGAGGCTGCTGGTCGGGATCGGTGCCGACCCGAATGCTGTCGACGACCGTCGGGACTCCCCGTGGCTGGTGACCGGCGTGACGGGCAGTACGGCGATGGTCGATGCGCTATTGCCCGGACGCCCCGACTTCGCGCTGGTCAACCGCTTCGGCGGCATCTCGGTGATCCCGGCCAGCGAACGTGGTCACGTCGATTACGTCCGGCGGATGGTCGACCTTGCCGTCGACCTCGATCACGTCAACCGACTCGGCTGGACCGCATTGCTGGAGGCGATCATCCTCGGCGACGGTGGTGTGCAGCATCAGCGGATCGTCGACGTCCTGCTCGGTGGTGGTGCGGATCCGAACCGTGCCGACGCCGACGGGCGATCACCGCTGCACCACGCTGAGCAGCAGGGTTACACCGAGATCGCCGATCGGCTGCGCCGCGCCGGCGGCCGCTGACCGACCAGGAAAGGAACTCCGCGATGACCATCGAACAGACACAGCCGGCCGCCGAGAACACACCCCGGTGGATCGAGGGCGTCCTCATCGAGACCAAGATCATCGACACCGACGACGGTGCCCGGACGCTGACCGAGCCCGCTGCGATCAAGATCGAGAACGGCACCTTCACCGAGATCAGGTTCGGTGCCTCGGCGCCGTCGGATGCGCATACGCGGATGGATGCCGACGGGATGCTGATGCTGCCGTCGTTGCGGGACACCCATGTGCATCTGGACAAGACCTTCTACGGCGGACCGTGGCGGGCTCCGATCCCCGGCCGACACTGGCTGGCCGAGGAGGAGCGGCTGTTGCCGGAGATGTCGGAGAACATCCCGATCCGCAGCAACGCGATCCTCGACCTGCTGATCTCCAACGGAACAACAGAAGTGGTGGCGCACTGCAATGTCGATCATGTGATCGGCACCCGCAACGTCGAACGGTTGCTGCAGGTCGTACGGAGCCGCGACGACGTCGACACCGCAGTGGTGGCCTACCCACAACACGGCCTGCAGGGAGGAAAGATCAAACCGTTGCTGGCCGACGCCTTGCGAGCCGGCGCGTCGGTGATCGGCGGGCTGGACCCAGGATCACGCGAGCGCGACGTCGACCGGACACTGGACACGATCTTCGACCTCGCCGTGGAGTACGACGTCGGCGTCGACCTGCACCTGCACGACCCGGGCACCCTGGGTCTGTTCGAACTGGACCGGGTGATCGACTACACCCTGCAGGCCGGTCGGCAGGGTCGGGTGTCGTTGAGCAACGCCAACGCACTCGCGAACGCCGATGCCCCGACGGTCCGGGCGATGGCGGAGCGACTCGCCGAGAACAGGATCGGGATCGGAACCACAATCGGAGTCGGCGGATCGGTGATCCCGATTTCCGCGCTGTCGGCTGCCGGGGTCGAGGTCTCGTTGGGCAGCGACAGCATCACCGACATCCTCACCCCGTTCGGGCAGGGCGACATCCTGGAACAGGTGTGGATGCTGGCCCAGCGATTCGGCTGGTCCGACGAACGACGTCTGGCCCAGGCACTGTTGTACGGCGCCGGCGAGCCGGCGCGCTGGTCCGCGGACGGTCGTCGGGCCTGGCCGGCCGTCGGTGACGCCGCCGACTTCCTCCTGGTCCGGGCGTCCTGCACGGCGGAAGCCGTCGCCCGCCGGGCGGACCGATGCCACGTCTTCCACCGCGGACGCCAGGTCTGTGGTCCGACCACGGAAACTCGATAACGGAATCGGAGCAGAGATGGCGAACAACCTGTTGATCACCGACGTGTTGCCGCGGGGCCACCAGCAGCGCTGCGACGTGTTGATCATGGACGGCAAGATCGTGTCGATCGGCGTCGGACCGGCGGCTCCCGACGGTGTCGAGGTGATCGACGGCAGCAATCAGGTGCTACTGCCGGGGTTCGTCGACGCACATTCCCACCTGGACAAGTCACTGGTCGGCATGCCCTGGTATCGCCGGGAACCCGGCCGCGGACTGCAGCAGATGGTGGCCGACGAACGGCGGCTGCGCAAGACGCCGGAGTGGGACTACCAGCGCCAGATCGGGCGCAACGCGGAGATCATGATCAGCAACGGCGCGACCAGCACCCGGGCGTTCGTCGACATCGACACCGACGGCGGTCTTCGTGGACTGGAGGCGATGTTGGCGGTCCGGGAAACGTACGCGCACGCCTTGACGATGCAGATCATCGCCTTCCCGCAGAGCGGAGTGGCAGCCCGCCCGGGGACAGCGGAGCTCCTGGACCAGGCTCTGGCTTGTGGCGCCGACGTGATCGGCGGGATCGATCCGTGCCTGCTCGAACGTGATCCGGTGCAGCATCTCGACCTGTTGTTCGCGCTTGCGGAGCGGCACCACGCCGGGGTCGACGTCCATCTGCACGAGGGTGGCGCTCTGGGCGCCTTCTCGGCGGAGTTGATCATCGAACGGACCCGACGTGCAGAGCTGGCGGGCCGGGTAGTGATCAGTCACCCGGACTTCCTCGGCGGGATCGGGGAGTCGGCAGCACGGAAGCTGGTCGACGACCTGGCCGAGGCCGGCGTCGCGGTGACCACGAATGCACCCAGCGGTGATCCGAAGCCACCGTTGCCGCTGTTGCGTGCATCGGGCGTGAACGTCGGCGCCGGCTGCGACGGTGCACTGGACTCGTGGGGTCCGATGAATCGATCGGACATGCTGTTCAAGGGCTATCAGTTGGCCTGGCGCAACGGATTGTCCACCGATGACGAGCTGGACACCGTGTTCGATCTGATCAGCGTCGGCGGGGCGGCGATCATGGACCTCGACAGCCGCGGCATCACCGTCGGTGGGGCGGCCGACCTGGTGTTGCTACCGGGCGAGACACCGATCGAACCGATCGTGACGCTGCCGGTCGAGCGGACGGTGATCAAGGCCGGCCGCGTCGTCGCACGCGCCGGGACGTATCTGCCGCCGAGGACACCAGGTGTCTGAGGAAACGTCGCTCGCCGTCGATGCGGTCCGAATCCCGATGGAGCATCCGCGCGACACCGCCGGACTGGCCGAACTGGTGTCCGAAGGGCGGATCGATCCGGACAAGATCATCGCGGTCACCGGAAAGACGATCTCCAGCACGTCGGTGGAGAACAGCAGGGTCGACGCCGACCGTGCCGTCCGGGCCTTCCTGGTCGAGCAGGGCAGCCGATCGGCTCGTGAGATCGACGCGATCCCGATGATCTTCACCGCCGGCATCGCGGGACTGTTGACACCTCAGATCGTCGTCTTCAGCCGGTACCGGGCCGATTCGACCGCCGATGGCTCCGGCCGGCTGGCCATCGGCACCGCACGATCGGCGATCATGCGCCCCGAATGGACCGGGGGACTGCAGGTCGTCCGGGCCATTGCCGACACGGTACGCGGCGCCGCTCGCGACGCCGGGATTCGCCCGAGCGAGATCGAGTACGTCGTCGGCAAGGCCTATCACCCCGTCCTGGAAGAGATCCAGCGTGCGCGGGAGCGCCACGACATCCCTGCGGTCGACGATGCCACCGTCTTCCGCACGACCAGTGGCAGTGCCGGACTCGGCATCGCGGTCGCAACCGAGGGTCTGGAACTCTCCGATCCAGCGGTGATCGGCGACCTCGACGTCTGGACCGGACGCTCGGCCGTGTCGGCCAACGCCTGGGAGCCGGTGGGCGGTGACGGCCCGCACACCCAGCTGATCGCGTTCGGCAACCGCGCCGACGCAGCCGGTCGGCTACGCGTCGGGCACGCCGTGATGGCAGACCTGCTCGACGTCCACGCGCTGCCACGAGCACTCCGGTCGGCCGGCCTCGACGTCGGGGACGGACCACTCACCGAAGATCAACAACGGCGGGTGGTCTCGGTCTATGCCAAGATCAGCGGCGCTCCCCGGGGCAGGCTCCGGGGGCGGCGCCAGGTCACCGAGAACCCCGGCTACGACGCCAAGACAGCGGTCGGCGGGATGCTCGCCGGCTGGCTGCAGGACACTCTGATCTGGATCTCGGCTTCGGCCGTCCAACAGGGACCTCCCGGCGGCGGCACCCTGGGAGTCATCGTCGACGTCGGATGACACCTGTTCCTTGCAAGCTCGGGACCGTTTAACCTGAGGCCATGCCGAGCCCCACCGGCCCGCTGATCCGGGCCATCCGACCGCGCGACCCCGACGAACAGCACCGGGTCGCGACACCGCTGGAACTGTTGACCGACCTGTGCTTCGTCGTTGCGGTGGCGCAGACCTCGGTGCAGTTGCATCACGCCTTCGTCGAAGGTGAGATCGCACACGGGCTGATCGGTTTCGCGATGGCCTTCATGGCGATCTGGTGGACCTGGTTGAACTTCACCTGGTTCGCATCCGCTTACGACAACGACGACGTGATCTATCGGTTGTTGACGATCCTGCAGATCGTCGGTTCGTTGATCATCGCGGCCGGCGTGGAGGCGATGTTCGACGGGCACTTCACGATCGCCGTCATCGGCTACATCGTGATGCGCGTCGCTCTGGTGGCGCAATGGCTGAGGGCGGCTCGACAGGATCCGGGTCGGGCGATCACCTGTCGCCGATACGCCGTCGGCATCATCGCGGTCCAAGTGCTCTGGGTGATCTTCCTCTTCCTGCCGTCCCAGGCAGCGATCCCGGTCTGGGTGCTGATCATGCTCTGCGAGTTCGCTGTCCCGGTCTTCGCCGAGCGGCGGGTGCCGACCACCTGGCACCCGCACCACGTCGCCGAGCGGTACAGCCTGTTCTTCATCATCGTGCTCGGCGAGGTGATCCTGTCCACCATGACCTCGATCCAGCAGGTGCTGGCGGCGCCGGAGCAGGGCGGCCACGGCGGTGAAGCGGGTCAGGAGGTACAGAGCTGGACCTTCGAGCACCCGGAGGTGTTGATCGTTGCAACCTCGGGGGTGGCGATCGTCTTCAGCCTGTGGTGGCTGTACTTCTCGCGCAGCGCGGCGGCGACCCTGATCCGGTTCCGGATGACCGGCAGCGGGCAGTCCTACCTGTGGGGCTACGGTCACTATCTGATCTTCGCCTCGGCTGCCGCGATCGGCGCCGGGCTCGGAGCACGGGTCGACTACTGGAACCACGAGGGAGAGGTCTCGGCGCTGGGTTCGGCGGCACTGATCACCGGTGCGGTGGCGATCCTGATGACCGCGTTGTGGGTCCTGCATCTGCGTTTCCACGACGCGAGTTGGCGCACCGTGGTCCCGTTTGCGGTCGCGGTGGTTGCCGTCCTCGGCTCCACCTTCACCCCGGTGCCGGAACTGATCACCGCCGTGATCTGCATCGTGCTGTTGATCATCGAAGTCCGATTCGCCGGCCTGGTGAACACCGCGGAGTAGCCCTGGCAGGCCCTGAGCGTGGGTAGCGCGATCAGGTCCCTGAGCTTGTCGAAGGGGTGGTTGGGCTGGAGTGCTGGTGGTGGTTCGCGGTCCTTCGACAGGCTCAGGACCCAGGGGATCAGCCGAGATCGGGGGTGGAGCGGAGGGCCAGCTCTCGGCCGGGGTGGCCGAACTCCAAGATCACCAATTCGTTGGCCCCCTGTCGCCACAGCGGTGCGGGGGCGTAGAGGGTGCGTTGCGGTGCGACGGTGTTCCAGTAGCGGCCGAGGTTGAAGCCGTTCAGGAACAGGTAGCCGTGCTGCCAGCCCGGCAGTTCGAGATAGCTGTCGCCGGTGGTGTCGACGGTGACGGTTGTCCGGAAGAATCCGGCGGCGTCCGTCGGTGCTGCCCACGGCGCGGTCGACAGGTCGGGCAGCGCGGTCAGATCGAGGGCCGCCTGCTCGAACCCGAACAGATGCTGGTAGTCCAACCGGACCGAGCCGAGCCCTTTCCGGTCGCCGAGTCCCGGTCCGAAGTTGACCCGGCCCAGCGAATGCACCACCACATCCAGACGATGATCACCGTCAGCCAGTTCGAGGTCGACGCCATGGTCAGCGGCCGCCGGGTACGCGGCGTCGATGGCGGATCGGCCGAGACGACCGACAACGGATCCGTCGACCACGATGTCGGCCAGATCGGCCAGACCGCTGAGGCTGACCCGGCCGGCGATCGGCCCGGCGATGCTGGTCCGGTAGCGCGTCACACCGTGGTGCAGGCCGAGTCGTTCGAACCGTTCGGGGGTCGGGCTGGGGACCGCGTCGAGTTGATCAAGAACGGCGTCCAGGGCGACCGACTCGGTGACCGGCACGGTCCGTTCGGCCAGGACGGGCCCCGGTTCGGGGAGTCGGTCCGGTTCGAGGCCGGTGTGCTCGGCGATCACCCGGCGGAACGCCTCGAACTTGTCGGTCGACCGGCCGTCCTCGGCGATCGGAGCGTCGTAGTCGTAGCTGGTGATCGTCGGCTGCAGATCGCCGTCCGGGCCGAGATTGGCGCCGGCCCAGGTGCCGAAGCTGGTGCCGCCGTGAGCCATGTAGAGGTTGACCGAGCGGCCTGCGGCCAGCATCGCCTGAAGTTCGGCGGCCGCGTCGTCGGCATCCCGGCTGTGATGTTCGGTGCCCCAGTGGTCGAACCAACCGTTCCAGAATTCCATGCATATCCCGGGCCGGTCCGGCTGCTGGCTGTCCAGCAGGGCGAACGCCTCCTGTTGCCGGGAACCGAAGTTGACGGTGGCCAGCGTCTGAGGCACCCGGCCGCCGGACAGCATCAGGGTGCTCGGTCCGTCGGAGGTGAAGAGCATCACTGAGACGCCACGTTCGATCAGGCCGTCCCGCAGGTGGGCCAGGTAGTCATGATCATTGCCGTAACTGCCGTACTCGTTCTCCACCTGGACGCCGACCACTCGTCCGCCACGATCTGCCTGCCGGCGGACGATGATCGGCAGCAGCGTGTCGAACCAGTTGTCGACATGATCAAGGTATCCGGGGTCGCTGGTGCGCAAGGCGTCGAGCGCCCGATGATCATCGAGTAACCACGCCGGTAGACCGCCGTTGTCCCATTCGGCGCAGATGTACGGCCCGGGACGGACCAGGATGTCCAGATCCAGGGACGCGGCCAGATCGAGGAACCGGCCGAGGTCGCGATCACCGGTGAAGTCGGCCGGCCGGGCGGCGTGCGGCTGGTGGAAGTTCCAGGCGACATAGGTCTCGACGGTGTTGCAACCGAGCGCCCGCAGCCGGCGCAGCCGGTCCTCCCAGAGCGCCGCGGGGATGCGGAAGTAGTGCAGTGCGCCGGAGATGATCTGGTGGCGTTCGTCGTTACGGAGGAAATGATCTTGGGCGTAGCTGATTTCGATGCGCTCGGTAGTCACCGGACGAGCCTAAGCCTGGATCCACCGATTTGCGGCGTAGCGAGCGGCACCAGGCGGGTGCATCGGCACGTTGCCGGCGCGAGGGCGGTCTGGTTGACCGTTGAGCGGCGGCAACGCCGCCGATGGGCCCGGATGGGTCGCGCAGTAGCCGCAGATCGGTGGATCCAGGCTAGGGCAGGGCGTAACCGGATCAGATCTGCCCGTTGCTGTCGTACGGGGCGATCAGTCGACGCAGCGCTTCGGCGAGCTGACTGCGTTGGGCCGCCGGCAGCACGGCGAGGATCTGTTGCTCGGCCTGCATCAGGTCCTCGATCGCGGCGTCCACCGACTGCTTGCCGTCGGTGGTCAGCCGGACCAGGACGCCGCGGCGATCGTCGGGGTGATCGGTCCGGGTGACCAGTCCGCGCGCGGTGAGCCGATCCACCCGGTTGGTCATCGTGCCGGAGGTGACCATCGTCTCGCGGAGCAGTTGGCCGGGGGAGAGCTGATAGGGCTCACCGGAGCGCCGCAACGCCGCCAGCACGTCGAATTCCCAGGACTCCAGATCATGGCGGCTGAAGGAGATCCGGCGTTGCCGATCGAGGTAGTGCGCCAGTCGGGTGACCCGGGACAGCACCGCCATCGGGGTCACATCCAGGTCGGGGCGTTCGCGTTGCCACGCCTCGACCAGGCCGTCGACCTCGTCGCGCAGGATCTCGGGGCCTTCGTCGTGCAGGATCTCGGTGCCGTCATCGTGCAGCGGCGCAGCGTCCGCCGGCTGCGCTGAGCGAGATCCGGTGTCATCCGACATGACCCGATTGTATTCAAGATTCTTGATGTCGAGACGTTGCGGCCACCGGTGCGTCGGTCCGGGCCCTCGACGGCCCGATCAGGACAAGATGAACCATGCCCAACTCCGACTCCGCACCCGGACAGCCTCGCCATCCGCAGCATCCCGAGTCTGTCGATGGACCGATCGAGGGTGCTGAGCCTGTCGAAGGACCGCGATCTGGGCCGGTCGACGCCGGGGGCACCGCTGACGCCGTCCCTTCGACAAGCTCAGCGCCCTCGGGGAGCTCGGCCGGAGCCGCCGAGGAATGCGATGTCGTACTGCAGGGCGGTACGGCGTCAGGGGTGATCTATCCGCGGGCGCTGGCAGCACTGGCCGAGCGGTATCGGCTGCGCGGCATCGGAGGCACTTCGGCGGGCGCGATGGCGGCGGCGGTGGCTGCCGCCGCTGAGTACGGCAGGACGACCGGTGGTGGCGGTTTCGACCTGTTCGACGACATCCCGACCGAACTCGGCGGTGGCGGTTTGCTGCGGTTGTTCCAGCCGGAACGGGAGACGCGACCGTTGTTCCGGCTGTTGCTCGCGCTGACCGGTGGTGATCGTCCGGAGGGGAGGACGGTCCCGAGCAAGATCATCGGCACTCTGGCCGCCGCCCTCAGCGGATATCCGTTGGTCGCCACGCTGGCCGCACTGCCCGGGTTGGCAGTGATCCTGTTGGGTGCACTGGTCGCGGGACCGTGGGCGGTGCTGCTCGGCGCCGTCCTGCTGGTGATCATCGAGCTGATCGCGCTGCCGGTGGCGATCTTGAGGAACCTGTCCCGTGACGTGCCGGCGAACAACTTCGGCATCTGCACCGGGTTGTCCACCGGGACCGGTGAGCCCGCGGTCACCGAATGGTTGCAGTCCAAGATCAACATTGCTGCCGGGCTGACCGCCGACGATCCGCCGCTGACCTTCGGGCAGTTGTGGACCGCCGGCCATCGCGCCCCGGCAGGTGGCCCGGACGACGCCGTGCGAGCCGCGCTGCAGGATCCGACCCGGCGTGCCATCGATCTTCGGGTGATCACCACCTGCCTGAGCGAGTCCAGACCGTACGAGCTGCCGTTCGAGTCGACGCGCTTCTTCTACGACGCCGACGAATGGCGACGGATCTTCCCGGCGTCGGTGCTGGCAGCGCTGCAGGCCGCGCCGGCGTCGCGTACGCCGCAGGACCGTGACCCGGTCGCCTGGCAGAGCGAGCATGACCAGGCGTTGCAGCATTCGCCGGGGCTGCGCCGGCTGCCCGATGCCGAGCACCTGCCGATCGTGGTCGCGGTGCGGATGTCGTTGAGCATGCCGATGATGATCTCCGCGGTCCCACTCTGGGCGGTCGAACGAACCGACCTCGGCGGCAACCCCAGGCTCGACCCGACCGGTCCACGACATTTCGAACACGTCTGGTTCTCCGACGGTGGACTGTCCAGCAACTTCCCGGTGCAGTTGTTCGATGCCGCACTGCCGACCCGGCCGACCTATGCGATCAACCTGCAGAGTTTCCCGCCCGGTGTACAGCCGGCCATCGACGAGACCGACGATGCCCGCGACGCGGTGGAATGGGCGCAGGACAACGCCGACGGTCTGGCGCCAAAGATCGCCCGCTGGCCGAGCCGCGGACTTGCCGCGATCCTCGGCTTCTTCGGCGCGATCTACACCTCGTCGAGCAGCTGGCAGGACAACACCCAGCTGAATTTCCCAGGATTCCGGGATCGGATCGTCCGGGTCCTGCAGACCGCACGGGAGGGCGGCATCAACCTGGCGATGAGCGACGCCACCATCGAACGGCTCGCCGGCCGCGGCGAGTATGCCGCGCAGGCGATCATGGACCAGTTCGACCAGCCGCACTATCCGCCACTGGTCGACGGCCGGCCGACCCGGACCGGCTGGGACAACCATCGCTGGGTCCGCTACCGCGCGCTGCTGTCGGTGCTGCCGGCCTGGGCCGAGTCCTACCGCCTCGGCCGCGCCGTACTCGGCGACGACCTGGTGGCCGACCCACCGAGCTACCGGTTCACCGACGCCGACGAGGCGAGACTTGCCGCCGAACTCGACCGGACCATGGCGCGGCTCGCACAACTCGTCGACCAGGCCGATCCGCAGACCGTCGCCGCGCTGGCCGCGCAACCCCGGCCGGTCGGGGCGATCCGCCGGGTGCCACAGATCTGAACCCGCAGAAACGCGATCTCATCGACCGACCGGCCGGGCCGCGCACGCTCAGCCCGACCAGGATCGGGACAATGAGATCGTGAATCGGCGGGAAGTCGGGCGACGCGTGGTGTTCTGGGACTTCGACGGCACCCTGGCGCGCCGGGACGGGATGTGGGCCGGTGCACTGGTCGACGCGCTCGCTCTGCTCGGACCGACCGACGTGACCGCCGACGATCTCAGACCCCACCTACGGGGCGGCTTCCCGTGGCACCGACCGGAGGTCGTCGTCGGACCGCTCGAGGCCACGGCCTGGTGGCGTCGACTGTCGGCGCGGCTGATCGGCGCCTACCGTGCCGTCGGGGTCGATCCTGACACGGCGACGGCGGCCACAGCGCTGGTCGGTGAGCAGTACTACCGGCTGGACGCCTGGCAGCTGATCGACGGCGCTCGCCCCGCACTGCAGCTGGTGCAGGCGGCCGGTTACACCAATGTCGTGCTCAGCAACCATGGGCCGGAACTGCCTGAGCTGGTGACGACACTGGGGCTCGGCGACCTGATCGCCACGGTCATCACTTCCGCGCTGGTCGGAGCGGAGAAGCCGAATCCGATGATCTTCGAGCACGCCCGGACCGTCAGCGGCGCTGGCGCGGACTGCTGGATGATCGGAGACAATCCGATCGCCGATGTCGCCGGCGCCGAGTCGGTGGGCATCCGCGCCGTGCTGGCCGACGGTGTCTATCCCGATGCCCGCGGGATGACGGTGCTGCGGGCCGCCGAACATGTCGTCGGCACCGGCGCTCGTGGGGCCTGACGACCACCCGGATCGCCGAACCTGGCTCTGACATGGGAGGATGCGATGCGGCACCGGAGTTGCGTACTCTGTGTGCCTGGCCGGACCAGGTTCGGCCGTTCCCCGGTTGGTCTGCCGGCAGGGCCCGCCTGACTTTGAATCAGGATTAGCGACGTAGGTTCGACTCCTACCCGGGGAGCACCGATGTGTGCGAACACGCCGTGCGTCGCGCCGATCTTCATTAGGCTGGCCCGACCGGCCCTTGAACTGTCTCGCTCTCGGCGGACAGGCGTAACCGGGCCGCTCGGGGATGATCAGATGACGAAGCCTGGATCCACCGATGTGCCGCGACTGCGCGGCACCGTACGGGCTCATCGGCGGTGTTGCCGCCGCTCAGCGGTCGACCAGACCACCCTCGCAACGGCGCCTGGCCGATGAACCCGTCCGGTGCCGGTCGGCACGCGGCACATCGGTGGAATCAGGCGAAGCCGGTCATCATGACGGTGGACGACGACGCGATGGTCTCGGCCGCGATCTCGCGTGATCTACGCAGCAGGTACGGCGCCGACTACCGGATCGTCCGGGCGACGTCGGGCGACCAGGCGCTGGCGGCGCTGGCGAAACTGGCACTGCGCAACCAGCCGGTGGCGCTGATCGCGTCCGACCAACGGATGCCGGGGATGACCGGCATCCAGATGTTGGAGCAGAGCCGCAGTCAGGCCCCGACCGCCAAGTTCTTGTTGCTGACCGCCTATGCCGACACCGAGGTCGCTATCCGGGCGATCAACGACATCGGCCTGGACTACTACCTGCTCAAGCCGTGGGAACCGCCGGCCGAACGGCTCTATCCGATCATCGACGACCTGCTGGACGACTGGCGCGAGGCCAACCCCGATCACAGTGCCGACGTCCGGGTGGTCGGTCATCGTTGGTCCGACCGCAGTCACGAGGTCAAGAACTTCTTGGCCCGCAACCATGTGCCTTACCAGTGGTATGACATCGAGCGCAGCGCGGCGGGGCAACAGCTCGGTGATCTTGCGGAGGCATCGGTGACCGACCTGCCGCTGGTGCTGATCCCGGATGGCGACACCCTGCGGGCACCGTCCAATCTTGATCTTGCCGACGCGCTCGGCCTGCGCACCACAGCCCGGCAACCGTTGTACGACCTGTGCATCGTCGGCGGCGGGCCGGCCGGGCTCGCTGCTGCGGTGTATGCGGCCTCGGAGGGGCTGAGCACCGTCATCGTCGAGCGGGAGGCGCCCGGCGGCCAGGCAGGCCAGAGTGCGGCGATCGAGAACTATCTCGGGTTCCCGCGCGGGCTGACCGGTGCGGACCTGACCCACCGTGCGGTGGCCCAGGTCGGACGCTTCGGTGCCGAGATGGTGCTGGCACGATCGGTGATCGGCATCGAGACCAGGGGACCGGTCCATGCGGTGCTGTCCGACGGAGCGGGAGATCTGGAGGCTCGCGCGGTGCTGGTCGCCACCGGCGTCTCCTACCGGCAGCTCGCGGCGACGGGGATCAGCGAGCTCAACGGTCGCGGGGTGTATTACGGAGCGACCGCCAGTGAGGCCAGCCAATGCCAGGGTGACGACGTGTACGTGGTCGGTGCCGCCAACTCGGCCGGTCAGGCCGTGCTCAATCTCGCCCGATTCGCCAAACGGGTGGTGCTGGTGGTTCGCGGACCCGACCTGGAGCGCGGCATGTCGCGCTACCTGATCGAACGCATCACCGCGGCCGAGAACGTCGAGGTGCGCTGCCGCAGCGAGGTCGTCGGCTGTCGTGGCGACGGCCATCTGGAATCGGTCACCCTGCTGGACAACGGATCCGGTCGCACCGAGGAGATCGCGACGAGTTGGCTGTTCATCTTCATCGGAGCCTCACCGCACACCGGCTGGCTGGGCTCGGAGGTCGTCCGCGACGACAAGGGATTCGTCGTCACCGGCCCTGAGCTGCTCGGATCCCATGATCAACAACACTGGCCGTTGAGCCGACCGCCGTACGCGTTGGAGACCAGTGTGCCGGGGCTGTTCGCCGCCGGTGACGTCCGGCTGGATTCGATGAAACGCGTCGCCTCGGCGGTCGGTGAGGGCGCGATGGCGGTGTACCTGGTGCACCAGTATCTGGCGACGATCTGATGCAGCTCGACGATCTGCGGCCGCTCGGCCTGTTCGACGGACTCTCCGACCGTCAGCTCGAAGAGTTGCTGGCCTCCGGCGACGCGATACCCGTCGAGCCCGGGGTCGAGCTGTTCACCGAAGGGCAGCCCGCCGACTTCTGGTGGGTGCTGGTGAGTGGCGCGATCGAGCTGCACCGGCGCACCGGCCGAGAGGACTCCGTCGTCGGTCGGATGGACGTACCGGGTCGGTGGGCCGGCGGGTTCCGGGCCTGGGATCCGCAGGGTCGTTATCTGGCCAGCGGTCGTGGCGTGACCGACGGCGTCGTGCTCCGGGTGCCGTCGTCGGCGCTGGCCGACCTGACCGTTGCGTGGTTCCCGTTCGCCCATCACCTGATCGACGGCGTGTACGGCACCGCCCGGAGCATCGAGGCAACCGCCCGGCAGCGGGAGTCCCTGGTCACCTTGGGCACCCTCGCCGCCGGTCTGGCACACGAGCTCAACAATCCGGCGGCCGCTGCGATGCGTGCCGTCGATGCCCTCGAGGACGCATGTCGCACCCTGTTGTCCTCCCTCGGCCGGCTCGCCGGCGGGGAGATCACCGCCCGGCAGTTCACCGCTCTTGATCAACTCCGTCAGCAGGCCGAACCGCAGCGGCCGATCACCGACCCGCTGCTGATCGCCGATCAGGAGGACGCGCTGTCGGACTGGTTGGCCGATCACGGCGTCGAACGGGATTGGCTGGTTGCGCCGCCGCTGGCCGCGGCCGGTGTCGATACCGCCTGGTGTGAACGCGCCGCAACGATTCTGCCGGATGCCGCCCTCGGCCCGGGCCTGGAGTGGGTGGCCAGTACGTTCTCGGCCATCACCCTATTGTCGGAGGTGAAGGAATCCACCGGTCGAGTCTCCGAGCTGGTCTCTGCGGTCCGGTCCTACTCGCAGATGGATCGTGGATCGCTGCAGCGCATCGACCTCACCGACGGCCTGGAGAGCACCCTGGTGATGCTCAGCCACAAGCTCCGCGGTGTCGAGGTGGTCCGGCAGTACGACCCCGCCGTGCCCGAGATCGAGGCGTACGCCGGTGAGCTCAATCAGGTTTGGACCAATCTGATCGACAACGCGGTCGACGCCATGGCCGGGGAGGGAACGCTGCGGGTCGGCACCACGGTGGACGGTGATCACGTCATGATCGAGATCGGTGACAGCGGACCGGGAATGCCGGCCGAGGTCGAGGCCCGCGCGTTCGACGCCTTCTACACAACCAAAGACGTCGGCAAGGGCACCGGGCTGGGCCTCGACATCGCTCGGCGGATCGTCGTGGAGCGGCACGGCGGAACGATCACCATCGACACCCGTCCGGGTGCGACGGTGTTGCGTGTCCGGCTGCCGCTGACACCGCCGCTCGCCTGATCACCCGGCCGCGCCACCAGGGAACCTTGATCAGTGCTTCGCTAGCGCTCAGCGGACTCGATCCGCAGGGCCTGCGAGGGACAGGATCGCACGGCGTCCTCGACATCGGCGATCAAACCCTCGGCCGGCTGCTCCTGGAGCAGCACCACGGTGCCGTCCTGCTCGCTCTGCTCGAACACCTCCGGGACCGCGAAGGTGCACATCCCGCTGCCGATGCAGACCTCCCGATCCGCGATCACCCGGACCTCGGAACCGTCGTCCATGCCGGTCACCAGGCCACCGGCAGCGCGGCGACGCCGACCAGGTTGGAATCGTTGAACTCGACCCGATCGGGATCGACCGCCAACCGGAGGCCGGGCAGCCGGTCCAGCAGCCGGTCGAAGACGATCTCCAGCTCCAGCCGCGCCACCTGCTGGCCGAGACACTGGTGGACGCCGTAACCGAAGGCGATGTGGCCGCGGGCGTCGCGGGTGATGTCGAAGTGATCCGGATCCGGGAACCGGTCGGGATCCTTGTTGGCAGCGGCCGGTGTGACGATCATCCCGTCGCCGGGCTCGACCCGGCTGCCACCAAGATCAACTCGTTGCTTGGCGACTCGGACGATGGTGGTGTGCAGCATGCTGATGTAGCGCAGTAACTCCTCGACGGTTCCCGGCAGCAGGGTCCGGTCGGTACGCACCCGCTCCAGTTGATCGGGATGGTTGAGCAGCACGAAGACCCCGGTGCCGATCATGGTCGCGGTGGTCTCGTAGCCTGCTGTCAGCAGCAGCCGGATGATCGGCACCAGCTCCTCGCGGGCGACCAGACCGGGCTCCAGCAGATCGGTCACCAGACGACTGGTCAGATCGCCGGAGCGCCGTTCGAGCTTCTGCCCGACGAGCCGGTCGACGTAGTCCAGCAGTTCCTCGGTGGCGTGATCGGCGTCGTCAGGGTCGGCGTTCATGATCGATCGCACGTGGGCCAGGCTCTCGAACCATTCGTGGTCGGCGTAGGGGACGCCGATCAGCTCGCACATCGCCTGGGAGGCTACCGGGAACGCGAACCGGGACACCAGGTCCAGCGGCTGTTCGGCAGCGTTGATCACCGACAGTTGCCGGTCGACGATCTGCTCGACCGCCGGGCGCAGGGCCTGCACCTGCTTGACGGAGAAGTAGCGGGCGAGCTGCTTGCGGAAGCGGGTGTGTTCCGGTGGATCCATTGCGGTGAACGACTTCTCGCCGCGTTCGGCGGCCGAACGTGATGCCGACGGCTGATACGGCCAGGATCGGACCGAGCTGAACCGGGGATCGGACAGTACCGTTCGAACGTCGGCATACCGGGTGACCAGCCAGGGTGTCCGGCCGTTGTAGAGCCGGACTCGGCGGACCGGGCACTCTCGGCGCAGCTCGGAGTAGATCCGCGGCGGGTCGAGGGGAGTGTCTCGTGGGATGGGGAAGTCGAGCGGCTCCCCGGTCTGCGTCGTCATCTCGGGCTCCCGGACGGATGGGCCATGATTCTTCTTCGGATCAAATACAGAATTGTGTTTCATGTCAAGATCTCTGCTGCTAGCGGGCGGCGGGGTGTTCGCTGCGCAGGTCGATCCGGGAGTAGCTCAGGTGCCGGGTCAGGACGTCGGTGGATTCGGCGTAGCTCGTCACCGGCAGCAACGCGTGGGTCTCGTTGTAGTGCCGCACGTAGGCCTCGGCAAAATTGACCCCGGCCGCGCGACCGAACTCGCCGTTGTTGGACTCGATCAGCTTGCGAGCGAAGTTGCCGTCGTAGCCCTGCGACGCGAAGCAGTCCATGGCGGCGATCTTGCGTCCGACCACATCGGTGATGTCGATGAAGAGATCGTTACGGACCCCGTTGCTGCTGAGTGCCTCGGTGGCGAAGACCGGCAGCGAGGTGAAGAAGATCTGCTTGACGTTGACCTCGGAGCGGCCGTCGAGATTCTCCAGATAGATGCCGGCGCGGCCGATCCCGGCCAGTGCAGTCATGGTCGCCGCGGTATGCGGATTGGCGCTCTGGGCGGGATTCAGCGGATAGTCGCAGATCACCACGTCGGGCTGCTCGGCGGCAACCTGACGGGCAACCTCCTCGACCAGGTCGTCCTGGACAGTGTGCACCGCATCATCCCGGTCGAGCGTGATCACCTTCCCGATCCCGAGGATCTCGGCGGCCCGAGACAGTTCGTCCTTCTTGTTGGTGATCACCTCAGCCAGTCCGGAACCGGTGATCGTCCGGTCGGGATCGTCCTTGCGCCACTCCTCGGCATAGCGGTTGGGATGGATCCGGCCGCCGTGGGTGAGGATCAGCGCGGTGATGTCGTCGCCGTCGTCGGCGTGGCGGGCCAGGGTCCCGCCGCAATTGGTCACCGTGTCGGCCGGGTGAGCGTAGATGGTCATGATCTTCATCGCGTCACGACTTCCTGTCTGTCTCCTGATCAAACGCTGTTCTGTGGATGATCAACGCCGCTGCGTCGCGTGCACAACGCTGATGTGCCGGTGATCATCGATCGGAACGCTCGGTCGCGATCTCGCCCAGCACCTGTTCGGCGGCGGCGAGGGTCTGTTCGACATCGTCTGCGGTGTGCGATCCCGACACGTGGTTGCGCTTCAGGGCCAACGGCAGCATCAGGAATCCGCGGTCGGTCATCCGACGATGGAACAGCCGGTAGGCGTCGTTGTCGTTGCGCAGCAGATCTCGATAGCCGGCCGGCGCATCGGCGGTGAAGTAGAGGTTGAAGACCCCGCCGAAGCCGGCAGCATGGGCCGGCAGCCCGAGCTCGGTGGCGATCTTCTGCAGGCCCGAGCGCAGCCGTTCCCCCAGTTCGTGGGTCCGGGTGTAGAAGTCGGGATGGCTCTCCAGGTAGCCGATCGTCGCCAGCGCGGCAGCGCAGCCGACCGGGTTTCCGTTGAAGGTTCCGGCCACCAGGACGTCACCGTCACGGCTGAAGTGCTCCATCAGGTCGCGTCGCCCTGCCACGCCGCCGATCGGGTAGCCGTTGGCCATGCCCTTACCGAAGGTCGTGACGTCCGGTGTGACCTGCAGGATCTTCTGGTATCCGCCGAGATCGTGCCGGAAGCCGGTGATCACCTCGTCGAAGATCAACACCGATCCGTTGTCGGTGGTCAGTCTGCGCAGGCCGGCGGCGAACTCCTGGGTAGGCAGCAGGGCTCCGACGTTGTGCGGGATCGGCTCCAGGATGATCCCGGCGATCTGTCCCGGATGTCTGTCGTAGAGCTCGCGTACCGAATCCAGGTCGTTGAACTCGGCGATCAGTGTGGCGTCCAGGGCCGAGGGCAGGATCCCCTTCGACAGCGGGTCGAGGCCATAGGCGCGATCGGCCGGAGAGATCACGTTGCGAGCCACGGCGTCGTGACCGCCGTGGAATCCGCCTTGGAACTTGATGATCAGCTCGCGTCCGGTCGCAGCTCGGGCCAGCCGGACGGCCTGGGCGGTTGCCTCGCTGCCGCTCATGGTGAGCAGCATGGTTTCTGCGCTCGGGAGCAGCGAGGTGACCTTCTCGGCAAGGGCGACCTCGAGCTCGGAGACGCCGAGACCGCTCAACACCGGTCCGCCGATGACCTCGCGGACCGCCTCGTCCACCGCGTCGAAGTTGTGCCCGAGCAGCATCGCGCCGAAGGCGGCGTGATAGTCGAGATACCGATGCCCGTCGAGGTCGTCGAGATAGGCGCCGCTCCCGCTGCCGAACGCGTACGGCGTCCCGATGTAGCGGGTCGTGGAGTTCACACCGCCGGGAATGACCCGTTCGGCCGCAGCCGCCAATGCTGTGCCTCGCGGATACGAATCCGAACTCGTCTCCATGACCAGCCCTTTCATATGGAACGACGTTTTACGTGGACTATACGGGTGCCCGCCGGGAGAGGCAACGCCCAGGCGTTCTGTCTCTGGACGACTCTGAATGATCGGCCGTCGAATATGCAACGATGTTCCATGCCGTGACAGATCCGGGAGGACGAGTGAAGATCACCGAGATTCGCACCACCTTGTTGACCGGGCCGTGCACCGACGACCCCTGGCTCAGCGTCTTCAAACAGAGCCGAACGGCGGCGTTCGTCGAGCTGGTCACCGACGTCGGGGAGACCGGTGTCGGGGAGACCTACCTCGGCTACTTCTTCCCCGAGGCCGTCGCGCCGGTGGTCGACTACATCCGGCCGATCCTGACCGCACCGACCTTCGCCGCAGCCGAGGAGATCGACGTCACCGCGCTGACGGCTCGGATGCGGACCTGCATCGCCTATTGGGGGCGTACCGGGCTCGGTGCCGGGGCGCTGGCCGGTGTCGAGGCAGCGTTGTGGGACCTCAAGGGACGGTTGTTGGGTGTTCCGGCGCATGCTCTGTTGCGTTCGGAGGTGCCGACACCGGGTGGCGCAGTGGACGACGGTGCGGCGCCCGACGCACTGCCGTGTTATGCCACCGGCGGACCGACGCCCTGGCCGATCGACGATCTGCTGGCCAAGGCGGATTTCTATCTGGGGCTGGGATTCGACGCTTTCAAGGTGTCCTCCGGTTACGTCGAGCAATCGTCGCGCCGCGAGCGCTCGATCGCTCCGCAACGGGCAGCCGAGGAGGAAGCGGCGAAGCTGAGCCGGCTGCGTGAACACGTCGGTAACGACGTCGGGATCATGCTGGACGGTCACATGGGCCACCGCGAGGGCGAGGGGCGATGGGATGTCGCGGTCGCTGCCCAGGTGTTGTCCGCGATCGAACCCTACGATGTCGGGTTCTTCGAGGAGCCGTTGCCGTACGACGATCTTGACGCCTATGCCCGGCTGACCGCCGCGGTGTCGGTCCCGGTCGCGGGCGGTGAGCAGCTGGCCAGCTACGGGGAGTTCGACCTGCTGGCTGACCGGAGGGCACTGTCGGTGGCGCAGCCGGACGCCGCCTGGCTCGGCCCCGGCGACTTCGT
The DNA here is from genome assembly GCF_900105385.1 of Microlunatus soli. NCBI lineage: Bacteria > Bacillati > Actinomycetota > Actinomycetes > Propionibacteriales > Propionibacteriaceae > Microlunatus > Microlunatus soli. The sequence goes on along the minus strand of NZ_LT629772.1, from coordinate 1,568,194 downwards.
CCGGGTCGCGCGCCGGTTCGCCGCGCTGGGCAGCCGGGTCGCACCGCACGCCTGGGGAGCAGGTGGCGCGGTGATGCAGAACGTGCACGTGGCGTTCGCCTCACCGGCGCTCCAGACGGTCGAATTGCCACCGGCGGCGGGCCCGTTGCATCGCGAGATCTGGAGGGACGGTCTGGCGGTCGTCGACGGGAAGGTGCAGCGTCCCGATGCTCCCGGCTTCGGCGTCCGGCTGACCGACGAACTGCGCAGCAGGTATCCGTTCCGGCCCGGAGCCGAGGAATTCTCCAGCGTGCCGGGCAAGCTGATGAGGAGTTGATCATGAACGCCAAGGGACTCCTGCTGGCTCAACCCGAGTTGCCCGGTGCGCTGGACCGGGTCCGGGCGATCGCTGCCGGCAGGCTGGTGACCCTGATCGAGCCGTACGGGCCGGGTACTCGGCTGGATCGGGACCTGCTGGCGGATACAGAGGTGCTGTTCGCCGATCTGCCCCCGGACAACGTTGCCGACGCTACGGGTCTGCGTTGGTTGCAGCTGGGATCACACGGCTACGGGCAGTTGGCCGGTCGGCGACTACCCGCTGGCTGCGTGGTGACGAATGCCAGTGGAGTCAACGACATCCCGATCGCCGAGTGGTGCGTGATGATGATGCTCGCGCTGAGCCGGGATCTCCCCGGCATGCTGACCGCCCAGCAGGATCGTCGGTGGGACCGAGCACCGATCTTCCAGAATGAACTGCGCGGCAAACGGCTCGGGCTGTGGGGCTACGGCAACATCGGCCGGGAGCTCGCCGGGCTGGGCCACGCGCTCGGCTTGACGGTCACAGCGCTGTCCCGCAGCGGTTCGGCCGATCGGGGACTGCGCTACCACAGCGACCGGGCGATCCCGGCAGTGACGGTGGACCGGATGTACCCGCCGGGTGCGGAGGCAGAATTCCTTGCCGAGCTGGACTTCCTGGTCCTGACCCTGCCGCTCACCTCGGCCACGCAGGCGATGGTCGACGCCGAGACGCTGGCCCTGTTGCCTCCGACCGCGTACCTGCTGAACCCTGCCCGCGCCGGGATCGTCGACGAGCAGGCGTTGTTGCACGCGCTCCGCGCCGGCACGATCGCCGGCGCCGCTCTCGATGATCATTACCGGACCCCGATGTCTGCCGACGACCCGTTCTGGGAGCTGCCGAACACCATCAGCACGGCACACATCTCCGGGTCGACGGGAAGCCCACACTTCCGGGCCCGGATCTGGGATCTGTTCGGTGCCAATCTCGAACGTTGGCAGCAGGGCGAGCAGCTGACCAACGTGATCGACCGGGCCGACCTGGAGCTGGCCGCATCGTGATCACGAAGAGCCGGTGCAGTCCCGCGTTCCGGGGCCGCCGACGATGATCGAACACGGCGCCGACGACGGGATCTACCTACTGACCGGCGACGACTTCGGCTACGCACTGGCCGTCGAACCCGATCCGGGACCCGGTGCCGGGCCCGTTCGGCATTTGCATTGGGGCGCCGCGATCACGCTCGACGACGCCCGGAACCTGGACGCCCGGCCGGCCACCCGCGCCGCGCCGAGCGGCAGTTGGTCGCAACCGCGGGCCGACCAGGAGGAGTACGTCGTCGACGGCGGTTACCGGCACGACGAGCCGGCGCTGTCGGTCGAGTTCGCCGATGGTGTCCGGTCACTCGACCTGCGATCCGCCGGAGTCGAGGTCGACGTCGACGAGCTCGTCATTCGGCTGGTCGACCGGGTCTACCCGTTCGAGGTGATGCTGCACTACCGCGTCGAGCCGGGGCTGGGCGCGTTGGTCCGTTCGACGGAGTTGATCAATCGCGGCGCTGAGCCGGTGCTGATCCACCGGGCGGCAACGGCCGGCTGGGCGCTGCCGCCGCGGACCGACTATCGACTCACCTCACTGTCCGGTGGCTATGCAGCCGAGACCCAGCTGACGCGCCGGCCGGTCCGGATCGGCCGAATCGTCCTGGAGTCCCGGACCGGAATCACCGGGCATGAGAATCAGCCCTGGCTGGCCTTCGATGTCGACGCCGGTGATGATCATGGTGAGGTGTGGAGTGTCGCGCTGGCCTGGAGCGGCGTCTGGCGTGCGACGGCGCAGTCGTTGCTCGACGGAGGCACCCACCTGACCATCGGCACCGGCGGGGAACTGCCGTCGGTGTTGGCGGCAGGGGAGCGCCTCGACCTGCCGCCGAGCGTCGGGATCTACGGCGGCAACGGATTCGACGGGCTGGCCCGGCGCTGGCATCGCTACGAGATCGAGCGGGTGTTGCCCCAGCCGGCAGCGCTGCGGCCGGTGCTCTACAACTCCTGGGAGGCGACGGGTTTCGACGTCACGGCCGCCGGCCAGCTGGCCTTGGCGCGGACGGCCCGCGATCTCGGAATTGAGCTGTTCGTCATCGACGACGGTTGGTTCCGGCCGCGGGACGACGACACCGCTGGCCTCGGCGACTGGTACGAGGTGCCGCGACGGTTCCCCGACGGACTGCGCGCGGTCGCCGACGAGGTCCATCGGATGGGACTGGCGTTCGGGCTGTGGGTGGAGCCGGAGATGGTCAGCGCCGACAGTGATCTCTATCGTCGCCGCCCGGACTGGATCCATCGCTGGCCGACCCGGGAACCGACCTTGCAGCGACACCAGTACGTCTTGGACTTCGGTCGCGCCGAGGTCGTCGACTGGGCGTTGCGGCAGCTCGACCGGCTGGTCTCCGATCTCGATCTGGACTACCTGAAATGGGACGTGAACCGGTCGCTGGCCGAACCGTACCCCGGGCCACGGCGGCGTAATCCCTGGCTTGATCATGTTCGCGGTTTCTACCGGGTTCTCGACGGCCTGCGGGAGCGGCACCCGGAGCTGCTGATCGAGACCTGTGCGGCGGGTGGCGGTCGTGTCGATCAAGGAATCCTGTCGCGCAGCGACTGGGCCTGGCCCAGCGACAACACCGATGCTCGGGATCGGCTGTCCATCCAGCACGGCTTCACCCAAGTGCACCCGACGAGGGCGATGGCGTGCTGGGTGACCGACACTCCGGGTGTGCTGTCGGGCCGTACGATGCCGTTGCGATTCCGCTTCCATGTGGCGATGACCGGTGTGCTCGGGATCGGCGCCGACATCGCCGGTTGGACGGCCGAGGAGTCGGTGCAGGGCCGAGAGCTGATCGCGACCTACCGGCGCCTTCGGCCGACGATCCAGCAGGGCGAACGCTTCCGGCTCGGCGCACCGGACCCGGAACGGCCGTTCGGGGTGCTGTTCCGATCGGCCGACGGCGAACGGATCGTGATCTTCGCCTTTGCCTTGAGCATCCGGCACGGCGCCCGTGGCCAAGATCTGCCGCTGGCCGGGCTCGACCCGACCGCACTCTACCGCGACGACAGCAGCGGACAGACCTACAGCGGAAGTCTCCTGCTACACAGGGGATTGCGCGTCGAGCTGCGCGGCGACTACGCCTCCACCCTGATCACCCTCAGCCGAGTTGTCGGGACGTCGGCGGGCCCCAGCCGAACGACGTCCTGACAACCTCGGGAAAGGTCAGCTGATCTCGACGTCGTCGATCCACATCTCGGTGTGGTAGAGCTCCATGCCGTCGGAGTGGAAGCGCAGTCCGGAGAGCAGGGTGGCCGGCTCTGCGGCCATCGACGTCGTGAACACGCGTCCGTCGATGGTCACCTCCGCCTTCGTCGCGGTGGCGTCGACATGCACCTGGTGCCACTTGCCGACCGGATTGGCGACGTTGGTGATCTCCAGTCCGGGCAGGGTGCCGAAGGTCTGCCAGCGGCCGGCGGAGTAGGTCTGCAGCTGCGGCTTGCTGGTCTGCGGATCGATGATCCGGAAGTGCCAACGGTCGACCGGGTCGGCTCCGGTCTGGGACCTGCCCTGGATCGCGAAGTAGAGCGGGTCGCCGCCGAACTCGTAGGCCAGTCGGAAGTCGGTGACCTGGTGGTCGGTGTCGGACGTGATCTTGGAGATGCTCGCAGCCTGGTCGGTGTAGCGATCCTCGATCCGCAGTGCCCGTTGGCTGTGATAGCCGCCCGGCGCAATGCTTTGCACGTTGACGTTCTTGGACTTCGACCAGCCCCGCGGGATCGCCAGCTCGGCGTCGTTCTCAAAGGTGTCGATGTCGGCTGCGTAGAGCTCCATCTCGGTGATCGGCGTTGTCACGCTCTCGGCGCCGGTGACCCGGACGTATCTGGCCCTGGTGTCGGCGAAGGACGAGTAGCTCATCGCGTGATCAGTGCGCTGCCTGGCCTTGATCACCGGAGCGCCCCAGGCCTTGCCGTCGGTGGACAGCTGCACGGTCGCGTCGAGCGGTTGGCCGTCGCCGAGCATCAGTCCGATCTTGTTCAGGCTGTAGGTGCGGTCGAGCTGGAGCGTCATCGACGGCTTGCCACCCTTCGCGTCGTGCAACACCGTCGCCGCCCTGGGTGTCGAACTGCCGTCGAAGGCACCCTCCGGGCGCTGCTCGGGAAACGTGGCAGGGGTGTCGGCGAAGGACCCGGACAGGGTGGCGGTGTGGTCCAGCAGCTTGCTCAGCACGTCGATCTTTCCGACGCCGGGGGTGACGGCGCTGACGTAGCGAGCGCCGATCGAATATTGCTCGTTGTAGGAATGGCACCAGTTGTTGGTGATGCAGGTGTCGTAGAAGAACAGGGTGCGGTTGGCGCCTGCGCCGATCATGCTGGTGTTGCCGCCGGAGCCGAAGTAGCGTTCCTGGCCGGCGTTGCCCTGCTCGGTGTTGGTGGTCTTCGGTGCATTGTCGAAGACGGTGTCGGCCAGTTCCCAGTGCTCGCCGCTGCCGTCGGCGGAAACGTACACGCGATTGGCCGGACGGCCGGTCGACATCAGCAGCATTCCGTTGGGTTGCAACACCATGGTCGGCTGGATGCCGTCGACCGGCTCGCCGTCGGGACCGAGCAACTCGGTCGGGTCGGACCAGGTCTTGCCCAGGTCGTCGGAGAAGGTCTGCAGCAGCGGGTGCACCAGGGCCGAGCCGGCGCCCGTTCCCTGCCGGATCACGGCGACCATCCGGTCGGAGTCCCGGGTGAAGCTGATCGTGGCCTCATTGACCGGATAGTCGGCAGATGCCGAGGTAGCGATCGTCGAGCGGACCGTCCAGGATCCGCCGTCGTCGGTCGACTGCAGCAGGATGCTCCGCCAACCGACGTCACCGGCATATTGGGTGTAGGCGGGTTGCAGCAGTGTCCCGTCCGGCAACTCCATCAGTCCGCGGGTGATCCGCAGCCCGCGTTCCAGGGCGAACTTCTTGCCCTCCGGTGGGGTGACCGGAGCCTTCGTCCCGGTCCAGGTCTCACCGAGGTCGTCGGAGCTGTGCACGTCGAGCACGATCGCGGTGTGGCCGCTGTCGGCCCATTCCGGGATGAAGTCGACCTCCTTGATGCTGCCGTCGGACAGCCGGAGGTAGCTCAGCGATGCCCAATCGGTGGGTTGGGTGGTCAGGAAGGTGCGACCGCCGTCGCGGGAGGTCGAGGTCAGCGTCACCGAATCCTCGGTGGCGACGTCGGGGTTGGCACTGAAGGAGACGTTGATCTGCTTGACGGTGCGTCCGTCGACCACCGTGTCGAAGCCGGCCGCGGTCGGCGCGGTCGCCTTCTGACCGGGTGCGGCGCCGAAGATCGTCCAGTTCGCGCCCAGATCGAGGCCGGCCTCGTCGGCCGGTCCGCCGTCGCCGACCGGGGCGAAGTCGGTGAGCTCGGTGTTGCGAGGATCGGCGTCGCCCGGCTGACTCACGGAGATCACCATCGTGAGTCCGAAGGCGGCGATCAACGCGCCCGTTGCGCCGCGACGCACTCGTCCGGAGCGCCGAGATCGGACGGCGACGGTCGGACGGTTGGATGGTTCTGGCATGCGGCTCTCCCTTGAGCGATCGGGCGGAAGTCTGCTCGGATACAAAACGAAACGTCGTTCCATGTCAAGAGGTGAGTGGTGTCGTATGTCTCGCGGCGACTGCGTCATGATTGACGACGGGTCGGTCGGAGACTAGATTGCATCAACGTGGAATGGTGTTCCGTGACGATGATCACGATGGTGCCCGCTCGAGTCTCGGTGGTGTCGACCGGTGAGTGAATCGGGTGTCCACGGCGAAGCGTCGGCCGCGGCCGAGACCGCGGCGATCGGTGTCGTGATCGTCGGTGTCGGCTTCATCGCCGGAGCCCACATCGCGGCGATCGCGAGCACTCCCGGCGTGACACTGGTCGGTGTCGTCGATGCCGATCCGGCGCGGGCCACGGCCTTCTCCTACTCTCACGGCAGCATCCGCTGGACCGCGGAGCTGGCCGAGGCGTTGACCTGGTCGGACTGCGACGCGGTGATCATCTGCACGCCCAACTTCACCCATGCCGCCCTGGTGCAGGAGGTGATCGCCGCCGGCAAGCACGTGCTGGTGGAGAAGCCGCTGGCGACGTCGGTGCGCGATGCCGCGGAGATGGTCGCGGCCGCCGAACGCCGCCGGGTCGTCCTGATGGCCGCGCACACCCACCGCTTCTACGACTACGGCCGAACCGTCCGCGGACTGATCGCCGACGGAGAGCTGGGGCGTCCGGTGTTCGGACGGCTGGCCATCCTCGGTGACTGGATCTGGCCGGACTGGGGCGCGTGGATGATCGACGCCGCCAAGTCCGGTGGCCATGCCCTGCACAACGGCGTCCATCTGCTCGATCTGATGGCCTGGTGGTTCGCCGCCGAGCCGATCGCGGTTCGTGCCCGCGGTCGCAAGGTGGCGTCGGCGGAGTTGGAGATCTACGACTATCTGGAGATGACGATGATCTTCGAATCCGGCGCGACGGCGGTCTGCGAGATGAGCCGTGGCCACCGGGTCGGTGGGCTCGGCCAGCGCGAGTTGCTGGTGGTCGGCACCGAAGGTGTGCTCGAGCAGAACTGGGACGAGGACGGTGGCCTGGTGATCAGTCCGGATCGTGCCGCGGTGCTTCCGGCTCAGGCAAACGACGGCTTCGCGACCCAGCTCGCCGCCTGGGCCGACGCGATCGGCGGAGGAACGCCGGCGATGACGGCGGAGGAGGGCCTGCGCGCCGTCAGGCTTGGGGTGGCGGTCGAGGAATCCATCCGCTCCGGCCACCAGATCCGGCTCACCGACGCCGCAGCCGTCCCGGCCGGCGACCGTGGCAGCGTCCCGGCTAGGAGCGACCGTGCTTGATCGACAACGGCGACCGCACCGGGTGCTGGTGCTCGACGGCAGCCCCGAGGGCACGGCCGTCGACCGACCAGCCGCGGCCCTGCTCGCGGGACTCGACGCACATCCGGCCTTCGAGCTGGTGACCCCGGGCGCCAGCACCTCCTGGGACCCCGATCAGGCGCAGCGGCAGCGAGTCGATCTGGTCGTGATCGCCGGGCCACCGGCGGTCAGGCGTGATCTGATCAACGCAGTCCTGGGCGAAACCGCCCTTCGCGACAAGATCACGGTGCTGGCCGCGCCGGTGGGCGCCCGCACCGCCGATCACCCGACAGCCGATCGACTGATCCCGCTCTACCCGCAGCGCTATGCGCCGGCGCTGCGTCCGGCCGCAGCTGCCGTCGCCGGCGGCCGGATCGGACTGCCGTGGAGCATCCAGGTCGACCACCTGGTGTCGTCCGACGGGCCTGCCGACAGCGATGACCTGATCGATCAGGCTGCCGGGGTTGTCGACGCCGTCCTGCATGTCCTGCGGCTGCCGGTCCGGACGGTGTACGTCCCGGCCGGCCGTGCCGGGATCGAGCAGACGCTCACTGTCCAGTGCGATCATGATCACGGCGTCCTCAGCACGATCATGGTCGGCCGGGTGCCAGGACTCCCGGGGGACAGCGGCTTCGGCGATCCGGTCATCCGCAATCGGTATCGGATCGCCGGTTCCCACGGCGAAGTGCTCGTCGACGGACTCCGCCCGCAGGTCCGGCTCACCCGGGCAACCGGTCGCAGTGCGCGCTGGGACGGGCCGACGGCCCTTTCCGGCCTCCTGGACGCGGTCGCTGCCGGCGCTGGGATCCCGGCCCGGTCCGACATCATCGCCGTGCAACAGGTGCTCGACGCCGCGCGGCAATCGATCCGGATCGGCGGGCCGGTCGACGTGAGTACCGAATCATGATCAACAAAATCATCGTCAACAGACTGATGGAAGGGCCGATCCGGCGTGCGCCTGCTCAACTACCGACACGATGATCAACTCCGGCACGGCCGGCTGGACGGCGACGAGGTCGTCGAGCTGGGTTCCGGTGACCTCACCCTGCGTATCGCGGAGTATTCCGACTCGATTCCCCGCGGTGGCCGGCGCGTCCCGATCGTCGACGTCGAGATCCTGGCGCCGCTGTTGACACCACCGAAGGTGCTCGCCGCAGCGGCCAACTATCAAGATCACGTACGGGAGGGCGGCGGCGAACCGCTGGACAAGTCCCGACTGGTGCCCCGGCTGTTCCTCAAGCCGACGACGTCGATCACCGGACCGGGGGCCGATGTTGCGATCCCGGACCTGACCCAGCAATTGGACTGGGAGGCCGAGCTCGCCGTGGTGATCGGTCGGGGTGGCAAGGACATCGCCGGCGACGATGCCCTGACCCACGTCTTCGGCTATACCTGCGCCAACGACATCTCGGCACGCAGCATGGACTACGGCTTCGAACGCGACGCCTCCGACGCCGTCGACTATTTCGACTGGTTGGCAGGCAAGTGGGGCGACGCGTTCGCACCGATCGGACCGTGGATCAGCACCGCCGACGAGGTCGGCGATCCCCAACGGCTGCAGATCACCTTCGACCTGAACGGCGATCGGTATCAGGACGGCAGCTCGGCCGACATGATCTTCACCGTCGCCGAGCTGGTCGCGCACGCGTCCCGGCTGTGCACCCTGCTCCCCGGTGACATCCTGTTGACCGGGACGCCGTCCGGCGTCGGTCTGGCCAGCGGGCGGCTGCTGCGGCCGGGCGATCGGATGACGGTGGCGATCTCCGGCATCGGTGAGCTGACCAACCAGGTCGTGTGAGGAGCTGTCGGTGAGCAGTCGCGCGCTCCACCGTGGCCCTGGCTAGGTTTCCCCGGCCACGGTCAGCGGACCGCCGGGCTGGTCGAACACCCGATGCAGCCAGTGGGCCGACAGTCGGGCGCCATCGGCAGGCGTGGTGTGGCCGCCGGGCTCGGACAGCACGTGCATCGCCAGCTGGCTTGGCCTGTCGGCTGCCTCGGCGGCCGCAGCCAGTGCGCTGCCGAGGCTGATCGTGGCGTCGGTGCCGACGCGATGATCGCGATCGCCGATCACCAGGAAGACCGGACGTCCGACCAGATCCTCCACGCGGCGCAACACATTCCATTGCTCGATCAGCTCGGCGTCCACGGCATCGAACTCACGCAGTCGACCAAGATCGACAACCGGCGCGTAGGCGGCAACCGCGCGGAGCCGGTGGTCTCGGGCCACGGCCTGAAGCGCGAGGTAACCGCCTCGCGACGTCCCGGTGATCGCCATCCGTCGCGGATCGGAGCTGCCGTCGTCGATCAGCCGGTCGACGATTTCGGTCAGTTGATCGAGGAACGGTCCGACGAAGTCTTCGCCGGTGGCCACCCGACGCGCCCAGCCGGCCAGTTCTTCGGGCTCGCCCTCGCGGCGTGAGTTGCCGTGGCAGGGTAATTCGACACCGACATAGCGGTAGCCGGCCGGGAGTAGGAATCGCCCAGCCTGCAGGAAGTCCTGGCCGAGCGCCTGGTCGGCGGTGCTGGCGAGATTGATCACCGTCGGCCGTGGCCCGCCGCCCGGCGCGCCGGTGACGCGATAGTCCAGACCGGCGCTGGTCGCGTAGCGGTTCGAAGCCGTGCTGGGCGTCATGGGTTGCTGTACCTCCGAGACCAGTGCAAACCGTGTGCGGCATATCGGTGGATCGAGGCTTAGCATAAGCGGCCGGCTGCGTGATCGCAGAACGTCGTTCCATGTTCGTTACCGGAACGACTCACGGGGATGTCTGTTGACTCTTGACAGTGGCGGCGCTCGGCACGATGCTGTCTGAAACACTGTTTCATGTTGCCCGTCGGGATCGCCGCGCCAGCGGAGATTGGGGCCATGCTCAGACCGTCATCGTCCAGCGAGGTGCCATGCGTTATTCACGAAAGCTCCTGTCCCTGCTGCTCGCTGCCGTCGTCGCGGTGGCGGTGGTCGCGTGTTCGGATCCGACCAATCCGAGCAGCGGTGGGGGCGGCGCCAGCTCCCAACAGGGCAATGGCCCGAGTGGCACGATCAATCTGTTCATGTATCAGAAGCCGAACGGCGTTTTCGGCCCGCTGGCCTCCGCCTCGGGCCCGGACCAGCAGGTCATCTCGCTGGCCTACGACACGTTGATGGCGGCCACACCGAAGGGTGAGCTGGTGCCGGCGGCCGCCGCCTCCGAGCCGAAGGTGTCCGACGGTGGCAAGACGATCACCTTCACGCTGCGCGACGGGCTGACCTGGAGCGACGGCAAACCGTTGACCAGCGACGATCTGCTGTTCACCTACACCAGGGCGGCCGACACCAACGCCGCCAGCAGCCAGGCCGCGTACCTGGGTGGTGTGGCCGGGGTCGCCGACTACATCGCCGGCAAGGCCAAGGAGATCTCCGGGCTGAGCGCGCCGGACGAGCACACCTTCGTGATCAAGCAGACCGAAGCCAATCCCGCTCTGGTCGGTCAGGTCGGCATGATCGGGATCTTGCCCAAGCACGTGCTGGAGAAGGAGCCGATCAAGGACTTCGCCAACAACGACTGGTTCCACAAGCCGACGGTCACCTCGGGCCCGTTCACCTTCGACGAGTACAAGACCGATCAGTACGTGCACCTGACCGCCAATCCGAAGTTCCGCGAACCGGTGGGAGTGAAGGACGTCTACGTCAAGCCGCTGACTGCCGATGTGGCGACCCAGCAGTTGTCCACGGGTGAGATGGATGTCGCCTGGATCTCTCCCAATGACATCGACACCGTCAAGGGCTTCCAGGGGGCCTCGGTGCAAGAGGTGAAGTCCACCGGCATGGTGGTCGCCGGCTGGAACCAGAGCCAGAAGCGGTTCGCCGACCCGAAGGTGAAGCAGGCCTTCCTGTATGCGGTGGACCGCAAGGGCATCGTGAAGAGTGCGCTGGCCGGGCATGGTCAGGTGCGCAACAGCGTCTGGCCGGAGAAGTGGTCCGGCACTGACATCAACAGCTACGACTACGACCCGGCCAAGGCCAAGCAGTTGCTCAAGGAAGCCAAGTTCGATTTCAGCAAGCCGGTCACCCTGGCCTGGATCGCCGGCGGCAACCCGGACCGTGATGCCGCCGCGACGGTGATGGAGCAGCAGCTCAATGCTGTGGGTGTGAAGCTGAAGCTGAAGCGGGTGCAAGGGTCCTACTTCACCGACGTGTTCACCACCCACAAGTACGACATGCTGCTCTACGGCGGCGGCGACTACGGCACGGTCCCGGCCAACGCCGGTCCGGTCACCGCGTGTGACCAGAAAGTCCCGAAGGGCCCGAACACCGGTCTGTACTGCAACCCCGAGCTGGACACGGCGATCAAGGCGGCGATGCTGAAGACCGATCCGACCGAACAGCAGGCGGCCTTCGAGAAAGCGGCCAAGATCGAGAACGCCGATCCGGCTCTGATGTGGCTGTACAGCCTGAACTGGGTCTTCGGGGTCAGCAAGCGGGTGCAGAACTTCCAGCCGTTGAACAACGCCAACTACTACGAGCCGTGGAAGTGGACGGTCACATCTTGATCATCCTCGAGGAGGGCGCCGGGCGACGTCCGAGCCATGACACCCGTCGGCTGCCGCAGACCATCAGCATGAACGGTGAGGAGTGACTGTTGGGCGCGTTTCTCGTCAGACGGATGATCTCGACCGTGGTGGTGTTCTTCTTCATCACGGTCGCGATCTTCGGTCTGGTCCATGCCGCACCGGGCGACCCGGTCGCTCAGTTGATCCCGCCATCGATGTACAACTCCGGCAGCCAGGCGTTCATCGAGCAGAAGCGGCATGAGCTCGGGCTGGATCGTCCGCTGCCCGTGCAGTATGTGCACTGGCTGGGTAACGCTCTGCACGGCGACCTGGGCTACTCGATCGGTGCGAGTCGACCGGTCGGAGAGATGATCACCGAGCGGATCGTGCCGACCGTCGAGCTGATGGGACTGGCCATTCTCCTCGGGCTGGTGATCGCGCTGCCGCTCGGCACCGTGGCAGCGCTGCGCAGGAACCGCGCCACCGACTACATCGCCACCTTCGTCAGCCTGATTGCGGTCTCCACGCCGTCCTTCTTCCTCGGCATCCTGGCGATCTACGTCTTCGCCCTGAAGCTGCGGGTGCTGCCATCGGCGGGAATGTCGACTCCGGGTAACGGCGGCCTGGGCGACCTGCTGCTGCATCTGGTGATACCGGTGTTCATCCTCGGGCTGAGCATGGCGGGACAGTTCACCCGCTACATCAGATCCAGCATGCTCAGCGAGTTGGGTTCGGAGTACGTCCGGACCGGACTGGCCAAGGGGATGCCGATGATCAGCGTGCTGTTCAAGCACGTCCTGCGCAACGCGTTGATCCCGATCATCACCGTGGTCGCGCTGTCGATACCGGGACTGCTCGGCGGCGCCGTCGTGGTCGAGCAGGTGTTCGCCTGGCCCGGGATGGGGCAGCTCGCGATCACGGCCGTGACCTCCCAGGACTACTCGGTGATCATCGCCTTCGCCCTGATGGTGTCGATCCTGGTGCTGCTGTCCAACCTGGTCGCCGACCTGCTGTACGCCGCGGTCGACCCGAGGGTGGTGCTGAAATGAGTCTGAAGTCCTCGATCGTCCGGACGGCGACGCAGGCCACTCCACAGGCCCTCGCAGATCGGGCCGAAGGTTTGGCGAGCACCCGGCGATCACCGGCCCAGTTGGCGTTCCGTCGATTCACCCGGAACCGGATGGCTGTCGCCGGGACGGCGTTGCTGGTCCTGCTGCTGGCGATCTCGTTCCTGCTGCCACTCTTCGTCGATCTCCAGCCCTACCAGGTCAATCTCACCAGCAGCCGGGTGCCACCGGGGCCGGGCCACCTGCTGGGCACCGACCTCAGTGGCCGGGACGTGTTCGCCAGGATGGTCTACGGCGGCCGGGTCTCGATGGGGATCGGGCTGGCCGCGGGGCTGATCGCGGTCGTCCTGGGTGCCCTGATCGGAGCCGTCTCCGGCGCCTTCGGCGGCTGGGTCGACATGATCATCATGCGGGTCGCCGACGCGTTCCTGTCCTTCCCGCAGACCGTGGTGGTGATCGTGATCGCCGGCATCTTCGGACCGAGCCTGCCGCTGTTGATCTTGGTGCTGGGGCTGTTCCAGTGGCCGGGCGCCGCGCGGATCGTCCGCAGCGTCGTGCTGACGATGACCCAACGCGAGTTCGTCCAGGCCTCGCGCGGGGCGGGCGCCGGGCAGGCCTGGCTGATCCGCAAACATCTGCTGCCGGCGGCCCTCAGTCAGATCGTCGTCGTGTTCACCCTCAGCGTGGCGATCTGCATCCTGCAGGAGGCCGGATTGTCCTTCCTGGGACTCGGTGTGCAGGCGCCGTTGCCGAGCTGGGGCAACATGCTGCACGACGCGCAGAGCATCACCGTGATCAGCAGCATGCCCTGGCTGTGGGTTCCACCGGGGGTCGCCGTCGCCGTCACCGTTTTCTGCGTGAACTTCCTCGGCGACGGGCTGCGAGACGCTGCCGATCCGAAGGCCAGGGGGTGACGGACATGGCTTCCAGTCAACCGATGACGGCCACGGCCGACTCCGCAGGTCCGGTGCTCCTGCAGGTCGAGGACCTGCAGGTCGAATTCGCCACCGACGAAGGGATCGTCCGGGCCGTCGACGGCGTCAGCTTCGAGGTACGCGAGGGGGAGATCCTCGGCGTCGTCGGCGAGTCCGGCTCGGGCAAGAGCGTCACCATGATGTCGCTGATGGGCCTGATCGGTGCTCAATCGGGGACGGTCACCGGCAGCGTTCGATTCCAGGACCGCGTGCTGCACCCGGAGTCCGGGCGGGAGATGCGCAAGATCAGAGGCAACCAGATCGGGATGGTCTTCCAGGATCCGATGACGGCATTGAACCCGGTCCTGAAGGTCGGCACCCAGATCGCCGAAGCGGTCCGGATCCATCACCGGGTGAGCAAGCAGGCAGCCTGGCAGCGGGCCGTCGACCTGCTGACCCGGGTGGGCGTTCCACAGCCCGATCAGCGAGCCGATCAGTACCCGCACCAGTTCTCCGGGGGAATGCGGCAGCGGGCCATGATCGCGATGGCGATCGCCAACGATCCGTTGTTGCTGATCGCCGACGAGCCGACCACGGCCCTGGACGTCACGATCCAGGCCCAGGTGCTCGACCTGTTGCGCAAGGCCCAGCAGGAGACCGGCGCCGCGACGATCTTCATCACCCATGATCTTGGTGTGATCGCCGAACTCGCCGAACGGGTGATCGTGATGTACGCCGGTCGGATCGTCGAACGCGGCTCGGTGGCCAGCATCTTCGCGCGGCCCCGACATCCGTACACGATCGGGCTACTGAGCAGCCTGCCGTCGCTGAAGCACGATGTCGACACCCTGACGCCGATCCCGGGCAGCCCGCCCAATCTGCTGCAGCCTGCCGCCGGCTGCCCGTTCGAACCGCGGTGCGTCGTCGGCCGCGGCCGGCCGGAGTGCGCCGAGGTGCGACCCCAGCTGGTGGAGATCGCACCGGGGCACGAGTCGGCCTGTCACTTCGCCGAGGACCTGGAGATCATCGACGGCGTCCCGGTTGCGGCGGGAGCCGCGGTCTCTGATGCGGGAACGGGAGGATCCGATGACTGAGACGGTGACCGACCAGGGGACCGATGCCGCCGCAGGCGAACCGGTCCTGCAGGTGCAGGGGTTGCAGAAGCATTTCCCCGTCCGGCAAGGGATCCTGCGGCGGGCGCACTCGCACGTGAAGGCGGTGGACGGCGTCGACTTCGAGCTGTTCGCCGGTGAGACGCTGGGCCTGGTGGGGGAGTCCGGGTGCGGCAAGTCGACGACCGGACGGCTGCTGATGCGGTTGGAGGATCCGACCGGCGGCACGATCCGCTATCGCGGGCTCGATGTCGCTGCCGCGGGCAAGCAGCAGCGCAGCGAGCTCAGCCGAAGGATCCAGATCGTCTTCCAGGATCCGTACGCCTCGCTCAGCCCGCGGATGACCGTGCAGGAGATCGTCGCCGAGCCGTTGCAGATCCAGGGGCGCTATCGCGACGGTGGCCGGCAGAAGGTCGCCGCTGTGCTGGAATCGGTCGGCCTGACCGCCCAGCATGCGAACCGCTACGCCCACGAATTCTCCGGCGGCCAACGGCAGCGGATCGGGATCGCTCGAGCACTGGTGCTCGATCCTTCCGTGCTCGTCTTGGACGAACCGGTGTCGGCGCTCGACGTGTCGATCCGTGCCCAGGTGATCAACCAGCTGGAACTGCTGCAGGAACAGCTCGGATTGGCCTACCTGTTCATCTCCCATGATCTTTCGGTGGTCCGGCACACCTGCGATCGGGTCGCGGTGATGTATCTGGGCAAGATCGTGGAGTCGGGCAGCCGGACCGATATCTTCAGCCGCCCGAGCCACCCTTACACCCAGGCCCTGCTGTCGGCCATCCCGTCGCCGGACATCAGTGATCTAGGCGGCCGGGACCGGATCGTGTTACGTGGCGACGTGCCCAGCCCGAGCAACCCGCCCAGTGGCTGCCGCTTCCGTACCCGATGTTGGAAGGCTGCCGAGATCTGCGCCAGCATCGAACCGCCGCTGCAGCCTGCACCCGATCGCGCACCGGGATCCCAGCAGGTCGTCGCCTGTCATTTCCCGGATCCGATCGACGTCGTCGGCGGTGAGCCGGTCGGCGCCTACCGGGACGGTGATCCGGACGAGCGCAGCGCCGGTCGGGACGGCACAAACTAGGATGTGGCCGGCGACGGCTCAGTCAGAGCCGTTGCCGCCGATGGAGACGGAGAGGTCGTGAGCAGCATCGCAGGCACGAGGTCGCAGCGCGGCACAACCGAACAGGACCGACCGGCGTCGGCCAACTATCACGCCAACGCGTTGGCGCGCGGACTGGCGCTGCTGGAGCAGTTGGCCGATACGACCGAGCCGCTCACCCTGAGCACGTTGAGTGATCACACCGGGCTGCCGAAGAGCACACTGATCCGGCTGCTGTCGGTGCTCACCGAGTTGGAGTACGTCGTCCGGCTCGATGATCAGCCGAGCTTCCGGCTCGGACACAAGGTCCAGCAGTTGGCCCGCGGCTACGAACGCAATCTCGATGTCCGGGCGCTGGCCTCGTCCGAGATGAAGCAACTGGCCCGATCGACCGGCCACACCGCCAATCTGGGGGTGCTCGACGGCCCCCAGGTCGTGCACGTCTGCGTCGAGGAGTCGGGACGGCCGCTCCGCTTCACCTCCACCGTCGGCTCCCGTGACGAGCTCTATTGCACCGGGCTGGGTAAGGTGCTGCTGTCCGGCCTCGCCGACGAAGAACTGCCTGGCAGGCTGCCGGCCGAGCCGTTCGCCGCGTTCACCGACAAGACGATCACCGGTCTCGCCGAGCTGACCGCCGATCTGCGCAGGCTGCGCCGACGGGGCTACGGCATCGACGACAACGAGCGCAGCGTCGGGCTGCGCTGTCTGGCGGTCCCATTGGTGCTGGACGGGAGAACGGTGGCGGCGTTGAGCGTCTCCGGTCCGGCAGCCGAATTCAGTACGGCCGCCCAGCGGGACTACCGCGAACAGCTGGACGCCACCGCCGAACGGCTGCTCGCCTCGCCCGACTTCGTGACCGCCATCAGCGAGCTGACCTCGACCATCGACCGCCGTCCCTGAGTCTCGGGGCGGCCGACCCAGCGGGTGATCATCTCCGCGGGTCGTCACGGTGCGGAGCTGGTCCTTGATCGTTGCCGTACTACATGAAAAGATCTTTCATGTACGGGACGAGGAGTGATCACGGGCATGGCTGGACGGGCGACGCTGCTGCGCGGTGGACTCGTCATCGACGGCACCGGAGCCGACCCGCAACGGCGCGACCTCGTGCTGGCCGACGGAGCGGTAGCCGACGGTGTGATCGTCGACAGGGTCGCGGATGCGACGATCATCGACGTGACCGGCAGGCTGGTGCTGCCCGGATTCGTCGATATCCACACCCATTCGGATCTGACCCTGCTGTCGGCGCCCGATGCCCCGAGCCGGGTCCGCCAGGGGATCACCACCGAGGTCATCGGCAACTGCGGCCTCGGCACCTTCCCGGTGGGCCGGGCGGTCGCTTCGGCAATCGGCCCGGATCGGGCCGGCATCCGCGCCGCGGTCAGCTATCTTGATCTTGATCCGGCCATCGCCTGGGACTGGGAGGATCTCGGCGGCTATCGTGAGGAACTGATCCGTCGGCGCCCCGCGGTCAACGTGGCCGCACTGGTGGGACATCTTCCGCTGCACGCCGGCGTCTGCGGCTTCGACAACCTGCCGCCGACCGATCACCAGCTCCGCCGGATGCAGGAGCTGCTCGCCGGCGAACTGGCCGCCGGCGCGGTCGGTCTCTCCACCGGTCTGGTGTACCCGCCGTTGACGACGGTCGGTGAGCAGGAGCTGACGATGCTGGCCGAGGTCGTTCGGGACCACGACGCCCTGTTCGCCTGGCACGTCCGTGACTACGCCGACGATCTCGTGTCCTCCGTGCAGTTGGCGTTGCGGGTCGCGCGACGGACCGGATGCCGCACCCAGATCTCCCATCTGAACGCCGTCGGCCGACGCAACTGGCCGGCCATCGGGCCGGTGCTGGCCGAGATCGACGCCGCCCGGGTCGACGGTGTCGAGGTCGGCATCGACCTCTATCCCTACCTGTACGGGAATGCGCCGCTGGCACAGCTGCTGCCGGACTGGGCGCAGCAGGGACCGGTCGAGCGGTGGCGACCGCTGCTCGCCGAGCGTGACGTCCGCCGTCGGATCGCCGACCACTGGCGCGACCCGGCCGTCGGCTGGGACGAGATCACCATCAGCCGGATCGCCGCCGCGGACGACTGCACACTGATCGGGCACAGCGTCGCCGCGTCGGCCGCAGACCTGCGGACCGACCCGGTGACCCTGGCACTGGACCTGCTGACCGACCACGGCACCGGTGTACTGATGGTGGCCGGTGGCCGCAGCACCGAGGTGATGAACCGGGTACTCGGCCACCCGGGATGTGTGATCGCCTCCGACGGGCTCAGCCTCGACCCGCACGGGCCGACCGGCACCGGCAGCCCGCACCCGCGGTCGTACGGCTGCTTCGCACGCTATCTGGCCGACGTGATCAGCACCGATCCGCCGCCGTCCGACCTGAGCGATGCCGTGGCGCGCTGCACGTCACGACCGGCGGCCCGGGTCGGCCTCAACCGGGGGCGCCTGCTGACCGGTGCCGCGGCCGACGTGGTGGTGATCGACCCGGCCCGGCTTGCCGACCGGGCCAGCTTCTCCGAACCGCAGCAGTTCCCAGCCGGCATCGAGCACGTGTTGGTCGGTGGCGTACCCGTGGTCCGGGACGGGCAGCCCACCGGAGCGCGGCCCGGAGTGATGTTGTCGGCGACCACCTATCCATGATCACAACGCGTCCAGGAGTGCAGGCATGATCGACGTCCACACCCACTGTCACCTCGCCGAACACTGGGGCGAGGAATGGCGGAAGAACTGGCAGCCCGTCTACGGCCACGAATACGTTGATCAGAATCCGGCCGACTTCGACCGGGACATGAAGGCGGCCGGAGTTGATCTTGCCTTCACCTTCGGGATGCGAGCCACCCGAGCCGGTGTGATCACGCCGAACGAGCACGTGCAGTGGTTCTGCGAACAGACCGAGACACCGACGATCGGCTTCATGGCGTTGGATCCGACCGACGACGATGTTCTTGATCAACTCGCTGACGGTGTCGCCCGCGGGCTCGGTGGGATCAAGCTCTACCCCGTCCTGGCCCACTTCGACGGCCGTGACCCGCAGTACGAACCGTTCTTCCGCGCAGCCCAACAAGCCGGTCTGATGGTGCTCTGGCACATCGGGGCGACGCCCAGCCCGGAAGGCAGGCTGGACCTGAGCCAGCCGTTGATCGTCGACGACGTGGCCCGCCGGTTCCCCGAGCTGACCCAGATCATCGCGCACCTCGGGCATCCCTGGCAGCGCGAGACGCTGGTCACGTTGCGGAAGAACCGGCAGGTCTTCGCCGACGTCTCGGCCAGCTGGGAACGGCCGCTGGACGGCTATCTGGCCCTGGTCCGAGCCCAGGAGTGGGGTGCGGTGGACAAGCTGCTGTTCGGTTCGGACTATGCCCTGTGGACCCCGACCCGGGCCGTCGACGGGCTGCGCGAGCTGGCCGCGATGCGGCCGCAGGGGCTGCCCTGGATCAAGTCCGAGACCGTGGAATGGTTGCTGGACGGCGATCCGCGGGCCGCACTCGGGATCGGCTGATCACTGCGATGTCGCGTTCCGGCACCCGATGATCACAACAACTCCAACGAGCCCAGCTCGGCCGAGGAGAGCCAGGTCGTCATCACCCGACCGAGAGCGTCACGGTTTTCGACGCCGATCTTGCGGTAGCTGCTGAGCAGATGATTCTCCACGGTGCGTACGCTGAGCGAAAGGTGACCCGCGATCGACTGGTTGGTCCGTCCGGACGACGCCAACCGCGCGATCTCGAGTTCGCGCGGGGTGAGGTCGATGTCGTGCGCCAGCGCCGCGGACACGACCGGAAGATCAACACCGAGGGCCTTCGACTTCTGCCACAGCACGTCGGTGGCCCGGGCCGCGGCGAGCACGTCGCCCCGAGCACGCCGAAGGCGTAGAGCGGCGACGTGGGCCCGCAGGCCGACAATGGCGAAACCCACGTCGAGCAGGTCGTCGCCGGTGCTGGTGAGCGTCGCGATGTCCCGCTCGGAGATGGCAACCGCATAGTCCGCGACCAGCTGCAGGGCCCTGCTGTCGCTGGCCTCCGCGGCCTGTCGGACCCGACGCGCGGCGCCCGGATCCGGTCGACGTTCGGCGGCCCACATGCTGTGCAGGATCGCCTGGGCGACGTATCCGCGGTCGAGTCGATCACCGACCTTGGGCCCACAGGTCGTTGCTGTCGGTGCCCTCGGTGACCCGCAACGGCTCGGCGCTCACGTCGGGCACCATGGCCGGGTACGGGCCCGGCCGGACGCCGTGCGTTCTGGCCTGCATCAGCAACGATGAGGCGTAGCCGTGCCGTCCGCGGGCCGCGGCGAGCAGGGCGGCGACGACCAGCGTTCCGACCTGGAAATGCCATTGCATCATCGGTGGCTCGACGACGGCGAGGGTGGCGTCGAGGTGATGCTCGAGATCGTCCAGACGGCCCGCGAGCAACAACCCGAGCGCCATCACGTAGGCGTGCCCGGCGATCGCCGCAGCATCAAGCGACACCTGTGCAGTTCGCAGATTCTCCGCGGCGATCGCCACTCCTTGATCAACTTCGCCGCGCAGCACCAGGTCCAGTTCGCCGACGAGGTCGGACCGGAGCAGGTACGGGGAGAACTCGATCCGGGCCGCCCGGAGCTGCTCGGAGGCGGCGGCGCAGTGACCCGCGGCGAGCAGCGCTTCGGCCGCCACCACCGTTTGTGCCTCCTGCGACAGCGGCAGCTCGTCCGCGCCGGCGGGCCGTAGCAGTGTTTGCTCGGGCTGCCGGTCGAGCATCAGCTGCAGGTGTGCTTCGGTGGCCCGCATCAGACCGTCGGTGGCCGGCCGCGCTTCGCGCTCCCGACGCAGGATCGCGTAGGCGGATCGAAGATCATTCCCGGCGACGGCGGCGTAGCACGCTCGCCAGACCTGCAGCACGGCCGAGTCCGCTTGCTCCGCCTCACGCGCCGGCGTCTTCTCGACCACCTCGGTGATCACGGCGGGATCGGCCCCGTGGTTGTGCAGCGAGATGACGTACGGCACGGCGGTCTGCGGTCGCGGATCCTGTGTCCAGGCGGCTCGGCGCCGCGCCACCTCGGCTGCGCCGCGTCCCTTCAGATACTGACTGCGGACCGCCTCACTCTCGGTGACGTCGGCTGCCGGGGCGGTCGGCGGCGGCACCAGTACCGGCGAACCATCGGCCTCCGGACGGGAGATGGCAGCCAGGTTCTCTGCGACATGGTGCCGACGAACAGTTCCGGTCTCGTGCCGGAAGTAGTCGGCGACCAACGGCGGGTAGATCCCGATCATCGAGCTGTCGCCAGCACCCATCACATGGAGCAGCCCGGCTTCCTCGAGTGCGTCGAGGTGTTCCCACGGAAGGACCTTGACCGCGTCGGCGACCGGCATCGCGGTCGCCAACGCCAGCGTCAGGAGGGCCTCGATCTCTGCTTCGTCGCAGCCGCCGAGGATCGGTGCGACGGCCTGCGACAGCTCCGCAGACCACAGCTCAGGGCCCGACGACCAGACCCCGTCCCGTCGGACCAGGCGTCCGTTCTTCCGGCCCGTTTCGGCCAGCGCGACGACCAGGCCGGGAAGACCGCCGGACATGGTCGCGATCCGGGCCATCGTGGCGGGCTCGACCGATCCCGGCAACACGCCGAGCACCAGCGCGCAGACCGAGTCGTAGCGCATCGCCCGCAGCTCGATCCGGACCCCCGACCCCGAAGGCGACCACAGCTCCACCGCTGCGGCCGAACGACGGCCTGGACGGATGGTGGTCA
The DNA here is from genome assembly GCF_900105385.1 of Microlunatus soli. Taxonomy (NCBI): domain Bacteria; kingdom Bacillati; phylum Actinomycetota; class Actinomycetes; order Propionibacteriales; family Propionibacteriaceae; genus Microlunatus; species Microlunatus soli. Next base: position 1,546,546 of record NZ_LT629772.1, on the reverse strand, counting down.
GGACCGGTGTCGGCTTCCGGCGCTGCGCTGCGATGATCACGCCCGCGGTCACATCGTCCAGGTCGTCGGCGTCGTCGACGATCAGGATCGTCGACGGGCGTCCGATCCGCTCGGCCAGCGCGTCGGTGCTGTTGGCGATGTTCGCGGTGGTCAGCGATCCGCCGGACATGTTGACCCCGGCCAACGCCAGCGGCACCAACGGACGTTGCCGGAACGCCGTCACGCCGGCGAGCTCGAAGACCCGCCAGCCGCGGGCGTCCAGCTCGTGCTTGGTCTCCCGTAGCAGGCTCGATCGTCCTGATCCGGGCATTCCGATCAGATTGACGTGGGCGCCGGCCTCGAGGTGGCTGACCACCTCGGTGACCGTCTCGCCCCGCAAGGACCTCGTCGACGGCACCTCTCCAACCTACGCCGTGGGCGGCCCGTCTCCTCGGTCGGGCGGTCCCGGGCGACAGTGCTACCTGCCCGTACAGCCTGTCCTACCCGGCCCGGATCCGTATCGTGCCCGACCTTCCCAAATGCGTACCCAGCGCCTCGGGCGGGGCTACTCAGCGTGGCTCGGAGCCGCCGTTCGACGCCTACCGCGGCCTTTCAATTGAAGTGCTCAAGGAGAAGGGCCCGACCGAACGGCAGGTGCTGAACTCCCGCGGCGACCACCACCACGACGACTCCGTGCTCCGCGATCAGGCGGCTGGAGAGAAATGAGGGACAGGCATGAGGAAACACACCAAGGGCGCCATTGCCGCAGGCTTCGCGGCCGTCCTGCTGCTCGGCGGCGCCAGCACCCTGGCCTACTGGAGCGACTCCGCCACCGGCGCCGGTGGGAAGATCAACTCCGGCAGCATGTCGTTGACGGCCGGCCAGTCCGGCGACTGGACCTACGCCGGGACCGACGACGTGGTCGGCGCGATCGTGCCGGGCGACAGCATCCAGAAGACCTTCGATTTCACCATCTCCGCCGACGGTGATCATCTCAAAGCTGCTCTCGATACGCCGGATTCGGTCAACGTCACGGCAACCGGCTCGCCCACGACGCTGAAGCTGGACGTCGAATCCAGCTTCCAGATCGATGGCGCCGCGGCACCGGCGACGATCACCGAGGCCAACGACGGTGATGTGGTCACCGCGACGGTCACGGTCGACTTCCCGTACGGCTCCGAGACGGTCAACGGCAACGACACCCAGAATCTGGAGGCGTCGCTGGATGACATCACGGTGTGGCTGACCCAGGTCGATCCGAACGCCTGATCTTCGATCCCGCCATCGATACGGACCCGGACACGGAGTTGTGATGAAGAGCTGGATCAGCGCAATCCTTTCCTGGACAGTGATCCTGGGCATGACCGCGGTCCTGGCGGCCGCGGTCGTGGTCCCACGGCTCGCCGGGGCGACGCCGTACACCGTGCTGACCGGTTCGATGCGGCCGGGGATGCCGCCCGGCACGTTGGTCGTCGTCAAACCGGTCGCCTTCGATCGGCTCCGGACCGGCGACGTCGTCACCTACCAGCTCGAGTCCGGCAAACCGACGGTCGTCACCCACCGGGTGATCGCCATCGGCGTCAACGGCGCCGGCGACCGAGTCCTGCAGACCCAGGGCGATGCGAACGACCGGCCCGATGCCAACTCGGTCCGGGAGGTTCAGGTCCGCGGCAAGGCCTGGTACTCGGTGCCCTACCTCGGTCATCTCAACAACCTGCTCACCAGCGGCCAGCGGCAGTGGGTGGTCTACGGCGTCGTCGTGGTCCTGATCGGTTACGCGCTGGCGATGTGGATCGGCGCGGCGCGTGATCGCACGCGTCGCCGAAACGACAAGGAGAAGGATGTCATCGGCACAACCGCGACGTCGGTCTAGCGGCAAGGTCCGGGCGCTGCTGAGCCTCGGCATGCTGCTCGGGATCACCCAGGTCGGCACCTTGGCCGCCTGGTCCGACTCGGCAACCGTCTCGGCCGGCTCGTTCGAGACCGGGACCCTCGATCTGACGGTAGGCGAGAAGTCTGCCGACCAACTGGCCGGGCAGGGCGGCTCCTGGCAGCATGCCGACCTCAGCCTGTCCGACATGGCACCCGGCGAGAGCGTCGCGCGGATGCTGACCGTCGGCAACGGCGGATCGATCGCCCTCAGCTACAACGGAACCGTCCGCACCGGTCAGTCGCTGGCCGGGGCGGACGGGCTGGTGGTCAGCGTCGTCGAGGACGCCACCGCGGCAACGAACACCGGCACCCAGGCCGCCGCCAACCGGCAGGGCAGTTGCACCGGCGGAAGCGCGACCTCGGTCGCCGGCGACGCCATCGGTACCGATCCGCGCACGATCCACAGCACCGCCGTCGACCTGGCACCCGATGCCAGCAAGACCTACTGCGTGATCGTCAAGCTGTCGGCCGACGCACCGAACGCGATGCAGTCCAAATCCTCAACCGTCACCGTCGATTTCAACGCGGAGCAGTGATGATCAACATCGGAATCCAGAAGATCGCCCGTGAGGTCGCGCTCACCCTCGGCGCCGCCCTCGGCCTGCTCTGCCTGCTGGGAGCAGTGGCCACACCGCTGTTCGGGATCCGACTGCTGGTGTTCCAGTCCGGCTCGATGAGTCCGACCATCGGCACCGGAGGAGCAGCGGTGACCCGTACGGTGCCGGCCGGTGATCTTGAACGCGGCGACATCGTCAGCGTGACCTCCTCCGACGGCACCCGGGTGACACATCGCATCACGGACGTGACCCACAACGGCGACCGGGCCCGGCTGACCCTGCGCGGCGACGCCAACTCCGGTCCGGACCGGGAGCGGTACACGGTCACGTCGGCCGATCGGGTGATCTGGCACGCCGACGGGCTGGGCTACCTGCTCCGGACCCTCGCCTCCCCGTACGTGATCTTCGTCGCCGGCGGTGCAGCGCTCGGCCTGCTCGTACTCGCCTTCCGACGTCCGTCGCGGCAGCCGCATGACAACGCCGCCAACACCACCCCGGCCGTCGCCGTCGATGCCGGTGCACAGCGGGGTTCACGACGTCCCAAGATCATCGGTACGGCTGTTGCCCTGGCCGCTCTCGGTGGTGGCGGTCTGGCCGCCGGGCTCACCGGTGGGGCCAGCAGCATCGCACCGACACTGGCCTCGTTCACCGATACCGCCGAGGTGGACGGCGACTTCGCAACCATGACGGTCCCGACACCCGCAGCGTCGACGATCGCCAACGACGATGACGATGTCGACTGCACCAACGGCACCTGGCTCAGTGGTGTGGTCTGGGTGGGCTGGTCGAACCTGAGCAATCAACCCGCGAACTACAGGTACCTGGTCGATGTCTACTTCACCGACCCGACCAGCCCGGACGTCACCTACACCGTGACCGACAAGATGGCCACGATCAGGCACGGCGATCTCAAACACGGCACCGGCACTTACCACGCACGGGTTTCCGGGGCGCTCGCCGGCACCAGTTGGCGCTCGGCCGAGAGCCTGGAGCGCACCATCGAGGTCGGCTCCGGCGGCACGGACATCCGCTGCAACGGCCCCTACACCCGGGCCGCGGCCTCGGCTGCGAAGAAGGCTGAGCGGTCCGACACTGCTGACTCCGATGGCACGACGAGCTCGGATGCGAAGTCGACCGAGTCGAAGGGGGCTGACACCAAGGCAGCCGATGCTGACAAGTCCGATGCAGAGAAGTCGGATGAGGAGGCTGCCGATGCTGAGAAGTCCGGTGCAGAGAAGTCGGATGAGGAGGCTGCCGACGCGGAGCAGGCCGACGCCGAGAAGTCCGATGCGAAGGACTCCGACGCCAAGGACGCGGAAGATCAGGCTGCGGACGGTAAGGAGGCCGACGACAAGGCTGTCGACAACGGGGACGCCGATGCGAAGGACTCCGATAAGGCCGATCCGGCTGTCTGCGCCGATTCGACCGACAAGCAGGATTCGAGCGACGAACAGAAGGACGATACAAAGGATTCCCGGTCCGACAACTCGAGTCAGCGCGAATCCGACGGTCCGCGGAGCGACGATCCTGCATCGTGCGCCGATACCTCCGCCGATCAGAAGGACTCCGACGACGACCAGGACCCTGCGGTTCGTGACGAAGATCGGAATCGTTGACGGTCGCGCTGGAGCAAGGTTTGTTGATCATCCGGCTGCCGTCGCTCGAACCCTCATGATGATCATGAGGCGACCACCGGCAGCCAACGGTCATCGACTCTGTGTTGGCCCGGCTTCCAGGAGGATGCGATACCCAGTGAACGTCCGGGTCGACTCCGCGGGCGTCGCCGCCGGCCCGGTGGACGCGAAGCCGCACCGCGTCAGGACGCGATGGGATGCCGGATTGTCGAGGGCCACCCGGGCAGCGACGGACCGGACGCCGCGTGCGCGGGCCTGCTCGAGTGCGGCCAGAACGCCGTACGTCGCGAGCCCCTTGCCCTGTTGGTCGGCAGCCACCCGGAAGCCGATCTCCGTCAGCTCGGGCTGGTCGATGTCATAGATGTTGACGCGGCCGACGATTCGGCCGTCGGCAGTAACCAGAACGAAGCACAACGATCTTGCTGTGTCGTTCTCGGCAACCAGTGCGGCAAGCCTGTCGGTGAAGTGGGCGAAGTAGTCGTTCCCGCGATCGCTGATGTAGCGAGCAAAGAATTCCCGGTTGGCTCGTTCGAATTGCTCCAAGCGATCGCGATGCTCCATCGAGAGCAACTCCAGGTCCACCGCGTCGTGCTGAGTGAGCGCCATGGGCACAGCATGAAAGCCGTCCCAGCTGGAACGCAACGGCGTTTCAGCTCCGGCCCGCGCCGGCCGGAAATGGCCTCAGGGGGCGGTACAGCTCCGGACGTCCCCGGTCAGACCTTCGGCGTTCAGCTCCCACGTGTCAGGCACGGTTGTCGACGCTACCCAATCGGCCGGCTCAGTCGTGGTGGCCCGGCGCAAGGATCGGTGCCGCGCTCGAGGTGAACGGATCCGGGATCGAGTCGAGACGCCGTTCGACCAGGGCGGAGCAGCCGGCATCTCCACACTCGCAGTCGTAGGCTCGCAGAAGCCCTCCGCCTTCGGTGTTTCCGGAACGAGCCATCCCGGCGCGGTATTGCTCGACGATCGCGGCGTTGCCCTCACGGATCAGTCGCCGGCGCGCACCTCCGCTGCCGGCCCTCGGTCGGCTCGCCAACCAGGCTTCGGCGACCGCCTCGATCCGGTCGGCTGTCTGCTCGGCGGTGCTGTGGCCGGTGGTGTCGATGGTGAGCGCCCCCGTACGGTCGAGTTCGGCGCGGAGCTCGCGTTCCTTGATCATGTCGACCTCTCCGCCGCCGGCACCCCAGCCGCGGCCGCTGGTCCGATCCGCGCGGACCGTCGGCTGCGCGATCAGCCAGATCGCCTTGCTCTGCGGGGGAACCATGGACGGGACGACGTTGGTCCCTTCGGCTATCACCGCAGGTTCAGCCGGTAGGGCAGCGACATCGTCCAGCACCATGGCCGATCTGTCGATCGCCAACGCGATGGCCGCGGTTGCCGAGAGTTGTGATCGTTCCTCCGGTGTCAGCCGTTCCCAGGCGATCGCTGCCTCGTCTCCGGCCGCGATGGCGCGGTCCCGGTGTGCCCAGGTCCGGGTGTCGCAGCTGTACCAGCGCAGGCCGTGGCGTCTGGCCAGGAGCCTTGCGACCGTTGATTTTCCTGCCCCCGATCGTCCACCGATCCACAGCACGTTGACCCAGGTCGTCATCGTGACAACTCATCCTTCCCACGGGTGTGCCGCCGCAACCGGAGCCGTCGATCAGCGCCTCGGTACCGGCCGCGTCCGATCCTGCCAAACCCGGCCCGGGCGTTCCAGCGGGAACGCCTCCGCGCGCCATCGGGATGGGCGGCAGCGGCGATCCCGGACGGTCGGTGATCACCGACGCTGCAGCGGGCGTGCCGGGCCGGTCGTCCGCGCCGATGGCGACCGTCATGCCGACGCTGCGGGGTCGGCGAGGGCTCGGGCCCGGTCGTCGATGATCGGGAAGGCGGCTGCGGTCTCCTCCAGGCGCGGCACCGGCACCTGGTAGCGGCGTGCGGTGGCCAGCACGTCGGAGACGTAGGCAGCGACGGCGGCCGGGCCACCGTGAGCGCTGTGATCGACCTGCTCCATGATGAAGCGGGGGATGCCGCGAGAACCGAGTATCTGCTTCAGGACACGGGCGATCAACGTCGGCGGCAGCCGTGCGACGGCGTGTCCGGCCAACCCGACCCGACCGCCTCTGATGATCATGACCGGAACGATCTCGCGGGCGATCACCGCGGCCTGCTCGAGTTCGGACGCTGATCTGAGGACCGTGGAGAACGATCCGGTGCTCAGGGCGCGGGCTGCGAGGGCGGCGTCCATCAGGAAGTGCAGCCACAGCCAGCTGCGGAAGTCGCGCGATGCCACGATCGTGAAGCCGGCCCGGCGGAACAGGTTGCGGACCATCCGATGGCGTGCCGTCGTCGAGGACCCGTCGATGTCGCCCATGAACACGGTCCGCAGGAAGGCGCCGCGCAGCCGCCCCTCGGTGAATCCGCCGCCACCACCGGGGAATCCCCACACGACGTGGTCGGCGGGCAGTGCCGCGATCACATCGGTCGGTTCGGCCCAGACGTTGTTGAACATCAGGACGGTGGCGTCGCCGACCTTGCCGCGGAGCACCTGCAGGGCGTCGTCGAGTTGATCATGGTTGACGCTGACGATGATCAGGTCGTAGTCGTGATCGGATCTGATCTCCTCGACCAGAGTGACCGGCCACTGCTCGGTGATGGTGCCGGGGCGGGTGATGCCGCGTCCGTCTTTGACATCCAGGCTCACCGATGTGCCGAGCGATACCGATCTGCCGGGGCGTACGTAGAACGTGACGTCGTTGCCGGCGCCCTCCAATGCCCGGCCGTACAGCGTCGAGATCACGCCACGTCCGAACATCAGGATCTTCATCGCCCCACCTCGGATGCTTGTCCGGTCGCCGCGTCGCCGATTGTCATCTGTGTTCCCTCTCGATCGTGATCGCCGTGGACCGACGGCGTAGGCTCATCTGGAAAGCTCGTTCCAGTTCTCGATGGACGGTAGTCGCGGCGGCACGTCCATCGAAGGGCGACGGCGGAAGTGAGAGTGATGAGCAGTCGATCGGCTCAGGTGCCCCAGCAGCACGATCAGCACGACGACCCCGGCGAGCTGCGGATCGATGCCCGGAACAATCGGGACCGGATCGTTGCCGCGGCGGCGGAAGCCTTCGCCGAACGTGGATTGGACATCTCGATGGCGGCCATCGCACGTCGCGCGGGTGTCGGCGTGGCAACGCTGTTCCGCCGGTTCCCGACCAAGCCCGCGCTCGTCGACGCCGTCTTCGCCCGGCAGTTCCGAGACTGCGGAGACCTGCTGGAGGCCGCGGTGGCCGATCCGGATCCCTGGCGCGCGTTCTGCGGACTGCTGGAGTCGGTCCGTCGGATGCAGGTCGCCGATCGCGGATTCGCCGAAGCCTTCATCCTGGCCGGCTCATCGGGTGCCATGACCGACGAGCGCATCTCCTTCACCGAAAAGGGATTCGCGGTTCTCATCGAGCGGGCACAGCACGCGGGACGGCTGCGTCCTGACTTCTCGGTCGCCGATCTGGTCCTCGTCCTGCTGTCCGTCGCCGGTGTCGCCACCGGCCCGCCTGCCCTGGTCGACGCCGGCTCGCAGCGGCTGCTCGGCTACCTCATCGAGTCCTTTGCCACCCGGCCAGGGGCCGAACGACGAACGCTGCCGCCGGCACCCGAGGTGGACCTCAGGACCACGGTCGACGTCATCAGCCGCGGAGGGCGTATCTGATCATGGCCGCCGGACCGGTTACTGGTCGCGAGGCACGATCGGTTCCCGGTCACCAGGCGGTCCACCCACCGTCGACGACAACGCTGGTCCCGGTGACGAAGGACGCGGCGGGAGAGCAGAGGAACACCACCGCACCGGCGATCTCCTCGGCGTTGCCGACCCGCCCCAAGGGCACCCGCCGGGCCAGTCGATCGACGAAGTCGGCAGCGGCGCCCTGACCGGCCGGATTCGGGAACGGGCCGGGGATCACGGCGTTGACGGTGATCTTGTCGGGGCCGAGTCGTACGGCCTGATAACGCACCAGTTGCAGGATCCCGGCCTTGGCGATCCCGTAGTCGACGGGGTTGATCGGGATGTCCTCGGGATAGTTCGCCGGGTCCGGGCTGACGACGCCGTACATGCTGCCGAACTGAACGATCCGGCCGCCGCCTGATGCGCGCATGGCTTCACCTGCGGCACGCCCCAGATGGAAGGCGCCGATCAGATTGGTACGCAGGCCGGTCTCCAGCGCCTCGGTGGTGATCTCGTCGTAGCCCTGGCCGGTATGAGTGGCGACCAGATTGACGCAGATGTCGAGTCCGCCATGTTCCTGACCGATGGCGCCGGCCTGCTCCTCGATGGCGGCCTGGTCGGCGACGTCGAGTGTTGTCGCCGATGCCGTCAGCCCGTCGGACCGCAGCCGCTCGGCCAGTTGCTCGGCTCGCTGCCGGTCCCGGTCGGCGATGATCACGTTCGCGCCGTGCTCCGCCAGTGCGGTGCTGACCTGACCGCCGAGGAGACCGGCCCCGCCGACCACCCAGGCCACCCGGCCGGACAGGTCGAAGCGATCAGGGGCCGAACGTGCCGAGGTCATCGAGTGCCTTTCGTTGGGCGGCGTCGGAAACGCCAGCGGGACGGGTCGATCAGGTCATCGGGTCCGGCTGGGATGCAGTGCTCGACATACCGGATCTGATCTTCATCGAGGGGCGGGGCGGCGACAGCGTCGAGGAGCGCGGTCAGCTGGTCCGGCCTGCGGAGGCCGAGGACGACCGCGTCGACCCAGTCGTGGCCGAGGACGTAGCCGATCGCCAGCTCCAGCGGATCGGTGCGCCCCAGTTCGGACGCCAGCCGATGCAGTTCGGCGATGATCGCCGCCGGGTCGACTCCGGGTGCTGTCGGCCACCGCGCCGGATCGCTGCCGACCAGAAGGCCCTGCAACAGAGCCGAACGGACGGTGACGTGCACGTCGGTGCCGGCCAGCAGCGACGCGGTCGGCGCCGCCTTCCACCGCCGGTCGAGGAGATTGAAGGGGAGTTGGACGTAGCCGAGGTCCGGCAACCGGTGGACGGCGGCGAGTTCGGTCGGTGTGGACAGCGAGACACCCCATCGGCTCGCCATCCCAGCGCCGACCAGGGCGCGAAGCTCGTCGACTGCCGCACCGTGGGCGCACACCGCGTCCCGGGCGCGATGCAACAGCACGGTGTCCACCCGTCCGGTGCCCAGTGCCGCCAGCGACGTGTCCGCGCTGGCTCGGACCGCTGCGGCCACAGCACGCGAGGACCCGAAGTTGATCTCGGCCGGAAGCGGTTCGATCTTGGTCACGATCCGGATCCCGGGGCGATCTCGGACGGCACGGCCGACCGCGGCTTCGCTGTCGCCGTAGGCGCGGGCGGTGTCGAGATCCTCGACGCCATGCCGGAGCGCACGATCGAGGATGTCGCCGACGGCACGATCCGACGGCGCCGACCGATCGGGGCCATTGCCGTAGGGCTGGCCGAACTGAGCCGCCCCGAGGACGAGCCGGCCAGACGGGACGTGTCGATCATCGTCGGTCGGCAGCCGGGTCGCCATCCGCCCAGCCAACTTGAAGTCATGTTCCATGTCAAGGAGCCGTAGGTCCTGGTGGCCATTCCTGAGCGCTGACGTGGAATGATGTTCCGCGTACCATCCGATGGATCATGACGAACATGTTGAGAGGGTGGTGCGCCGGCTGCTGGCGCGGCTCGTGAGCTTCGGACTGATCATGGCGGTCGCGATCGTTGGACCTTCGAGGACGACCCGGTGGGGTCGATTGCAACGGGCTGTCGGGCGCCGCGGGTCGCGCCCCGGTACCGGTGACCGATCAGGCAGCCGATCAAGGAATGCGGGCGTTGCGGGTCGATGACCGTTCGTCGGAATCGCTGCCCGCCATCAGTTGCGGGCGGACGGCGCCTCAGGAGTGGACCCATACGAGCGTATGGTGTTGGAATGTCTTCCGTTCTGCTGCCGCGGCGATCTCGTGTGGCCGGTCCGTGGCGTCGGTTGTCATCCAGCAGCATCTGGCTGACTCTGCTGGGCGGCTTGATCGTCAACGGCGTCCTGATCCTGATCGGCGGCGGGCACCTGCCGTTCCGCGCATCCTCGCTGGCGACGCCGCCGACGGTCGGAGTGATCCTGCAGACCGACGCGATGTACGTCGAGGTCGTCGCCCTGATGGTCGTGGTGGGGCTGTTGACCCGCCGCCGCAAGGTCCCCGACATCGCGGCCCGGGTGCCGAATCGTGCGATCGCCGGCCGTGAGACCGCGCTGCTGCTCGGCTACGGAGCGCTGGTGATGATCGGCGGCTTCCTGCTCGGCCGCGGGCTCGGGTTCCACGCCTTCGGCTTCCATCTGGACGGAATGGTGATCCGAACCGGCCAGCCGGTGGTCCCGGCCGAGGCGCTGCTCTGGGCCGGCTACAACCTGATCGGCTACGCCGTGTTGCCGTTGATCTTCTTCCGGCGCCGTTACACCGCCGAACAACTCAATCTGCGTTCGGTCGACCGCCGCGCCGATCTGTTGCTTGTCGCGGTGGTGTTGATCATCGAATCATTGGTCCAACTGGCGCTGCACCCCCAGATCTTCGAACTGACCGGACGCCAGCTATTGATCGGCGCACCGGTCACCTTCGTGCTGTCCTTCGCCGGGACGGTACTGCCGACGATGGTCTTCATCGCGTGCATCCTGGTCCCGCGCTACCTCAAGCTGACCGGCTCGGTGCCGGCTACTGTCGTCCTCGGCGGCCTCAGCTACGCCGCGCTGCACGTACTGGACGGCTGGACGACCTTCCACTCACCGGTCGACGCGCTGTTGTCTGTGCTGTTCGTGTTCCTCTTCTACACCGGACCCGGCATGTTCAAGGCCTTCATCACCATCCGCAGTGCCAACGCCTGGACCCACGTCTGGGCCTACCATGCGCTCGCGCCGCACACCTGGCTGGATACGCCGATGTTCGTCCGGATCTTCGGCATTCGTTGATCATGGTCGGTGCCGGCGCCCCGGTCGTCAGCTTCCGGTCAGCTTCTTGATCATCGAATGTCATCAACTCACCGTCGATCCGTACATCGTGGCTGGCTACCGTCAGCGCTGCCCGATGCTGAGGGCACCCCGGCGAGCTCGAGAAGAGGCCCATGACCAGCCACGCTGACACGTCGTCTGCACAACCCTCCGGGCACAGCCGCCGCGGGTTCCTCCGTGGCGCGGCCCTGGCGGCGACCGGCACGGCCGCCGTCGTCGGCGAGGCCGCGATCGGCCGAACGCCCGCGCTGGCCGATGACAACGAACGGTCGGCCGGAACCGGCAGCTGGCGGCCGGATGCGACGGCGGAGCAGTTCACGCTGGCGGTGATGCCGGACACCCAGTTCCTCTACTGGGGCAGCCAGGACAGCATCGACCGGAAACCGCAGGAGGAATCGTTCCGCTACATCATCGACAACAGTGGAACGCCCGACAACAACATCGTGTTCATGGCGCATCTGGGCGACCTGACCCAGGACGCCGACCCATCGTCCTTCGACGAGGTCGACAAGGCGTTCAGAATGCTGGACGCACGGCGGGTCGGCTACAGCGTGCTGGCCGGCAATCACGATGTGACCGGTGACGACAGCCGGGGTGAGACGCCTTATCTGCAGACGATGGGTCCGCGGCGGTTCAAGCGGTCACCCACGTTCGCCGGGGCCGACACAGCCGGCTACAACACCGCGCACATCTTCCAGGCGGCGGGCCGCTCCTGGCTGCTGCTGGCGCTGGATTGGCGAACCACCGACGCCGGCTACGCCTGGGCGAACAAGATCATCAAGGACCATCCGAAGCTGCCGGTGATCGTCACCTCGCACGACATCGTCGCCTCGACCTATGACGACAACGTCTTCCCCTACGAGTCAGGGGATCCGGAGGACAACGCCGTACTCGCCGACAACGGCAGACGGATGTGGGGCTCGCTGATCAACGACAACGATCAGATCTTCCTGACCATCAACGGTCACTACTGGCCGCCGGGCCGGACGACCAAGCAGAACGCTGCCGGCAACGACGTCCACCTGCACATCACCAACTACCAGATCCGCTACTTCGGCGGCGGCGCGATGCTCCGGCTCTACCACTTCGACCTGGCACGTAACACGATCGACGTCGAGACGATCAACCCCTGGATCCTTGCCGAGGACCCGGGAGACCGCAGTGAGCTGGCCGCCGAACATTCCCGCGTCACCGGCCCGGTCGACGACTTCTCGATCATGATCGACTTCGATCGGCGATTCTCCGGATTCGCCCCGGTCCCGGTCCGACCGGCCCGACCGGCAGCCAAACAGTTGGTGCCGGGCACCCAGGCCTACTGGCGATTCGACAACCAAGGCGCACCGGGCACGTCACTCCCGGCAGGACACACAATCCGTGATCTGTCCGGACGCGGCAACGATCTGACGGTGACAGCAGTTGCAGGGACAGCGTCCGACGCGCTGACCTGGTCAGCTGATCACCATCGGGATCAACCCGGCCACGCCAGCCTGACCTTCGTCGGTGGTCGCGACCCGTTGCACGGCGCGTACCTGACGACCGGCGACGCGGCGCCCCTGAACGACGCCACCTTCGACCGCGGCTACACCATCGAGACCTTTGTGATGTTGCCACTGGACTGGGACGCCGGCAAGAACGGCTGGGCATCGATCCTCTCCCGGCGTGGGTCGGCCGAAGCCGCCGGCAAGCACGGCGAGAACACCGATCCGGGCGAGCCCGTGCTCCAGCTCGCGATCACCAACAACGGTCGCGAACCGCAGTTCAACCACTACCCGCTGAACAACAGTTACCCGACAACCAACTGGGGTCATGGCCTGGTCGAGCGGCGTTGGTGGCATCTGGCCGTGGTCAACGACGGTCGACGCACCAAGCTCTACGTCGACGGTGCCCCGGTCGTCGACAACCCGAACCGGACATCGATCGGCCTCAGCTCGCTGGGGCTGCCGTGGCTGCTCGGCGGCCACGAGTACGACGGCGCCATCGACATCGTCTTCCACGGAAACATCGGTGACACCCGGATCGTGAATCGGCCGCTGCCCAGCCGTGAGTTCCTGACCGCATAGGAGTATCCCGCGCCCGGTCTGCGATAGGGCACGATGAGGGTGTGAACGTCGAGCCGTACCGCGATGAGCTGGTCGCGCACTGCTACCGGATGATGGGAACCATCCAGGATGCCGAGGACCTCGCCCAGGAGACGTTGTTGCGAGCCTGGCGGGCACGTGATCGCTACGACAGCGCCCGTGCTTCGGTGCGGACCTGGCTCTTTCGGATCGCCACCAACGCCTGTCTGACCGCCTTGCACGGACGTGCGCGGCGGCCGTTGCCGTCCGGTCTCGGCGCACCCAGCGACGACCCCGGCGCACCGCTCACCCCGGCACTCGACATCCCTTGGCTGCAACCGTTTCCCGACGGCCGCTTCGACGCCGCAGCACGGGCCGATCTGCGGCTGGCCGTCGTGGCGGCACTGCAGACACTGCCGGCGCGACAGCGAGCCGTGTTGATCTTGCGCGACGTCCTGGACTTCACAGCCGCAGAGGTCGCAGAGCAACTCCAGACCACCGTTGCAGCGGTGAACAGCGCCCTGCAACGGGCCCGCGCGACGCTGGCCGAACGTCCCGACCCCTACCGGATCGCCGAGTCCGACGACGCCGACACCGACGCGACCGTCCGCGCCTACCTGACGGCCTTCGAGGCCGCCGACGTCGACGGCCTGGTGCGGCTGCTGGCCGAAGAAGCGGTGCTGGAGATGCCGCCGGTCCCGCTCTGGTATCGCGGCCGCGGCGACTACCGGCGCTTCATGGAACGCGTCTTCGCGATGCGCGGCCGGGACTGGCGGGTGCTGCCGCTGACGGCCAACGGCCAGCCGGCGTTCGCCGCCTACGCCGCCGACGACAAGGGTCGACACCTGCCGCACACGCTGCAGGTGCTGTCGGTCGTCGATGGTCTGATCGCCGCCAACGTGGTCTTCGCCGACCCGCGGGTGCTCGCAGCCTTCGAACTGCCGGCCCAGCTCTGAGAAAAAGATCGATCGGCAGCGATGAGTCCGGCCGAGGTGCGCGGTATGTACCGACGAAACCATCAGCAACCCTCACAGACGGGACCTCATCGTGACCATCACCGTGATCGAGTTCATCACCCTCGACGGCATCATCTCCGACCCGGACGGCTCCGGCGGCACCGCGGGCGGCGGCTGGGCCTTCCGCTACGGCCCGGACAGCGTTGCCGGTGACAAGTTCCGGCTCGGCCCCATCCTCGACGACGGTGTGCTGCTGCTCGGCCGGCAGACCTGGCAACTGTTCGCCACGATCTGGCCGGGCCGCGACGATCCGTTCGCGGCCCGGATGAACGCCGTACCGAAGCTGGTCGCGTCGCGCAGCCTGTCGGACGTGTCGGCCTGGCCCGGCTCGGAGTTGATCACCGGCGATCTGGTCGAGGTGATCAAGAGCGAGCACCATGACGTGGTCGTCGCCGGCAGCCTGAGCGTCGTCCGCAGCCTGGCCGCTGTCGACCTGATCGACGAGTACCGGCTGCTGACGTTCCCGATCGTCATCGGCTCCGGAGACCGGCTGTTCCCCGACGATGCGACGGTGGAGTTGGAGTGCGTATCGGTCGAGCAATCCGGCGCTGCGGTGCTCTCCCGCTACGCCCGGCCCGTCGGCCGATGATCAGCAGCCCGGAGCACGTCGTCGGAGGTCATGATCGCCGGACGAATTGCGGGAGACGCTGCAGCTCGTAGGGGTAGGGAAGCGGCCGTCGACTGGCCGCCTCCAGGGCGGTCAGCTGCTCATCGGTCAGCGACCAGTCGACGGTGTCCAGACTGTCGGTCAACTGCTCCACCGAACGAGCACCGATGATCGGCGCGGTGACGGCGGGCTGCTGCAACAACCAGCGCAGCGCAACTTGGGACGGTGTCCGGCCGACCTCGGCGGCGATCTTGTCCACCGTCGCCACGACCTGCCACGTGGCCTCGGTCGCCTGCGCCCGCCAGGCCTCGGGCTGGTCGGCGAAGCGACTGTCCGACGGCGGCGCCGTCATTGTCGGTGCGTAGCGGCCGGACAGCCAACCACCTGCGAGCGGGCTCCAGCAGAGCACCCCCAGGCCCTCGTTGACGCAGATCGGCAGCAACTCGTTCTCGGCGTCGCGCTGCAGCAGGTTGTACAGCGGTTGCAGCCCGGCGAACGGCTCCCAGCCGTTCGTATGGGCCAGATCGACCGACTTCTGCAATTGCCAGCCGGTGTAGTTGCTGGCACCGACGAAACGCACCTTCCCGCTCGTGACCAACCCGTTCAGCGTCGACAGCGTCTCCTCGAACGGCGTCGCGTCGTCGAAGACGTGGATCTGATAGAGGTCGATGTAGTCGGTGCCCAGCCGACGCAGGCTGTCCTCGACCGCACGCAGCAGATGTTTTCGGCCGGCGCCGTGCACCGGGCCGCCCGGCTCGGACTCCCCGTACGCCTTGGTGGCGATCACGAACCGATCGCGATCCTGTCCGGCCAACCAGCCGCCGAGGATCCGTTCGGACTCTCCGAACTGATAGGTGTCGGCGGTATCGATGAAGGTGCCGCCCGCCGCAGCGAAGCGGTCCAACATGCGCTGCGCCGTCGGTTCGTCGGTGCGGGCACCGAAGGACATCGTGCCGAGCCCGAGTTCACTGATCTGCAGGCCGGTCCGGCCGAGGAATCGTTGCTGCATCCGTCGAGGGTAGGAAGATCATCTTCGACTGTCCCGGTCCAATCGACCCCCGCGATCCCACACCAATTCCGGACGACGAAACCGGGCCGGGTCCCTGAGCTTGTCGAAAGGCTGCCCGTGATATTGATCATGGTCCTTCGACAGGCTGAGGACTCTTGGGGCGGCAGGCTCAGGAGTCCTGGGGTTCGACCGGCTCGCGGCCGTTGCCGGTGCGTTCGATCAGCCGGGAGAGCACGATGACGCTGTCGCTGTGGTCGACCGAACCGCTGCGCCGGATCCGCTCGATGGCCCGTTCCAGATGGCCGACATCGCTGGCGACGACCCGGAGCACGGCGTCGGCCGCCCCGGTCACGGTGGCAGCGCTGACGATCTCGGGGATGTCCTCCCAGGCCCGGGCCAGCACCTCCGGGGCCACCACCCCGGTGCAGAAGACGCTGACGTAGGCCTCGGTGGTCCATCCCATCGCTGCCGGGTCGACGACCGTGGTGAAGCCGCGGATCGCCTTGCTGGCGACCAGTCGGTCGACGCGTCGTTTGACCGCCGGCGCGGACAGCCCGACCACGCTGCCGATCTCG